>DATHTR010000071.1:0-17972 GCA_035463095.1 Candidatus Angelobacter sp. | reverse complement strand
CTACACCGCCGGCAAGGAGATGCCGCCGGGCCTGTGGGACGACGTCATCGCCCACATGAAGGAGCTCGAGACGGCAACCGGCAAGGGCTTCGGCGACCCGGCCAACCCGCTGCTGGTGAGCGTCCGATCTGGCGCCGCCTTCAGCATGCCCGGGATGATGGACACCGTCCTCAACCTCGGCCTGAACCCCGACACGGTGCAGGGCCTCATCAGCCTGACCGGCAACGAGCGGTTCGCCCAGGACGCGTGGCGCCGGTTCGTGGCGATGTTCGGCAGGATCGTTCTGGGCCTGAAGGCGGAGGACTTCGACGAGCCGTTCGACGAGCTCAAGGAGCACGCCGGCGCGAAGCTCGACACCGATCTGACCGCCGAGCAGCTGCGCGACATCGGTCACCGGTTCACGGAGATCGTGAAGGAGAAGACGGGGGAGGAGTTCCCGACCGATCCGTATCGTCAGCTCGAGCTCGCCGTGCGCGCCGTCTTCGACTCCTGGTTCGGCAAGCGCGCCCACGACTACCGCGAGTTCAACCGGATCCCGCACGACCTCGGCACCGCGGTCAACGTGGTGACCATGGTGTTCGGCAACATGGGCGACGACTCGGGCACGGGCGTCGCCTTCACGCGTGACCCGAACACCGGCGAGAAGGCGCTCTTCGGCGAGTACCTCACCAACGCGCAGGGCGAGGATGTGGTGGCCGGGGTGCGCACGCCCGAGAAGATCAGTCACATGCGCGATCAGATGCCCGAGGTCTACGCGCAGTTCGAGGAGATCGCGCAGCGGCTCGAGGGCCACTACCGCGACATGCAGGACCTCGAGTTCACGATCGAGCGCGGCACCCTGTACATGCTCCAGACGCGATCCGGGAAGCGCACGGCACCGGCCGCGGTGAAGATCGCGGTCGACATGGTGAACGAGGGCGTGTTGACGAAGGAGGAGGCGCTCCAGCGCGTCGACCCGGCGCAGATCGTCCAGCTCCTGCTGCCCCGGTTCGACGAGGCCGCCAAGGAGCAGGTCGCCGATCGGCTGCTCGGCAAGGGCCTGAACGCCTCGCCGGGCGCCGCCGTCGGACAGGCCATCTTCAACCCCGATCGCGCGGTCGAGGCGCGCGACGCCGGCAACCCGGTGATCCTCGTCCGGGTCGAGACGTCGCCGGACGACGTCCACGGCATGCTCGCCGCGAAGGGCGTCCTCACCGCGCGCGGCGGCGCCACTTCGCACGCGGCGGTCGTCGCCCGCTCGATGGGCCTCCCCTGCGTGGCCGGCGCCGAGTCGCTGAAGATCGACTACACCAAGCGGGTCATGCGCGCCGGGTCCGTGACGGTCAACGAAGGCGACATGATCAGCATCGACGGCACGACCGGCGAGATCTACGCGGGCGAGCTGCCGACGATCGAGGCACGCTTCGAGGACGAGCACGACCTCGCCACGCTGCTGTCGTGGGCCGATGAGGCGCGCACGATGCAGGTCTGGGCCAACGCCGACTACCCGCGCGACGCCGAGCGCGCCCGCGCGTTCGGCGCGCAGGGCATCGGCCTGTGCCGGACGGAGCACATGTTCTTCGAGGAGGATCGGCTGCCCACGGTGCGGCGCATGATCCTCAATGCGCACACGGCCACCGCCGCCAAGGCAAAGGACGACGACGCCCGGACCGAGGAGGAGCGCGAGGCGGTCCGCGTCTTCGACGAGGCGCTCAGCTCCCTCGAGGCCCTCCAGACGGATGACTTCGCCGGCCTGTTCCGCGCCATGGACGGCCTGCCGGTCGTCATCCGGCTCATCGACCCGCCGCTGCACGAGTTCCTCCCGTCCCACGACGAGCTGGTCGCCGAGACCACACGGCTGCGGACGATCCTCGAGCTGACCGATGGACCGCTCGGCGTCGATGCGGGGCTGGTGCAGCAGGGCCTGGTGAAGCTCTTCGGGACGAAGGACGCGGCCCGGGCGATGAAGAAGCTCGGACTCTCCGATCCGGAGCCTGGACTGCAGCGGTCACCCGCGACCGAGCGACCGGCGCTGGAGAGGGAGCTGGCCGAGAAGGAGGAGCTGCTGCACGCCGTGGAGGCGATGCGCGAGCAGAACCCGATGCTCGGCCTCCGCGGTGTCCGTCTCGGGCTGATGGTGCCCGACATCGTGAAGATGCAGACCCGCGCAATCCTGGCAGGAGCCGCGCGAGTCGCCGCCGAGGGCCTCACGCCACTGCCCGAGATCATGATCCCGCTGGTGGGGCACGTGAACGAGCTGCGCGAGACGCGCGACATCCTCGAGGCCGAGGTCGCCGACATCGTCGAGCGCTCCGGCCAGCAGGTCGACTACAAGTTCGGCACGATGATCGAGGTCCCGCGCGGAGCGCTCACCGCCGACGAGATCGCCGAGCACGCGGAGTTCTTCAGCTTCGGTACGAACGACCTGACCCAGATGGGGTTCGGGTACTCGCGCGACGACGCCGAGGGCAAGTTCCTCATGCAGTACGTCGACCGCAAGATCCTTCCGGAGAACCCGTTCCAGGTGCTCGACGCGGCCGGGATCGGGCAGCTGGTGAGGATGGGTGTCGAGAAGGGCCGGTCGACGAAGAAGGATCTGAAGATCGGCATCTGCGGCGAGCACGGCGGCGATCCGGAGTCGATCGCCTTCTGCCACGAGGTCGGGCTGAATTACGTGTCCTGCTCGCCCTTCCGGGTGCCGGTCGCTCGCCTCGCGGCTGCGCAGGCGGCGATCACGCAGACCGAGACGCGCGACAAGTAGCTGTTCCCGCCCGCACGAGAGCGGTACGTCGTCGGTATCCCGCCGCGGCCAGGCTCCGAGTGTTCGAGAGTCTTGAACGGTTCGCGGATGGTGCTGCCTGAGCCGGCTCAGAAGGCCGAGAACCGCGTGGTCGGGTAGACTGTGGCCCGACCGGTCGGCCCAACGGTCCGCGTCCCCATCCGCGATCGTCGGGTCTCACCTCGCCGCATCGGCCGCATCGCACACGTCCTCGGCGTCGGCGCAGACCCGGTCAGCACGCACCGCGCTTGACCGGTGAACGTCGTGTGGATGGGCAGCTGAGGTCGTTCCTGCATGGATTCACTGTTCGTGGCGGCTGCTGGTGTCGCCGCGCTCGCCGGGCTCGGGCTCGCCGGCGTCTTCGCCCGCCAGGTCACCGATGCCGATCCCGGCAATGACCGGATGCAAGAGCTCATGGCCGCCATCCGCGAGGGAGCGATGGCCTTCCTTCGGCGCCAGTACACGGTGCTCGCCGGGTTCGTGGCGGCCGTCGCGCTCCTGATCTTCCTCATCCCGGAGTACCGGATCCTCGGCGCGGCCGCCTACCTGTTCGGCGCCGTGGCCTCGGGAAGTGCCGGGTTCATCGGCATGACCATCGCCACCGCGGCCAATGCCCGGACGGCCGAGGCGGCGCGCACCGGTGGCGTGGCGCGCGCCCTGCCGCTCGCCTTCCGCGGAGGGGCGGTCATGGGCTTCAGCGTTGCCGGGCTCGGCCTGCTGGGCGTGACGATCCTCTTCTTCCTGTTCATCCAGGCCCTCGAGGTCGCGAACGCGACGACACTGATCGCGGCCTTCGGCCTGGGCGCGAGCAGCATCGCCCTCTTCGCCCGCGTCGGCGGCGGCATCTACACCAAGGCCGCCGACGTCGGCGCCGACCTGGTCGGCAAGGTGGAGGCCGGCATTCCCGAGGACGACCCACGGAACCCGGCGGTCATCGCCGACAACGTGGGCGACAACGTCGGCGACGTGGCCGGCATGGGCGCGGACCTGTTCGAGAGCTACGTCGGTTCGATCGTGGCCCCGATCGTCCTCGGCGCGGTGATCTTCGCGAGCACGTCGGATCCCATGGCCGGCATCGTGTTCCCGCTGGCGGTGGCCGGCGCCGGGATGATCGCCAGCATCATCGGCGCATTCTTCGTGCGCACCGGCGGTGACACCGAGCATCTCGGGAAGGCGCTCCACCGCGGCACGAACGTCGCGGCCGCGCTGGCCGCGATCGCGACCGCCGGGATCTCGATCCTGGTGCTCGGCCCGGTGGCCGAGGTCGAGCAGCCCCTGTTCTTCGCCGCCGCCATCGTCGGCGGGCTCGTGGCAGGCCTCCTCATCGGGCGGTTGAGCGAGTACTACACCTCCGACCACTACGCACCGGTCAGGCACATCGCCGAGCAGGCCCGCACCGGGCCGGCCACGGTCATCCTGGCCGGCCTGTCGACCGGGATGCGGTCGACCGCGGGGAGCATCGTGGTCATCGCCGGCGCCATCGTGGCGGCCTATGTCTTCGGCAGCATGGCGATGCCGGGCACCGAGACCGCCGGCATCTACGGCATCGCCATCGCCGCCATCGGGATGCTGGCCACCACCGCCATCACCGTCAGCGTGGATGCGTACGGACCGATCGCCGACAACGCGGGTGGAATCGCCGAGATGGCCGGCCTGCCGCCGGAGGTGCGTCGCGATACCGATGCGCTCGACTCGCTCGGCAACACGACCGCGGCCATGGCCAAGGGCTTCGCCGTCGGCTCGGCGGCGCTGACGGCGCTCGCCCTGTTCACCTCGTTCGTGGAGACGGCCAACCTGGCTCTTCCGGCGGCCGATCAGATCGTGCTCGACATCACGCGGGTGGAGGTGACCGTCGGCCTGTTCATCGGCGCCATGCTGCCCTTCCTGTTCGCGGCGATCACCATCGAGGCGGTCGGTCGGGCGGCGAATGCGATGATCGTCGAGGTCCGTCGCCAGTTCCACGAGATCCCGGGCCTCAAGGAGGGCAAGCCGGGGGTGCGGCCCGAGTACGGCCATTGCGTCGACATCAGCACCGCCGCGGCCCTGCGCGAGATGGTCGTGCCGGGTGCGCTGGCGATCGTGTCACCGCTCGTCATCGGCTTCATCAGCCTCCAGGCGCTCGGCGGGTTCCTGGTCGGGGCGCTGGTCTCCGGCTTCCTGCTCGCCATCTTCATGGCCAATGCCGGCGGGGCATGGGACAACGCGAAGAAGTACGTCGAGGCCGGCAACGTCGGCGGCAAGGGGAGCGACGCGCACCACGCGGCGGTGGTGGGGGACACGGTCGGCGATCCGTTGAAGGACACCGCCGGCCCGTCGATGAACATCCTGATCAAGGTGATGAGCGTCGTTTCGCTGATCGCGGTTCCGGCGTTCGTCGGGTTCCAGCTCTTCTAACGGGGACTCAGTCGCCCGGAGTCGGGCCCGGCTGGTCGGTCGGGGTCGGTTCGGGTGTCGGGTCCGGCGTGGGCTGCGGGGTAGGCGTCGGCGTGGGGGCCACCGTCGGGGAGGCGGTGGGTGCCGGTGTGGCGGTCGGCGTCGGCGCCGCCGTCGAGGACGGGCTCGGTGCGAGCGTGATGCGCGGCGTTGCGGTCGGGGCTGGAGTGGCAGCCGGCGTGACCGGGGCGCCCGTCGGGATCGGAGGGGTCAACGATACCGTGGGCCGCGGCTGAGCCGAAGCTGCCGAGGAACGGTCCGTGGGGGACGCCTCCACCGTCTCGTCCGGTGAGGCGCTGGGATCCGGATCGCTCGCCGACGGCGCCGCCGCGGGGCTGACGCCGGAGCCGAGCACCCCTTCACCAGGGGTGGCCGTCGCCGTGGGTGCTCCCGCAGCCGGGAGGACCTGATCGCCACGCAGCGCGTCCAGGCCCATGACCGCCGTGACGCCGAGCACAGCGACCGCGGCAACGCCACCGATGGCACGCGCGAGGACCGGAACCGCCCGACGCGGCGCGGCCGCGCCGATCAGGGGAGCGGCTGGCGCCGCGGCGACGTCGATCTCGGCGAGGGCGTCGAGCGCCCCAGCACGGGCGAGGCACGTCGCACAGGCGGAGGCGTGGAGCGCGAGGTCGCGTGGCGGATCGCCCGAGCCTGCCGCTGCCAGCCATGCCAGGAACCGGTCGTGCGCCTCGGTCATCCCATCGCCCTCGCCGCCACGGCGCGGATGCGGCGGACGAGCAGTCCGGCCTCGATGTCGCGGTCGGGGGCGATCGGGGAGCGACCGACGGCCGACAGGTACCGCGTGCGCGCCCTGGTCAGCAGACGATCGAGCGCCGCGCCACGCCGTCCGACGACGGACTCCACGTCACCCCGGTCGAGGCGCTCGACATCGGCTGCGACGAGCGCCGCGCGCTCATGAGGGTTGAGCGCGTCCAGGCCGTCCACCACGATCCGATCCACGCCCAAAGGATCGAGCGCCGCGCGCTCCTCGTCGGGCGAGGGTGGCTCGTGGCGGCGGGGCAGATGATCCACCACCCGGGCGCGCAGCCACGCCGCGGCCCGTTCGGGATGTCGGAGCTCCTCGACCCGATCCGCGCCGCTGGCCAGCGCCTCGGCGGTCAGGCGTCCGGCCAGCGACCGATCACCGAGCGTCAGGAGGAGGGCGAACCCGTGCAACCGGCGCCCGTGCAGCTCGCGGAACGCGGCTCGCAGGTCCGCGCTCGACGCATCGGCGTCGTTGACGGCTGCGGACCGGGCGGCGGACATCGGCGGACTTCTCGTGCGGTCAGGATCGGTGTGGTGAGGTTCGGTGCGGAAGTCTACCGCGTCCGGACAGACCGTCCACGGTGCCGGAGAATGGACATCGACTTGACATCGGCGTAGAATTGGCTCCAAGGCCTTGACAAACCACTTGACAACGCTGCGCGCCATGCGCGGCGCTCACGGGACCGGCACCATCAGCAGCTCGTCCGGCATCACCGCCGAGATCAAATCGAAGCTCCCCGTCCTCGACGTGGTCGGTGAGACCGTGGCCCTCAAGCGAGCCGGCACGGTCCACAAGGGCCTGTGCCCGTTCCACGGGGAGAAGACGCCCTCCTTCATCGTCACGCCCGACCGCGAGACATGGCACTGCTTCGGCTGCGGCGAGCATGGCGACATCTTCACGTTCGTGATGCGTCGCGACGGCCTCGACTTTCGGGAGGCGCTCGAGCGCCTTGCGGAGAAGGCTGGCGTCGAACTGTCGGAACGGACGGCACGAGAGGATCGACGACGGAAGCGGCTGCGCGAGGCGCTGGAGGCAGCGATCGCGTTCTACCGCCAGGTGCTGCTGCAGGCCCACCAGGCCGAGCGCGCACGGGCCTATCTGGCCGAGCGCGGGTTCACCGACGAGACGCTCGAGCGATTCGGCATCGGCTACGCGCTCAACAACTGGGAGGCGCTGACGAAGCGCCTGCGGGCGAAGGGCTTCACCGACCAGGAGCTGACCGACTCCGGCCTCGCCAGTCCGTCGACGCGAGGCGGCGTCTACGACCGATTCCGCGGGCGGATCATGATCCCGATCCGGGACGCCAGCGCGCGGCCCATCGGTTTCGGTGGCCGGATCATGCCCGGAGCCGAGGGCCCGAAGTATCTCAACTCGCCCGCCACCGCACTCTTCGACAAGAGCCGCACGCTGTACGGGATCGACCTTGCCAAGACGGCGATCCGGCGCGAGAAGCTTGCCGTCATCGTCGAGGGCTACACCGACGTGATGGCCGCCCACCAGGCAGGGTTCGCGAATGTGGTCGCCAGCCTGGGGACGGCGCTGACCGCCGGACAGGTCGAGCTCGCCAATCGATACGCCGATGCGGTCGCCCTGGCCTACGACGTCGACCTCGCCGGCGAGGCCGCCACCCAGCGGGGCCTGCTCGAGGAGCTCGGCCCGGTGGTGAGCAAGGTGCGGGTCATCCGCATCCCGTCCGGCAAGGATCCCGACGAGTTCATCCGCACCGATCCGGACGGCTGGCGCTCGGCGGTCGCCGATGCGGAGGAGCTGCTGCCGTACTTCATGCAGCGCGCCGCGGGCGAAGTGGACATGCGGCAGGCCCAGGGACGCAGCGTCTACACCCGCCGCATGCTCGACCTGCTGCGCCGCATCCCGGATCGCGTGGAGCAGGACTCGTACGTGCCTCAGCTGTCCCGGCTGGCGGGGATCGACGAGCGCATCCTCCGCGATGAGCTGGCGAGCGGGCCCCGCCCGGCACCGATGCGGCCGGTGGGCGATGAGGCGCGGCCGGCGACCGAGCCCGGGCATCGGCTCACGCCTCTCGAGGAGGAGGCGCTCATCCTGCTGCTGCTCAATCCCGGCCTCGCTGCGGACCTGCCGGCCGACGAGCGGCTGCCGCTCCGCGACGCGGTGGCCCAGGCAGTCGGAGACGCCTGGAGGCGTGCGGTGCGCGAGTCGGACTCGCGCCCGGACCTCGAGCCGTTCGTGTCGACGCTGGATCCGGCGTCGGCGGACCTGGCGCGCAGCGTGCTGGCATCGGTGCGGACCCGAGGCCGCCGGCCCGACAGCGATACCGATCGCGAGGCGCTGCGGGTGACGCTGCTGCGCCTGCGGGTGCAGGAGACGACCGATCGCCTCAGCGACCTGCAGGCACTGATACGGGCCTCGGCCGAAGAGGCCGACACCGCGGGCATCCACGACCTCGAACGACAATTCACCGAGCTGACCCGCGAGCGCGAGCAGCTGACACAAGCGATCAGAGGACCGGCCGAGATGGCCGGCGGCAGGAGGAGTTGACCGTGGCGACATCCACGACCACGAAGCGGACGACCGCCGCGAAGGCGGGCGACGCCAAGGACACGAAGAAGACGGCCGCCACGACGAGCTCGAAGACCGCGGCGCCGAACGCGGCGAAGGCGACGAAGGCGACGAAGGCCTCGTCCCCGAAGGCGGTGACGTCCGCTGCCTCCAGGGCGGCAAAACCGGCAACCCGGAAGGCCGGCGCCAGCGAGGCGAAGAAGACTGCAGCGCCGAAGGCTGCATCGGCCAGGACGGCGCCGGCGACGTCCGCGAAGGCGCCCGGTCGCAAGGCGTCGACAGCGTCGCCCGCGAAGGCGCCCAGGGGCGGAGGAAAGAAGCCGTCCGGCGCGAAGGGTGGCAACGGGAATGGCAGCGCGGTGGGGGAGGAGCATGCGGCCGCCGTCGCGAACCTCCTCGCCCGCGGGCAGGAGGAGGGCTTCCTCACCCACGACCAGATCCTCGAGACCTTCCCGCAGCCGGAGGCGCAGATGGGCGCCCTCGAGGAGTTCTACGCCAAGGCCGAGGAGGCCGGCGTCGAGGTCCTCGACGAGCAGAACCAGCCGACCCTCAGCGGCGAGCGGGACGAGGAAGAAGAGGAAGAGGCCGAAAAGGCCGGCCCATCGGGCAAGACCAAGGCGGAGGGGGAGGAGGACCTCGAGGCCCTGGCCGCCGACCTCATCGGGATCGACGACCCGGTGCGCATGTACCTCAAGGAGATCGGCAAGGTCGCGCTGCTGACCGCCGAGGAGGAGGTCGTGCTGGCCAAGGCGATCGAGCTCGGCGAGCTCGTGGTCGAGGACCCGGCGCGGGCGCTCGTCAACCTGTTCGCGTGGGTCACGCTCGAGACCGAGCCCAAGGCCCGGAGCATGGCTGCCATGCGAGCGTTCGACCTGCCGCGCGAGTCGCCGCGCGTGACGCACGAGGCCATCGACTGGTGGACGAAGCGCAAGCGCAAGACCATCGAGCCGCCGACGATCAAGCTCTCCAAGGCGCGCAAGGCGGGCAACCTCGACGACGAGGCGCGCACCCGGCTGATGGAGGCCGAGTCGATCCTCAAGGTGCTCGCCGAGGACGCGCCGCAGGGCATCCGTGACGCGGTGCTGTTCGGCGCGACGTTCCGGTTCCGGTCGATCAGCCACGCCGGCGCGGCGGAGCTCATGGAGCTCGAGCGCTGGGCGCGCGAGACGACCCAGGACATCGTGCGCGAGTACATCACGGTCGGCAACGAGGCCGAGTACCTGCTCAGCCTCGGCTACGACCCGGCCATTCCGCCCGACGTGCCGCTCGAGAAGCGCACCGGGCGCCTGGTCGAGCAGTCGACCGACGCCCGCAAGCGCCTGACCGAGGCGAACCTGCGCCTCGTGGTGTCGATCGCGAAGAAGTACATCGGTCGGGGCATGAGCTTCCTGGACCTCATCCAGGAGGGGAACATCGGCCTGATCCGGGCGGTCGAGAAGTTCGACTACGAGAAGGGCTTCAAGTTCAGCACGTACGCCACGTGGTGGATCCGGCAGGCGATCACGCGCGCCATCGCCGACCAGGCGCGCACGATCCGCATCCCGGTCCACATGGTCGAGACGATCAACCGCCTCATCCGCGTGAGTCGAACGCTGCTGCAGGAGCTCGGTCGCGAGCCGAGCGTGGAGGAGATCGCCCGGCGCATGAGCCGCGACGAGATCATCCGCGAGCTCCGGGACAAGCTCCAGCGCGAGCCGACCGAGGAGGAGACCGACGAGCGCGTGGCCGAGGGTCCCCAGACGGTCTCGCCGGAGAAGGTGCGCGAGATCATGAAGGTCAGCCAGGAGCCTGTCAGCCTCGAGACGCCGATCGGCGAGGAGGAGGACTCGCACCTTGGCGACTTCATCCCGGACCTCGCCTCGGTCGCGCCGGCCGATGCCGCCTCGCACCAGCTGCTCAAGGAGCAGGTGGAGGGCGTGCTCGACTCGCTCACCCCACGCGAGCGGCGCGTGCTGCAGCTTCGGTTCGGCCTCGAGGACGGTCGATCACGGACGCTGGAGGAGGTCGGTCGCGACTTCAACGTGACTCGCGAGCGCATCCGGCAGATCGAGGCCAAGGCGCTGCGCAAGCTGCGCCACCCGTCGCGCTCCCGCAAGCTCAAGGACTACCTGGAGTAGTCCTCGCTCGATGGCAGTGGTCGGGGTGGCGCAGGCGCGGCATTCTCTTGCCGGATTCCCATCAGCGAAGCCGGGGGCGTCGGTCCGCGGTCATCGGCCGGCATGCGCATGCCAGATTCCCCTGTCGCCGGCTTCGTGGCACGGGTCCCATGCGGCGGCCGGGGGCGGATCATCCGCACGCCCGCGTCGGGCTCGCAAGGTGGGAATCCGGCACGGCTGTGCATCGGCTCTGGCTCCGAGCCGAAGGCCGATGACCGGCTACGGCGAGCGCGGTGGGCCCGCCCCGATGCGCGCCAGCAGCTGATCGAGCGACCCGCGGAGCGGGGAGAGGCTCTCGAGCCACCATGTGGCCCCGGCGGCAGACCAGTCGTCGGTGGTCTGGCCGGGCTCCGACATGCCGAAGACGGCGACGTCGAACGGCGTTCCGCCGTGCCCATCGGCCTCGCGCAGGTCGCCGATGCGACGGACCTGCTCGGCGAACCGGGCCGGCTCGAGTGTCCGTGCGCCCGTCTCGTCGACGCTGATGGCGATCCAGCCGTCCCAGCGTGCTGCCCGCCGCAGCGCTCGGGGCCTCATGCCGCCGATCCAGATCGGTGGGCGCGGCGCCTGCGCCGGTCGCGGGCCGACGGTCGCGTCCCGCAGCGTGTAGTGCGCGCCTGAAGCGTCGACGGTCTCGCCGCGGAGGAGGCGGTCGATGATGCCGGCCGCCTCGTCGAGCGCTGCCGCCCGCGCCGGAGCGTCGAAGGGCTCGCCGAACGGCTCGAAGTCGCCGGGGTCGCCACCGCTGCCCAGGCCCAGCGTCAGCCGCCCGTCGCTCCAGCGATCGAGCGTCGCCGCCGCCTGGGCCACGAGCTGCGGCCGGCGTCGAGGCGCGGCGATGACCGAGGCGATCAGCCGCAGGCGCGCGGTGGCCGACGCGACGGCCGCGAGCGCGACGAACGGATCGGCGGCCTCGGCGCGCATGGAGGTGCCGAGGCTGTCCCACATGCTGAGCCCGTCCCAGCCGGTCGCCTCCGCCGCCGTGGCCAGCCGGACGATCGCCCGTGGCTCCGCGAGCGGTCCGAGGGGTGCGACGTCGATGGCGTATCGCATCGGCCACTCCGTCGAGGGTCTGTCGGGGCGAGCGTACCCGCTCACGCGCGCAGCCGGTAGCATCGGTCAATGGAATTCCAGGACGTCGTTCATCGGCGGCGGATGGTCCGCCACTTCGCTCCCGACCCGATCGAGCGCGCGGTGCTCGAGCGGATCGCCGCCACCGCCCAGCGTGCGCCATCCGCGGGATTCAGCCAGGGTCAGCGGCTCGTGATCGTGACCGAGCCCGAGCGCAAGCGGCGCCTGGCCGAGCTGGCGGGCGAGGCGTTCTACACCGGCCAGGGCTTTGATCCGTGGATCAGCGAGGCTCCGGCGCTGTTCGTGCCGGCCGTCTCGGCCAAGATCTACGTCGACCGCTATAACGAGCCGGACAAGCGCGACCCGTCGCTGCCGCCCGGAACGGCGGAGGACTGGGACGTCCCGTACTGGTGGATGGACGTCGGCTGCACCGTGATGCTCATCCTCCTCGCCGCCGTGGACGAGGGCCTGGCCGCCGGCTTCGCGGGTGGCGACTTCGACGAGATCCGGGCCGAGGTCGGCCTTCCCGAGGACTTCACGCCGGTCGGCGTCATCCCGATCGGCCGGCCCCTGCCCGACAAGAAGTCACCATCGCTGAAGCGCGGCTGGCGTTCCCTCGAGGAGTTCGCCCACTGGGAGACCTGGTAACGGCCCGGCCAGCGGACGCACTCGAACGGGACCTTGCGGCCCCGCCCGGGTGCGCTCGGAGCGGGCACATCGGCCCGCGGCTCACGCGGCCGGAAGACGCTCCCGCCGGGTGGCCGCGCAGGCGGCCCCGGCCAGCATCCCCAGGCCGATGACGGTCAATGGATGGCCGGAGGGCGTCCGCGCGCTGGTGTCCGGCAGCGATGCCCCACCCATGACAGCCTCAGCGGGCGCCTGATCGCCGACACTGCCAGTCCGGGGACCTCGATCAGTGCCTTGCGAGGGTGACTCACCCGATGGAGCCCCTCCCTTGGTTCCCTCCGCGACCGGTGGCGTGTCCCCGGCAGGAGGATCGTCGTCGATGATCGGCTGGATCACTCCATCCTCGCCCGGCTCCTCGGTGGAAGTCGGCGTCGGCGTCGGCGTCGGCGGCGGCTCGTCACTCGGCGTCGGCGTCGGCTCGTCACTCGGCGTCGGCGTCGGCGTCGGCGTCGGCTCGTCACTCGGCGTCGGGGTGGGCGTGGGCGTCGGCGTCGGCGAGTTTCCCGGGCAATTGCTCCCGACGATCACGCACTGCTCCTGTCCCGGCGGCCCATCGGGCGGCGAGGCCAGCGCGGGAGTGAGCGAGAGGGCGGCCATCATGCCGATGCTGGCGACGACCGCGATGGATCGGCGATATCGGCTTCGGAGTCCTGGGTCGAACGGGGGGCGGATCAACATCGGGGGTGGTACTCATGGCGTGATGAATGCCGCCGAAGCATTGCCGAGGCAGGGCGCCACGCCTATCACCAAGTAGTACTCCCGGGTCAGTCGCCGAGCGCGATGCAGCCGGCCGAAGACCGCAAGTGCGGTCGAGTGCAGTACTCGGGAGGTACGAAGGGCGCATGTGCGAGGCGGCAGCCGCGCCACCGGAGCGGACCAGGACCTTCGGCGTCAGTCCTCGGAGGCGTCCCCGTGCTCGCCGGCGCCGGGTCCGAGGCCCAGCGTGCCGTGCGTCACTCCCATGCACAGCCGGGTCACGATCGCCAGTCCCGCGTCGGCGGCCGCCGCCGTGGCCTCCGGGCTCTCCGTGCCGGGCTGGAACCAGACGACCCTCGCACCGGCGTCGGAGGCGGCACGGACGATGGCCGACCCCTCCTCCGGCGGTCGGAAGACATCGACGACGTCGATCGGCTCGCCGATGTCCGCAAGCGACGGGCGCACCCGTTCACCGAACCACTCACCACCACGCGGGTTGACCGGGACGACGCGGTACCCCTGGGACGCCAGGTAGGCGGGCACGTAGTGCGCCGGTCGACCCTCCCTGGCCGATGCGCCCACCACCGCGATCGTGCGCGCAGCCTCGTAGATGCGTCGGAGATCGGCGCGGCCGAGGCGGCGCGGAGCGCGTGGGAGGTCGGAGAGGTCGGTCGTCATCGGTTCACCGTCCGGGTATAATCCGCTGGTCCCACGATCATCGGTTGATCGTGGCGCCGTGCGTTCCGGCGTAGCTCAGTGGTAGAGCGGGCGGCTGTTAACCGCTTGGTCGTAGGTTCGAATCCTACCGCCGGAGCCACCTCCCCGAGGGCGACCCTTCTGTCCGTCTTGCCCGACGCTGATCGATTCAGCGAGGATCGAGCCGGTAGAGCTCGCCGTCGGAGACCGTGGCCAGGTACAGGCGCCCCGCGGCGTCCTCGCCCATCGCGCTCCACAGGGTATCGGCCTGGAGCTGAACGATCGGATCCTCGCCCGGAGCCATGGATCGGACGCGACCGCACAGGTCGGCGAACACGTAGGCGCCTTCCAGGACCGACCGCGAGACGAAGCCGCCGATGATGGCGCAGTCCCCACCGTCGTGCGGGAACGCGTGGAGTGGCGGCACGAGGTCGTGAGGGCACGAGTCGAGGCGGCAGTCCGGCCCTTCCATCGCGCTCCAGCCGTAGTCGGCGCCGCCCGGACCGCGGTGCAGGTTGAGCTCCTCCCACCCATCGGCCCCGACGTCGCCGATGTACAGGTCCGGCCCGTCGAAGCTGAAGCGCCACGGGTTTCGGAAGCCGGTCAGCCAGACCTCGGTGCCGAACGGGTTGTCGGGCGGGACGGCGTACGGGTCGCCGTCGACGTCGATGCGGAGGATCGAGCGCAGGAGCCCCTCGGGCTCCCAGACGCGCGCCTCGCCGCCGGTCGTGTCGTCGCCGATGCCGACGTAGAGCATCCCATCAGGCCCGAACGCCAGGCCGCCGGCCTTGTGCCAGGCGCTCTCCTGGGGGACGGTCAGCATCGGGCGCTCCCGGCCGTCGGTGAACTCGCTCAGGCGGAGCGACCGATCGAGGTCGGTGTAGGTGACGAACAGCCGGCCGTCGCGCTCCGCGACGTCGAGCATGCCCAGCTCGCCGGCGTCCGACGAGACCTGTGCACGGATGTCCAGCAGCACCTCGCGGTCGTCGACGCGGACGAGCCGGCCCTCACGCTCGACCACGGCCAGCGCCCCATCGACGCTCCGGACGCTCGACATCGGCCCGAAGCCGTCGGCGACGAGCGTCAGGCGGACCTCCCCGCGTGGCGACCAGGGGGCCACGCCGATGAGCGTGGCGGCGCCCAGGCCGATGGCCCCGAGGATGACGATGGCAGCCGCCAGCCAGCCGATGCGGGGGATGCGCGGGTGTCCCATCCGAGACCGGAGACTAACGGGAAGCGTTGAGCGACGTTCTTACATGTGAGCCGGACACTGCGTTGGCGGCTCCGCCGCCAGGGCAGCCGCAGTGTCCGGTCTTTCCATGCCCGGGGACCGGCGCCGGGTCAGGCGCGCTCGTGCCAGTCCTCGTCGATCGGGGCGGTCGGCCCGACGTCGTCGAAGGTCGGCACCAGGATCCAGCCCATGACGCCCATCGCCAGGCCGAAGATGATCAGCATGGCCGTGCCGGCCGCTTCGTAGCTGAAGAACCAGTAGATGACGCCGATGGCGATGATCCCGAGCGGCATCGCGAAGTACTTGACGAACGTCATGGTCGGATCATAGCGAGTGCGCCGAGGGCGCGGCAGGGGACTGTGACGCCACTGAATATGCGGAAATCTATGAATCAGACAAGCCAGCCGCAGTCCGTCCGGCTGACCGGGCCGACTGCCGCGTGGCTCAGGGCCGCCTGGGGGCGCAGGCCGGTGTCCGGCGGATGCGCGCGCACCAGCGGGCCGGCGTTCACGGTCCGCTCCGCCTCGCCGAGCGTCTCGCGACGGATGGTCGGGTCGGTGATGGGCGGTCCGGCATCCGACACGTCAGGCACGGCTGCGGCCGCGGCATCGACGCCGGCCTCGCGCGCGGTGACGACCGATCCGTCGGGGTAGGAGAGCCACAGGCCCCGGAGCCGGGCGATGAAGTGTTCGGCCATGCCCGGCACGAGCATGTCGACCATGCCCCGTCCGCTGCGCCGATAGCCGCGTGGTCGTTCATCGGCCTGGACGCGGTCGACGAACGCTCGGGCCAACAGCTCCTCGACCGCGATGCGGACGGCGTCGCCCGCTTCCACCCGGCTCTCGCCGCCCTGGAACACGGCGCGCCCCACCACCTCCGGGGTCGTGGCACCGCGCGCGGTGCTGAGCAGCTCGAAGACGATGACGTCCTCGGTGCGCGGGTCGGCCTGTCGGTCCAGCATGCGGGCGAGAATAGCGCACCGGCCGGGCACCGCGGTGTCCCGCGCCGCGCGGTCCTGACCGGCTAGAATCGGCCCACTCAGGCGTACGAGGAGGCACGGTGAGCGAGAGCGGGATCGACGAGAACGAGTATCGGCAGATGCTCGATGCGCAGGAAGACACCCAGATCAACACCTGGGCCGCCGACCTGTTCGTCGACTTCGCGAAGCGGTTGGGCGTGGGCAATGCCATCGCGGCCTTCTCGCGCGCCGCCGGTCTCGACCAGCGCGGCTTCCAGCGGGCCTTCATGGTCGGCGGCGGGCCTGATCACGTCGTCGGCATCGACACCGCCGGAGACCTTGCCGCGCCGATCTTCGAGCTTCCCAAGGCGATCGTGGGCCTGCGTCGCACCGATCCGCAGGCACGGACGAAGCTCATCGAGTTCCTCGCCGAGCACCGCGAGGTGATGTCCTACACGGCCTGAGCCCGATACGGGCGTGGGGAGGCGGCACCCGCCCGCTCCCGCGGGTCGCACCCGGGTAACGAATCGCACCGACGGGCCCTCGCGTGCGAGATCTGTCCCATCAGGGTGACGCTGGCCCGCACCGACGGCCCTCCGGCGCGCTCCTCATGCTCACGGGCGTCACGGGCAGGTGACAAGCCTCACCTGCCGACCTGCTGACGTGCGTCTCGTCACATGGGTGTGACGCCATCTGCGTGCGGCAGCTGCGGCCTGTGGATCCGTGGCGGCTACTCGGCCTCGTCGGTTCTCGGAGCGCCGGCGCGCATGATGGCGATCGCGTTCTCGAGCTTGAGCTTCGTGATCTGGAGGTGCTTCGCGAAGTTTGCGCGATTGACCTCCGGGATCTGCTCCATGGTCTCCGGCTCGCGCAGGAGCGCGACGAGGTCGTCCACGCCCTCCGCGAGCTTGGCGCGGGCGCCCATGAGCGCATCGTCGGCCGCCTTCTGAGCCGCGACCTCGCCGGCCACCGTCTTCGCGCGACGGCGCCGCGGGGCGCCATCCGCATCGGGCTCGCCATCGGCGGGGGAGGCACCGGTCAACTGGCGGAGCTTGGCCAGGGTCAGCTCGCCGGCGGCGATGCGTTTCGCCAGGCGGCGCCGCTTTCGCTCGTCGCCGATCTTCATGAGCTCGTAGGCGTGGCTGATCGTGTCTCTGCGCACGGACACCAGCTCGCGGATGTCGGCCGGCGCATCGGACAGACGCAGGCGATTCTCGACGTACCCCTTGTCCTTGCCGACCTTCTGCGCCAGTTGCCGCACCGAGTAGCCGAACGTCTCGGTCATCTTGCGGAACATGGCCGCCTCCTCGAGCGGCGACACGTCCTCGCGCTGGAGGTTCTCGATGATCGAGACTTCGAGCGCGGTCTGCTCGTCGAGCTCCACGACGATGGCCGGGATCGTCTCCCGCTCCACCATCCCGGAGGCGCGCCAGCGGCGCTCGCCGGCGATCAGCTCGTACTTCGACCCGGACGGCCGAACCAGGATCGGCTGGAGGACGCCGTGCTCGCGGATCGAGTCGGCGAGCTCGGTCAGCGAGTCCTCGTCGTAGGAGAGCCGAGGTTGGGCGGGGTTGGGGAGGATCTTCGAGACCGGGACCTCGCGGATCTGCGCCTGGGTGGCGCGGGACTCGATGAGCGAGACGATGCCCGGCGCCAGGTCGGTCGCCTGGGCTTCGTCGAACAGGCGGTGGATGTTCTCCCGGATCGCGGGCCGCTTGCTAGCCAAGGTCGATCACCTCCTGCGCCAGGTCGCGGAACGCGCGGGCCGCCGCGGAGTTCGTGGCGTACTCAGTCACGGGCCGGCCGGTGAGCGGCGCCTCGCCGAGCTTCACGGTGTTCTTGATCATCGTGTTGAAGACCCGATGGTCGCCAAGCTGCCTCAGGTTCTCGAGCATCTCCCGGGCGAGAACGGTGCGCCCGTCGAAGAAGGTCGGCAGCAGGCCGAGCACCTCGAGGTCGTGGTTGAGCTTGAGCTTGAT
>DATHTR010000070.1:0-22994 GCA_035463095.1 Candidatus Angelobacter sp. | reverse complement strand
CGCCTGGCGCGCGGGCGCCTGCCCGGCCCCGGCCTGCAGGACCTGGCCGATGATCGCCTCGTCGACGCGCTCGGGATGGATGCCGGCGCGCTCGACCGCGGCACGGATGGCGATCGCCCCGAGCTCCGTCGCCGGGGTGGTCGAGAGCCCGCCGCCGAACTTGCCGATCGGCGTCCTCGCGGCGGAGAGGATGAACACGTCACGCATGGCGACCAGTTTAGGTCTCCACGCGATCGTCTTCCCCTCGGACCGCCTCTGCTTCAGGCTCCTCACCCTGCCGTGGCGCATCGGCATCGACCCGGCCCTGCGAGTGACGCCACCAGATCCCGCCGAGCCCGATGATCGCGACGACGACGAGCAGCGGCGCGAGCCCGGCAACGGCCGGGCCGAACAGGGTGGGGATGGCGAGTGCCAGCACGCTCACGATGAGCATGGCCAGGAGGGCGGAGACGAGCCAGCCCATTCAGCGCGTGCCAGGATCCGCGTTCGGCTTCGATGCGCGCCGCCGGGCTCGACGCCGTTTCGGAGGACGCGCGCCGCACTCGTCGAGCCGATGCCAGGTCTCCTCGGCGCGGGTGGCGTCGTGCTCGACGAAGGTGCCGGGCGCGGCCGGCATCGGGAAGCTCGGCGGGAGCGGGAGCAGATAGAGCTGCGCGCTGTCATCAGGCCCGGAGTCGACGATCGCGGCCGCCCAGCAGTGCTCGCCGCGGCGATAGTGGACCATCTCGCCGACCAGCAGAGTGGTGTCGGCGGCGTGGGTGGGAGTCGTTGCGGTGGCCCTCGCTCCCACCCACAGCAGCCAGCGTGCCGGTCAGCCCTCGCCGCCGCCCTTCTCGTCGAAGAGATACGCGATCTTGTCCTTCCAGTTGGCGTGGACGACCCGCATCTTCGTCTTGAGCGTCGGCGTCAGCTCGCCGTCCTCCTCGGTGAGGGCTCGCGGCAGGAGCGCGGTGCGGCGCGGCCGCTCGTAGACCGCGAAGCCCTCGAGCGCGCGCTTGACCTCGCCGTCGATGAGCTTGTTGACCTCCTTGCGCTCGATGAGCTGCTCCGGCGGAATCTCCGCCATGCCGTTGGCGGCGGCCCACTGCTCGAGCTCCTCGAAGTCGGGAGCGATCAGCGCGCCGGTGTAGGGCTGGTTGTCGCCGAGGATCACCGCCTGCGCCACGAACTTCGACGCGGAGATGGCGGCCTCCATCGGCCCGGGCGAGACGTTCTTGCCGTTGCCGAGGACGATGATGTTCTTCAGCCGATCCGTGATCCTGATGCGGCCGATGTCGTCGAGCTCGCCGATGTCGCCGGTGTGGAACCAGCCGTCGGCGTCGACCGCCTTGGCCGTCTCCTCGGGGTTGTTCAGGTAGCCCTGCATGACCTGCGGGCCACGGACGAGGATCTCGCCCGTCTCGGCGTCGATGCGAACCTCGGTCGACGGCGCCGGCGTTCCGACCGTGCCGAACAGGAAGTCGTGCGGCCGGTTGATGCTGACGAACGGGCTCGTCTCGGTCAGGCCGTAGCCCTCGAGGATGAGCAGCCCCATGCCGTAGAAGAACTCGCCCACCTCGCGTGAGAGCGGCGCCGACCCGGACACCAGGTACTTGATGTTGCCGCCGGTCCGGGCGCGGATCTTCTTGAAGACGAGCACATCGGCCAGCTTCAGCTGAAGCGCCAGCCATGGCGAGTTCCCGCGGCCGGCGAGATGGTTCTCGTACTTCCTCGCCCCCACGCCCATGGCCCACCCGAAGATCTTCTGCTTCGTCGGGGAGCCACCCTCGATGGTGGACTTCACCCGACCGTACACGCGCTCGTAGAAGCGCGGGACGGCGGCCATGATCGTCGGGCGAATGTCGGCCATGTTCTGGGCGAGGCGCTCGATGAGCGGCTCGGCATAGGCGACCGTGGAGCCGACGCCGAGCGGCAGGAACTCGCCGGCGACGCGTTCGAAGATGTGCGACATCGGCAGCCACGAGAGGAACAGGTCGTTCTCGTTGACGTCGATGACCTGGAGCACGGCCTGGTAGTTGAAGACGATGTTCGCGTGGGTGAGCATCGCGCCCTTCGGGTTCGCGGTCGTTCCCGAGGTGTGGATCACCGTCGCGGTCCGATCGGCGGGGATCGCCTGCCAGCCTTCGCGCCAGAGCTTGCGGTTCGTCGCGTCGTCATCGGCCCTGGCGATGACGTCGTCGTAGGTGAGCGTGCCCTCCGCGAACTTGCCCGAGGGATCCATGGTCACCACGTGTTGGAGCGTCGGCACCTCGGCGCGGATGGTCTCGATCTTCGCGGCCTGCTGCGCGTTCTCGACGATGACGAGCTTGGCGTTGACGTTGTTCAGGATGAAGGCGGCCTGGTTCGGCTCGGACTGCGGGTAGATCGGCGCGGTGATCGCTCCCGTCGCCAGGGCGGCCAGGTCGCCGATCGCCCACTCCGGACGGGTGCGGCTCATGATCGCGACCGCGTCGCCCTCCCCGACGCCGAGGTCACGCAAGCCGAGCGACAGCTCGGTGATCCAGTCCCACATCTGGCGGTAGGTCCGTGACTCCCAGCCGCCATCGTCGGCGGTCTCGCCACGCGACTTGGGCCGCTTCCAGCGGATCGCCTCCTTGTCCGGGTAGCGCTCGACGGACCGATGGACGAGGTCGAGCAGATTGGCCGCCTCGCGCTGGGGCGGAACGATGAGCGGCTCCCCCTGGGCGTGCATCGTCTTCGGGGTGGCCTGGGCGGTGGTCATCGGTCTCCTCTTCGGTGTCTGAAGCGTCAGCCGTCTCGGCGCATGGCGTCGAGCAGGCCCTGCGCGACGATGAGCCGATGGATCTGGTTCGTCCCCTCGTAGATCTGAGCCCCCTTCGCATCGCGCATGAGCCGTTCGACCGGGTTGTCGCGGCTGTAGCCGGCGCCGCCGTAGATCTGCACCGCGTCGGTGGTCACCCGCATCGCCGCGTCCGAGGCGTACCACTTGGCCATGCTCGAGGCCGAGTTGATCGGCTGGCCCGCGTCGCGCATCCGAGCCGCGCGCCAGGTGAGCAGCCGGGCCGCCTCCACTGCGACGGCCATCTCGGCCAGCATCGCCTGGATCATCTCCTGGTCGGCGATGGCGCGACCGAACTGCCGCCGCTGGAGCGCGTAGCGAGCCGCGAGCTCGAGCGCATTGCGCGCCAGGCCCGTGCAAGCCGCCGCGATGCTGATCCGCCCGGCGCCGAGCGCCGACAGCGCGACTCGCAGCCCGTCCCCCTCGTCCCCGAGCCGGTTTGCGGCCGGCACACGGGCCTCGTCGAAGACGAGCTCGTAGCCCGTCGTGCCGCGGATCCCCATCTTCCGCTCCTTGCTGCCGAGGCGGAAGCCGGGGGTGTCGGCCTCGACGACGAAGGCCGTGATGCCGGCCTTGCCCTTCGACCGGTCGATGGTCCCGAACACGACGTAGCGCGACGCCTCGCCGGCGTTCGTGATCCAGATCTTCGTGCCGGACAGGCGGTAGTCATCCCCGTCGCGCACGGCCGCCAGCGACAGGCTGGCGGCATCGGATCCGGCCTGCGGCTCGGTGAGCGCGAAGGCGCCGAGCTCGTGGCCGGCGGTCATCGGCGGCAGGAAGCGCTGCTTCTGCTCGTCGGTCCCGTTGGCGAAGATGCAGAGCTGGCTCAGGATGTGGACGCTGAGGGAGACCGCCAGGGCCATGTCGGCGGCCGCGACCTCCTCGACGGCCAGGGCCCAGGCGAACGTGCCCATTCCCGCGCCCCCGACCTCCTCGGGATACGGGATCCCCGTCAGCCCGAGCTCGCCCGCACGGTCGAAGAGCGCCCGGTCGTAGCGCTCCTCTTCGTCACGCGCGGCAGCGCCCGGCGCGACCTCGCGCTGGGCCCAGTCGCGCACCGTGTCCCGGACGGACCGCTCCTCTTCGGTGAGCGCGAACGGGTCGCGGGTCGGCGCGGTGTCGACGGCCATCAGGCGATCTTGTTTCCCTGCTCGTCATAGGCATAGAAGCCGCGACCGGCCTTCCGTCCCAGGTGGCCGGCGGTGACCATCTGGCGCAGGAGCGGCGCGGCGCGGAACTTCGGGTCGCCGAAGCCGCGGTACAGCACGTCCATGACGTTCAGCATCACGTCGTTGCCGATGAAGTCGCTGAGCTCGAGCGGGCCCATCGGGTGGTTCAGGCCGAGCTTCGCCCCGGTGTCGATGTCGGCCGCCGTACCGGTCGACTCCATGAGCGCGAAGACCGCCTCATTGATGAAGGGGCCGAGCATGCGGTTCACGAGGAAGCCGGGCATGTCCTTCGACTCGATCACCGTCTTGCCGACATCCTCGGCGAACGACCGGCAGGCGTCATAGGTCGCATCGTCGGTCTCGAGGCCACGGATGATCTCGATCAGGCCCATCACCGGGACCGGCGAGAAGAAGTGGAGGCCGATGAAGCGCTCCGGCCGATCGGTGGCGGTCGCCAGGGCGGTGATGCTGATGGAGCTCGTATTCGAGGCGAAGATGGCATCGGCATCTGCCGCCTTGGTGAGCGCGACCCACGTGTCGCGTTTGACCGCCTCGTCCTCGAACACGGCCTCGATCACGATGTCGTGACCGCCGGCACCATCGGGCCCTTCGGCAGTCGCCACCCGTCCGAGGGTCTCGTCGGCGGCGCTCTGCTCCAGCTTGCCCTTGTCCACCTGGCGCTTCAGATTGGCGCCGATGCGGGCCTTCCCCTTGTCGGCGAGCTCCCCGGTTCGATCCGAGAGGGTGACGTGTTTGCCGGCCGCGGCGCTGACCTGGGCGATCCCATGCCCCATCAGCCCGGCGCCGATGACGAAGACGCGTTCGATACTCATGGAGGCCAAAGCCTACCAGCCGCGCCTGCGGCCGGACTATCCTCCCCACCATGAACAGCGCACAGACGGATCTCATCCCGCTGCTCGCCTGCGCCGACATCGAGGCCGAACACGACTATCTCGTCGAGGTGCTCGGCTTCACGTCCGCCGGCCTGGAGCGGGCGCCCGATGGGCGAGTCGTCCACGCCGAGGTGCGGCTCGGAAGCCGACGCGTCTGGCTGCATCGGGTTGACCCGGGCGCGAACCTGCAGCCCCCGGGGCGAGGCAGCGCAGGCGGCGGCATCGTGGTCCACATCCCCGACGTGGACGAGCGATTCGCGCGGGTCCGTGCTGCCGGCGCGGAGATCCTGTCCGAGCCGGCGGACCAGGACTACGGCCAGCGCGAGTTCGGCATCCGTGACCCCGAGGGCCACCTGTGGTGGATCGCGACGCCGACCACGCCCCCCTCGCTGCTCGAGTAGTCAGCGTCAGCGACGCGCGCAGGTGAGCGGGCCGTAGGGGCGTCGGGTCGAACGCCCACGCCCCTGGCCGCGCGGACGTCGACGACGCCCCGTCAGGCTGGACGACCACCTCGACCACGGTGTCCGTCGCATCCAGGGCCAGGCCTGACGAAGCGGACCGCAGGCGCCGCGCCGTGCGCGCCCGCATCCCATACTGGTGCCATGGCTGGCATCGAAAGACTCAATCCCGACACTCTTCGCGCCCCCGGCGGGACGTACTCGCACGTCGCCCGCGCACCGGCCGGAGCGCAGCTCATCGTCATCGCCGGGCAGGTCGGCATCGGGCCCGATGGCACGGCGGGCGACTTCGACGATCAGTGCGAGCAGGCCTTCGCGAATGTCGGAGCCGCCCTGGAGGCCGCCGGCGCGGGATGGTCGGACGTCATCCAGACGATGACGTTCCTCACCCGTCGCGAGGACCGGCCACGCCTGCGGGAGTGGCGGACCACGGCGTACGCCTCCGTCTTCCCGGACGGCGACTACCCGCCGAACACGCTGCTCGTCGTCGACGCGTTGGCCACCGACGATCTCCTGATCGAGATCCAGGCGATCGCCGCGATCTGACGCGGGAGGCTCAGTGGCCGTGCGCGTTGGCGCGCTGCTGGGAGTTGCAGCCACTCGATGGCCGAGTTGCACCACCCCTGGGACAACCGGCCACGCAGGCCCGCCATCATTGGCCGTTCCTGGTCCGCACCTGGCAGGACTGGCCAATCAGTGGCCGTTACTCCCACCGACGGACTACCCCCGACCCGGGGCCTCTCAGCGCTCGAGGAGCCGCTCGGCAGCGGTCATCGGGTCCAGGTTGCGATCGGCGACGGCCTGGAGCGTGGCATCCCAGTCGGGCGAGGCCCCGGCACGATCGGCGGCGAGATCCGCCAGCGCCCGGCGAACCTGGTGGGCGGCGCGATCACGTGCCGCCATCGGCGCACGCGCGGTGGACCGATGCTTCTCGATCGCGGCGATGAGCTCGGTGACGCCCTCGGCGGTCGTCGCGGTGGTCAGGAGGACCGGCGGCGGCTTCCGCTCGACGCGGCCCCCGGCGGTCGAGAGCATCGCACGCAGCTGACGGGCGGCACGATCGGCGCCCGGCCGATCGCCCTTGTTCACGGCGATGACGTCGGCCACCTCGAGCAGCCCGGCCTTGATCGCCTGGACCTCGTCCCCCATCTCGGGGACCTCGACGACCACGGTCGTCTCGGCCAGGCGGGCGACCTCGACCTCCGACTGGCCCGCGCCGACGGTCTCGATGAGGATCGGGTCGAAGCCGGCCGCGTCCATGGCTGCCGCGGCGATCCACGTCGTGGCGGCCAGGCCGCCGAGCTCGCCGCGCGATGCCATGGAGCGCATGAACACGTCGCGATCGGCGGCATGCTCCATCATCCTGATCCGATCGCCCAGGATCGCGCCGCGGGTGTAGGGGGAGCTCGGATCGACGGCGATGATGCCGACCCGCCTGCCACGGCGGCGCCACTCAGCGATGAGCGCGTTGACGAGGGTGGATTTTCCGCTGCCCGGCGGCCCGGTGATCCCGATGACGTGGGCCTCGCCGCCAGCGGCGAAGAGCGCCGGGAGGAGCGCTCGGACCGCGGGGTCGCCGTTCTCGATCCTGGTCAGCAGACGGGCCAGCGGTCGCCGCCCGCCGTCACGCAGCTCGGCGATGGACCCGTCGTCAGCCACCGCGCCGGACGTGCTCGCGGAAGTATCGGGCGATCTGGCCGATGCTGGTGCCCGGGCCGAAGATCTCGGCGACGCCCGCCTGCTTGAGCTTGGTCACATCGGCATCCGGAATGATGCCGCCCGCCGCCACCAGGACCTCGTCCATCCCCCGCTCGCGGAGCAGCTGCACGGTCTTCGGCAGGAGCGCCATGTGGGCCCCGGAGAGGATCGACAGGCCCACGACGTCGACGTCCTCCTGCTCGGCCGCGTCGGCGATCATCTCGGGCGTCTGGCGCAGCCCGGTGTAGATGACCTCGAAGCCTTCGTCGCGCAACCCGCGGGCGAGCACCTTGGCTCCCCGGTCGTGGCCATCCAGGCCGGGCTTGGCGATGAGGACGCGGATCGGCGTGTCGGTCGTCATGTGCTCCCCACTTTACCGATGAGGCCCATGAACTCGGCGCGGGTCCTGGCATCGCGGCGGAACGTTCCGACCATGCTGGAGGTGACCATCGTCGCCTCCTGCTTCCGCACGCCACGCATCATCGTGCACAGATGGGTGGCCTCGATCACGCAGCCCACGCCCTTCGGCTCGAGCCGCTCCATGAGGAAGTCGGCGATCTGCACGGTGAGCCGCTCCTGCACCTGGAGGCGCTGGGCGTACATGTCCACGATGCGCGGGAGCTTGGACAGGCCGATGACCCGGCCCTTCGGCAGGTAGCCGACGTGCGCCCTGCCGATGAACGGCAGCAGGTGGTGCTCGCAGAGCGAGAAGAACTCGATGTCCCGGACCACCACCATCTCGTCGTAATCGACGGCGAACCACGCGCCGTTGACCAGCCCGTCCGGATCGACGTGATACCCGGCCGTGAGCTCGTCGTACATGCGCCGCACGCGCTCGGGGGTGCGGGCCAGGCCCTCGCGGGCCGGGTCCTCGCCGACCTCGGCGAGCAGGGTGCGGACGGCCTCCTCGAGCGAGGGGCGACGTGTCTCCATGGACCGAATCATACGGCCTCGACCCTCGGGCCTCTGTCCCCGAGACCGGCCTCGCGGTACACTCGGGGCGCCCATCCGACCACGCGCCACGAGAGGAGGTCCACGCCGAGATGATCCTCCACCCGGGCTCGCGCGCACGGCGCCTGGGCCCCATTGCGCTGCCGGGCGGCGACCGGCTCGCCGCCGGCCTGGCCGTCCGCCTCGACGACGAATGGCACTGGTTCCGTGCGGTGGCGCCCGGCGGCATCGAGCCGATCGACGGAGTGCTCGTGGGTCCGGGAGGCACCTTCGCGCTGACGCAGGCCGGTGAGCGTGGCCGCTTCGCCCGCCGCAACGGGCACTGGTATCGCTGGAATCGGTCGACCGAGTCCTGGGTGCCGTGGGAACCGGCACCGATCACCGCCGCCCGGCTTGCGGCCCGGCGGCTGAGCCTCTACCTCGACCGCGCCGCGCTGCCGGCCATGGTCACCGCCGTCCTCGTGCCCCGTTCCGGGATGTCGGTCGAGGCCGGCCCCGGGGAGCACCTCGGGGTCATCGCGGAACCGGACGCGGAGCGCATCGCCGCGCACGCCGCTGCGGAGGAGCGACTCAGCCAGCCCCAGGTCGATCGGATCGTGGCGCTGCTGGATCCGCGTCAACCGCTGCCGCGCTTGGCTCCCTCGACACCTCGCGGGTGACCTGCGCGAACAGCACGACGATCACCGCGCCCAGGAGCCAGCCGGCGATGACATCGGTCGGGTAGTGCACGCCCAGATACACCCGCGACACTCCGACCAGGAACACGATCAGCCCGAACACCGCCACGATGCCGATCCGCGCGACGCGGGGGAGCCGGGTGCGGCTGACCAGCACGGCGAGCACGCCCCACCCGACCATGCCCAGCGCCGAGTGACCGGAGGGGAAGCTGTAGCCGGACTCGGTGAGCATCGGCGCCAGCAGCTCGGGACGCTCGCGCGCGATGACCCGCTTCAGCGTGCCGTTAAGGAGCGATGCGCCGGCGATGACCGCCGCCGCGATGATGCCGTGCCGCCACGGGCCGATGAGAACGCCGAGGGCGATCGCCACCCCGGCCAGGAGCGTCACGGCCCACGTCGATCCAAGCTCCGTGACCGGCCACAGGAAGGCCAGCGGATCGACCAGCTCCGGGTGGCGGAGGACACCGATGACGGCCTCGTCGAAGGCATGGCTCGCCCCGCTCATGACGAGCAGCGCCAGCGCGACGACGACGACGCCGGCTGTGACGAGCACCAGGAGGAGAGGAGCCGGCCGATGCATGCGCGGGAGTCTAGGGCGTCACGCCCGGAGGCCGCCGCTGTCCACATCATCCACCGACCCCGTCGACCCGCGCGGACCGCCATGCGCTGCCTGGTGTCAGCGGGACGTGCCGGATGCTCCGCAGCGCCCTCCGCCGGTGGTCAGAAGCCGACGAAGCCCAGGTACGTGATCGCCCAGATCCCGTAGGCATTGACCAGGACCCCGATGGTGATGGCCGCCTTCGCCTCGGCCGACATGCCTCCACGGAAGACCCACCCGAGCAGCACGAACAGAACCGGCGCCACGTCGAGGATCCTTCGGTACCCGAACTGCGTGAAGCCCACCCCGCCGTGCGTCACGATCGGCAGGAGGGCGACCGCCACTGCGATCCACCCGAAGGCCACGAGCGCCCGCCGGGACCGGGCCTTGACCAGCCACAGGAGAACGGGCGTGGTGATGAGCAGAGACGTGCCATACCAGCTGGGTCGCCACCACGGGAACTGCTCCACGAAGTCGAAGCTCTTCAGGAACATGTGGTGCAGGTTTCGCGGGATGTACTCGATCGAGTTCGTGCCAGCCGTGTACCACGGCTCATCGAGGACGCCGGGGATGAGGTCGTAGCCGAACTCGAACACGCTGCCGAAACGGGCCAGGTTGTACGCCGCCACGAGAACAGCGGGGATCGCCGCGCCAGCAAGGAGCAGCGCCACCGCACGCAGCCGGTTCGGCGGAGGCATGGTCAGGGGCCACCGCCACTGCAGGCCGCCGTAGAGCGCGATGAACAGGATGACCGTGAAGGCGGCCGGCAGCCTCGACGCCGCAGCCATGCCGAGGCACAGGCCGGCAAGGAACGGCCACTCGCGACGGAGCGCCAGGAGCAGGGCGCAGAGACTGAAGAAGACGGCGACGATCAGCGCGAAGAGCCAGACCGTTCCCTCACTGGCGGACCACCAGTGGACGCTGCCGAATGCGAAGGCGACGCTCAGCCAGACGGCCGACACCGTCGGGATCCGCATGGCTCCGAAGACCAGCCACAGCAGAGCGACGTTGGCACCGCCGATGACCGCGGCCACGACGCCCTGGTCGACGACGGGGCCGAAGACGGCGACGACCGGCAGCAGGAGGATCGCGGGCATCGGCGGGAACGGCGAGTACCAGCCACCCTCCTGCCGCGGGACGAGCTCGAGCCACGGCATCGGCTCCGCGATGTGCAGCCGTCCCTGGAGGAAGGCGTTCGCGAGAGGAACGAACCCATCCAGCTGAACGGGGGCGGGCGAGGTGAGTAGGTAGACGAGGGCGACGGCCGAGAAGATCGCCACGCTGAGGGCGGCATCCGGCACCCAGGCGGCGAGCCGCGATTGAGGAGGCACGGCGTCGGTCATGGCGGGTGAGTGTAGACGGGCGAGGCCGCGCGGCCGGCGCTCGACGCTATCCTGCCGCCCTATGCACGACGTGCGACCGTGACGCGAGGGGTCATCCGGTACGGCCTGGGCGTGCTGGTGAGCGCCGCTGCGATCGTCGCGATCGGCGCGCAGGTGGATGCCCGCGAGGTGGTCACGGCCCTTCGCGGTGCGGCAATCGGCGGGATCGTGGTGGCGGTCGGATTGGTGGTGGTCGAGGTCGTGCTCCGCGCCATGCGCTGGCAGCTGCTCCTCCGCCCGATCCACGCCGTCCCACTGCGCACTGCCTTCGGATACCTCTGCATCGGCTACTTCGCGAACGCGATCCTTCCGGCCCGCCTGGGGGACGTGACCCGAGCCTACCTGGCCGGAACGGCCTTCGGCATTCGCCGGACGACGACGCTGGGCACGATCCTGGTCGAGCGTGTGAGCGATGGGCTCCTCATGCTGGCCACGGTCCTCGCCATCGGCTGGACGCTCCGGGAGTCGGCATCGTTGTTCGGCTACGCGGCCCTCATTCTGCTGGCCGGTGCCGCGATGACCGCCATCCTCTTGCTGAGCCTCGCCGGCCTCCGGCGCTCGCGCGTCTCCGGCACGTCCTGGTGGTCGCTTACCGAGCGCGTGCTGGCACGCCTATGGGCCGGAACTGCCGCGTTGCGCCGCGCGCGATCGGCGATCGGAATCCTGCTGCTGACCGTTGTCGCATTCGCAATGGCCGTCGTCATCCTGATGACCGTGGCCGGCTCCCTGGGTGCCGCGCTGTCTCCCGCCGAGGGAGTGCTCGCGACCGCGGGCCTCGCGCTGAGCCTGTCCATTCCCGCTGCGCCCGGGGCGCTGGGAACCTACGAGCTGGTGGGCATGACCATCCTGGCTGGAATGGGCGTGCCGAGGGAGCAGGCGCTCGCCATCGTCGTCATTCACCACGCCGTGGTGCTGATCCCACCGACGCTCATCGGCATCGTCGCCACGTGGGTCTTCCAGGTCAGGGTGTCCGATGCTGCGTCCGCCGCCGACGAGATCGACCAGCCCGGCGAGTCGTCCATCCCACCGGAGTCGGTCAGGTGACCGACCGGATCGACCTGTCGGTCGTCATGCCGGCATACAACGCCGCTGATCATGTCGCCGAGGCGGCGACCCGCGTCATCGCCTGCTTCGCCGAGCTGGGTGTTCGTGGCGAGCTGATCGTGGTCGACGACGGCAGCACGGACCGAACGGCGGACGCAGCGGCCGCCGTCTCCGGGGTCTCGGTCGTGCGCCAGCCCCGGAACCGGGGGAAGGGGGCCGCCCTGCGAGCAGGGATGGTCCGCACCCGCGGAGAGCACGCTCTGTTCACCGACGCGGACCTGCCGTATGGCGTTCGCTCGATCCCCCTGGCCCTGCACTTCCTGCGCGACGCCGGATATCACGCGGTCGTGGGCGATCGGACGCTTCCCGGGTCGAGCTACGAACCGGTCACCACGACACGGGCCGTCCTCTCGGACGTGGCCAGCTTCACCTTCCGGACGCTCATCACCGGCGGCTTCTACGACACGCAATGCGGCTTCAAGGCGTTCCGCGGTGACGTCGCGCGGGAGGTGTTCCGGCTCGCGACGATCGATGGCTTCGCCATCGACGTCGAGATCCTGTACCTCCTTCTCAAGCACCATCTCGACATCAAGCGCATCCCCGTGCGTCTGGAGCGCAACGCCCCGAGCACCGTGCACCCGGTACGAGACGCGGTGCGAGCCGTACGGGACATCGCGCGCATGAGGCTGGGGTGGTGGCGCGGTCGGTACCGGAGCGACGAGCTGGGCCGCATCCTCGCCGCGGACCTCGAGCGCCACGCACGGACGGCCGAAGCGCTGGTCGGCAGACCGCGATGACGATGCGCGAGACCCGGCCCTCAGCCTGGAGGCATCTGGCCGGGCGCCTCGGCGTCGAGCTCACGATCGCGATCATCCTGTTCGCCACCCTCCGACTGCTGCTCTCGACCTTCGCCGCACTGGTGGCGATGTACGTCGACCCGCCCGGACCGTGCCACCAGGAGCTCGCGTTCGCCGACTGGGACGCATTCCCTCGGATGGAGTCGGGCGCCGTCAGCTTCCCACTGTTCGGCGTGTGGCAGCGCTGGGACGCGTGCTGGTACATCAAGATCGCCAGCTTCGGGTACGTGCCCGGCGAGAACGCCACGGCCTTCTTCCCGCTCTATCCGGCAATCACCCGCGTTCTCGGGCTCGGGCTGGGGGGCTCGTTCACGGTTGCGGGCCTCATCGCCTCCGCCATCGCCTACGTGGTGGCCATGGTCGGCCTGCTCCGCCTGGTGGCCGCGGAGACCGGACGCCCGACTGCCGTCCGGGCGGCGCTGTACCTGTCGATCTTCCCGTCGGCGTTCTTCCTCTTCGCTCCCTTCACCGAGGCCCTGTTCCTTGCGTCCGTCGTCTGGGCGCTGTGGGGCGCGCGCCAGGGTCGCTGGGGCGTGAGTGCCCTGGCCGGCCTCGCCGCTGCCCTGACGCGAACCCACGGGGTGCTGCTCGTCTTGCCGGTGGCGTGGGAGGCGGCACGATGGGCTCGCTCACGCTGGCGGCCGGCTCAGGGTGCCGCGCCGCGCCCGATGATGGACCTCGCGCCACCGGCGCTGGCCGTACTCGCGCCGCTCGCGGGTTTCGGCGCATTCAGCGTGTATGCGACAGCTGTCATGGGGCAGTCGCCCGCTGACGCGCAGGGGTACTGGGGAGGCGCGAACTTCCATCCCCCATGGGAAGTGCTGGCGGCCGCCATCACGTGGTCGCTCGAACGCGGCGATGCGATGGAGCTGATCAACGTGGGCATGCTGCTCTTCGCCGGCGTGATGCTCGTCCCGATCTTCCGTCGCCTCCCGCTCGCGTATGGGCTGTACGCTCTGCCGCACGTCGCCGTGATGGCGACCCGCATTCTGCCGACCCCGCTGACCAGTACCTCCCGCTTCGTGCTCGTGATCTTCCCGATCTTCATGGTCCTCGCCATCTGGGGCCGCCACCCGTGGGTGCATCACGCCTGGATCGTGGGGTCAGCGCTGCTCCTCGGTTTCCTGACGTACCTCTTCGTGATCGGAGACTTCGTTGCCTGATCGCTCCTCCCACCCGGGTGGCGCTGGCGGCGCCGTCGTCGCGTTCGAGCACGTCACCAAACGCTACCCCGGTACGGAGCGGCCGGCCGTCGACGACCTGACGCTGACGGTCCCGGCCGGCGAGATCTGCGTCCTGGTCGGGCCGTCCGGGTGCGGCAAGACGACGACCATGAAGATGGTGAACCGGCTCATCGAGCCGACGGACGGGCGCATCACGATCGACGGCCAGGACGTCACCGAGCTGCCGGCGGTCGAGCTGCGGCGCCGCATCGGATACGTGATCCAGCAGATCGGGCTGTTCCCGCACCTGACGATCGGCGAGAACGTCGGCGTCGTTCCCCAGCTGCTGGGATGGAAGGCCGGTCGGATCCGCTCTCGCACCGATGAGCTGCTGGAGCTGGTCGGCCTGCCGGCGGCGTACCGCGATCGCTACCCGAGCGAGCTGTCCGGCGGCGAACGTCAGCGGGTGGGCGTCGCTCGCGCCCTTGCCGCCGACCCGCCGGTGATGCTCATGGACGAGCCGTTCGGCGCAGTCGACCCGATCCGGCGCGAACGTCTCCAGAACGAGTTCCTGCGTCTGCAGGAGCAGGTGCGCAAGACGATCGTCTTCGTGACCCACGACGTCGACGAGGCGATCAAGATGGGCGACCGCATCGCGGTTCTCCAGCGCGGCGGCATCCTGGCCCAGTACGACACCCCGGCCGCGGTCCTCGCGCACCCGGCCTCCGAGTTCGTCGAGCGATTCGTCGGGGCCGATCGAGGCCTGAAGCGCCTCTCCCTGGCGAGGGTCCGCGACCTGGAGCTCCTCGAGCCGGTCGTCGTGCGCGTGGGAGAGGACCGCGCGGCGGTGCGCGCCCGCCTGGAGCGGACTCGCGAGCTCGACTACGCGCTGCTGGTCGATGATGACGATCGCCCGCTGGGGTGGATCGACGGCAGCGACCTCCGGGGCTCCGGGCCGATCGACCCCGAGGCCGCCACGCCCGGCGCGCCGACCGTCCAGCCGGAGACCACCCTCCGCGACGCTCTGTCGGCCATGCTCGCCTCGAGCGTGCAGCTCGGCGCGGTGGTCGACGGGCGCGATCGTGTGCTCGGCCTGATCAGCGTGGACGCCATCGGCGACCGGATGCGTGCGCCGGTGACCGGGGGCGACCCGTCGCTCGGCGAGCCGCGCGAGGCCGACAGCACGGCTGAGGCCGGCTCGCCATGAGCATCAACCCGGCCTGGGTCGTCAACAACCTGGGGCGCATCGGCGAACTGCTGCTCGAGCACATCCTGCTGACGGTGCTGGCGGTCGGCATCGGCCTCGTCCTGTCCTTCGGCCTGGCACTCCTCGTCCGGAGCCGGCCGGCATGGTATGGCCCGGTCATCGGCGTCACCGGCACGCTCTACGCGATCCCGTCGCTCGCGCTGTTCGCGCTCCTGACCCCTGTCACCGGGCTCGGCACGGTCCTGACCGCCGAGATCGCGCTGGTCAGCTACACGCTGCTCATCCTGACCCGCAACATCGTCGAGGGCTTGCGCTCGGTTCCGCACGACGCCATCGAGGCCGCCACCGGCATGGGCTACACCAACGCCCAGCGTCTGCTTCGCGTGGAGCTGCCGCTGGCGCTGCCGATCATCGTCGCAGGCCTCCGGATCGCGACGGTGACCACGGTCGGGCTCGTCACCGTCACCGCGCTCATCGGCATGGGCGGGCTCGGGTACCTCATCGTCACCGTCGGCATCAACCGTGGTTCGTTTGGGCTGACCCAGACGCTGACCGGCATCGTGCTCGCCGTGGGGCTGGCCGTCGCCGCTGACCTGGCGCTCCTCGCGCTCCAGCGCGCCCTCACGCCGTGGGCTCGACGGAGGGCGACCGCGTGATCGAGTTCCTCGGTGAGGTCGCGGCCTGGTTCGCGAATCCCGCGACATGGAGCGGGCGGGATGGAATCCCGACCCGGCTCGCCGAGCATCTGTGGATCTCCGGCGCGGCGCTGGCGGCCAGCGTGATCATCGGCCTGCCGCTGGGGCTGTTCATCGGCCACACGGACCGCTGGGCCGGAGGCGTGGTGGCCATCGCGAACATCGGTCGGGCGGTGCCCTCCCTGGGGTTCATGGGCCTCGCGTTCATCGCCCTGCTGCCCTTCGGCCTCGCGCTCGGGCCGCTGCCGGCCATCATCGCGCTGGTGGCGCTCGGACTTCCACCGATCATCGTGAACGCGTGGGCCGGGCTGCGTGAGGTGGACGACGATCTGCTCGAGGCCGCCCGCGGCATGGGCATGCGCGAGCTCGACGTGCTGCGGCGGGTGGAGATCCCGATTGCCCTGCCGATCATCCTCGCCGGCGTCCGCACCACCGCGGTGCAGATCGTGGCGACGGCGACCCTGGCCACGGTCGTCGGCGGCGGAACCCTCGGGCAGCTGATCCTCATCGGCTTCAACGTGGGCGACCAGGTGCGCATCTTCGGCGCGGCGCTCGTGGTGGCACTGCTGTCGATCGGCACCGAGGTCGCCTTTGCCGCACTTCAGCGCGCGGCCACCTCGCCCGGCTTGCGAGCCGGGCTCGTCGCGCCCGCGGAGCGCACCCAGCTGGGCCGCACGGCCGGGGCCTGATCGGCCGCTCGCACGCTGCTTGCTAGACTCGCCCTTCCCGCTCGTCGCGCGTTCGCGGCACGGGACGCTTGCATTGCACAGGAGGAAACCCATGCGGAACCCCCGCACGCTCGTCCTCGGGGCGGCGCTGCTCGCGCTGGTCGTCAGCGCCTGCGGGCCGGGTGAGGACGGCAGTCCCACTCCCGGCGCGACCGGCACGGGCGGCCCGACACCGGCCGCCGACCTGCCGACCATCATCATCGGCTCGGCACCCTTCTGGGAGTCGGCCGTGGTGGCCGAGATCTACGCCCAGGCCCTCGAGAACGCCGGATTCACCGTCGAGCGCGACCTCGAGTCCGGCGCTCGCGAGGTGACCCAGCCGGCGCTCGTGAACGGTCAGATCGACCTCATGCCGGAGTACATCGGCGGCCTGCTGGCCCAGTACTACGACGGGGAGCCGACGCCGGATGTGGCGGAGTCGCTCGAGGCGCTCCGCGAGGCCCTCGAGGCCGATGGCCTCGTCGCCTTCGAGGCGACGCCCGGCACGGATGCCGATGGCTTCGCCGTCCGGCAGGAGACGGCCGACGAGTACGAGCTGGAGACCATGTCGGACCTCGCCGAAGTGGCCGGCGAGCTGAGCTGGGGCGTGGCGCAGGAGTGCGCCGACAACCCGAACTGCGGCCCAGGGCTGGAGCGGGTGTACGGCATCTCGCTCGACGACCTCGAGGTCCAGACGCTCGCCGCCTGCACCCCGGCCATCGCCGAGGCACTCAACCAGAGCAACATCGACGTCGCCCAGGTCTGCACCACGCAGCCGGAGATCGCGGCATTCAACCTCGTGTTGCTCGAGGACGACCAGCAGCTGGCGCCGGCGCAGAACCTCGTGCCGGTGGTCCGCAGCGAGATCGCCGACCAGGGCGGAGAGCTGCTGGCCGACACGCTCAACGCGGTCTCGGAGCGGCTCACCACCGAGGAGCTGACGAACCTGGGCAACGCGGTCGTGATCAACGGCGAGAGCTACGCGGACGCCGCGCGCCAGTGGCTGGAGGACAACGGCCTGTAGGGTCGCCGTCCGACGTCCTGCACCGCTCGGGGCGGGCCGGTTCGCCGGTCCGCCCCGCTTCGTGCATCATGGCCGCACCGATGCCCGAGTCCCCCTCCGACAACCGTCACTGCATCAAGTGCGGCCGCGAGATCGGCCCCGACGAGAGCATGTGCGCCGCCTGCAACCGTGCGGGCATGGCCACCCCCTCGGCGACCCAGTACCACGGCACGATCGTGGTCGCCATCGTGGCGGCGGTCGCCGCCCTTGCGTTCGCGGCGAGCGCGGCGCTCGACGGCGTCGGCCCGTACGCTGCGCGGGTGCAGGCGGTGACCGCCGCCGAGATCGGCTACGACATCGCCTACGCGGTCGAGAACGAGGGAACCAAGGCAGGACGCGCGAAGTGTCAGCTGGTGGCGCTGTCTCCCACCGGGCGCTCGCTCGGATCGGTCAACGCGCTGACGGCCCAGATCCCGCCGGGCGCAACGGTCGACGAGAGCGCCTCCATCCCGGGCCTGGCCGGCGAGCCGGACCGTGTCCGGGTGACCTGCTCCTGAGGCCTCGGCGGCTCCTGGCGCCCCGGAGGCGCCTCAGCGCTCGGGGATCAGCCGGACCTCGATCAGCCCTTGGGCCAATGGAGCGTCGGTGATGAGCGCCCAGGCGGGATGCGACAGGTCCACGATGCGCTCGTCGGAGCTGCCCCAGTAGCACTGGCACCAATCGACCACCGGCAGGCGGGCGCATCGGTCGGCGCAGACCGTCACGTGACCGTTCACCTCGCCGGTGTAGGCGCCGCCGAGCGCGCCGGGGAGCGCAACCGTCGGCTCGCCGATCCAGCCGGCGGTGCCGGGGTAATTGCTGGCGACGCCGGCGATCTCGGGCGCCGGCTCGAATGTGCCACGCGGAGCGCGGGTTGGAGCCGCCGAGCGGGTCGGCGCCGCGGTGGCGGCCAGCACGTCCTCGCGAGGCGCCGGCGTCGACGGTCCTGCGGTGGCGGAGGTGATCGCCTCGCTGCGGGATGCTCCGGATGCCTCCGACTCCGAATCGAGGACGGTCACCGCGGCGACGCCCGCGACGACCAGCACGGCCAGGGCCGCGGCGAACAGCGAGGCGACGAGCGCCTCGAACCGAATCTTCACGTTGGTGTGTCTCCAGGGCATGCGTGCCGGCGCGCCGGCGGACGGCGCGGGCGAGGGGCGGCGGATGGGTCCCGGCCGCGGATGGTGCATGGCGCAGAGGTGCAGGATGGATGCCACGCGGTATGCTCCGATCGCATGCACCGATGGGCTCGCGCGCTCTCGAGCGCGCTCGCGCTCCTCGCGCTCCTGGCGCTCGCCGCGGGGGGCGTCGCCGCTGCGGGGCCACCCTTTCCCGATCCCGTCCCGGACCAGGCGGTGTACGACACCGCCGGAGTGCTGTCTCCCGAGACCGAGGCCGAGCTCGAGCTGATCATCGACGGCATCGAGGCCCGCACCGGGGCCGAGCTGGTGGTGTACACGCAGGACGACCCCGACATCAGCGAGGACGAGAACCTCGGTAACGCACGCGCGCTGATGGACGCGTGGGGCGTCGGCCGGGCCGGGTTCGACGACGGCCTGGTGCTGATGATCGGCTTGGATCCCGATCCCGGCCAGAGCCGCGTCAGCCTCTTCGGCGGCGCGGGATTCCTCGGTGCCTACGCGAACGAGGAGGCGCTGCGCGACATCATCCAGCGAGACTTCGTGCCGCCGGCGCGCAGCGGCGACCTGGACGCGGCGACGCTCGCTGCCGTGCGCGCCATCGACGAGCGGGCGACGCCCGCCAACCGCGATCGGCTCGAGGTCCTGCGCATCGCAAACGCGGCGCTCGGCATCGTGGTGGCGCCTGTCGCGCTGGGCGCCATCCTGTTCCTGGCGTGGCGTCACTGGCGCCGCTACGGAGACGACCCCGATCTCGTCGACTCGCCGTCGATCCTGATGGCCGGGCCACCGGCCGGCATGACGCCCTCCCTCGCGACCGTCGTCCGAGGCGGCACTGCCAGCCAGCACACGATCAACACCACCCTCGTCGAGCTGGCCGGGTCAGGTCGCATCGGCTTCCGCAACCTGGATCGCGTCAAGAAGGTGAAGAGCGACTCCAGCCCCGATCCGGCCACGGACCCGGCGCTTCTCGTCCATCACGAGGCCGATGCCGAGCCGCTCGGCGGCATGCTCGATCGGGCCTGGAGTGCCATCCGCAGTCTGGCCGGCTCCCGGACCGAGCTTCGGCGCAGCTCCCTGTGGAAGCTGAACGAGGCCCTGGCCGGCATGCGGCGCGAGTACGAGGACGAGGCGGTGCGGCTCGGCTGGCTGACCCGTGCCCCGACGCCGTCCATCACCCGGATGACCTGGATCGGGATCGGGATCGCGGTCCTCGGGGCCGGGGCGATCTGGCTCGGGCTCGCCGTCCCGATGAGCGGCGCGCTGCTGCTCGGCATCGCCCTGGTGCTCGGAGGCATCAGCACCGTCGGATTCGCGCGGGCCATGAGCCAGCGCACGTACCAGGGCGCCTACGTCGACGCCATGCTCAAGGCCTATCGGCGCACGCTGAAGAAGACCATGGAGCAGGCCAGGTCGATGGGCGAGGTCGTCGCGGAGCCCGAGGTCGCCGTGCTGGCCGACACGCCGGACAAGGCCGTGGTGTGGGGCATCGCCCTCAACCTCCACGACCAGGTCAGCGACGTGATCGCGCGCGGACTGGAGGAGCAGCGCAGGGCGACCGGCTCGGCGACCGGCGCCTACTACCCCGTCTGGCTCGGGACGTCGTCGAGCGACTCCGGCTGGGCGGGCGCCGTGGCCACCGGCGGCACGGTGGAGGGCAGCATCAGCCGCGGAAGCGGCAGCATCTTCTCCGGCTCGGCCGTCCCGGATATCGGTGGCATGTTCAGCGCGCTGGGGAGCGTGGGGTCGACGCCACCGTCGAGCTCATCGAGCAGCTCGGGAGGCGGCGGGTTCTCCGGAGGAGGAAGCTCGGGCGGCGGAGGAGCCTCCGGATCGTTTTAACGCGTGCTGGCGCGTTTTCACATTTGGGCGTATCGTTTCAACCAATGAGTTTCAACCGACGTGGCGGGCCGGACCGCCGACCCGACCGCCCCTTCCGCCGCGAGGGCGGGCCCGGCGACCGCCAGGGCGGCCGCAGCTTCCCACCCCGGGACCGCTTCCCCCGCGAGGGCGGCGGTGATCGCCCAGGCCCGGGTCCCCGCCAGGATCGCCCGTTCACGCCCCGGCCGCAGCGGTTCGATCGCGTCGACGATGGGGGGATGTCCATTCGACTCGACCCTCGACGGCTCCAGGCGCTGAAGCACCTCGCCGGGGAGGCCGGCACGCGACCGGGCGATCTCGTCCGCCGCTGGGTGGAGGAGCGCATCGATGCCCAGCGCGTCGGGGACGCCGGCGTGTCGCTCGAATCCCGCGTTGCGGCGCTGGAGAAGGCGCTCGCCGCCCTCGCGCCGGGTTCCACGCCACCGGACCCCGCGCCGGTGCGGCGCGGCCAGGAAGACCGTGACGAGGACGCGTCGGCGGAGCCGGAGGCCCAGGCGGCCGGGGACGACTCCCCCACCGAGCCGACGCCCGAGCCGATGCAGGCCGAAGGCGCCGATGGCGCTACATCGTCGCGCGCCCGACGGGTGAGCGCCTCGCCGACCGCGAAGGTCGCGTTGCACGACGAGATGATCGCCGTGCTCGGCGAGCGCGGGCCGATGACAGCCAGTGAGCTCGCCGCGGCGATCGTCGAGCGCGGTCGGTATGCCCCACCGCGGAGCGGGAAGTCCCTGGACGGCGCCATGGTCAGCCAGCGGGCGAGCAATCCCGCCTATCGGTCCCGGTTCGTCCGCCGCGAGGGTCGCATCGGCCTGGTCGAGCAGCCCGACTAGCACGAACGGCCGGCGCCACTCGGCGCCGGCCGCGTCGGCACGGCGGCAGCTCAGTCCTCGAGGACGAACGTCACCAGGATGTTGGCCTGGAACTCGACGGTCCCGTCCCGGTGGACGTTCACGCGCTGCTCCTTGACCCAGGCGCTCTTCACGCCGCGGAGGGTCTTGCTCGCGCGGTCGATTCCCTGGCGGACGGCATCCTCGAAGCTCTCGGTCGAGGTGCAGGAAAGCTCGGTCACCTTGGCAACGGACATCGGTGCGGGTCTCCTTCAATGGATGTGCGCGTCAGTATGCGCCTGCCCCTCAGCGATGCAGGTCCCGGGCCAGCCGCTCACGCCTCGTGCGACGTGGTCCAGGCCAGGAGATCGTCGACCGTCATCGCGTTGACGATGCGATCCGGCGTCACGCCACACAGGAACGCCCGCTCGCACCCGTTGCCGAGCCACGCCAGCTGGCCGGGCGCATGGGCGTCGGAGTCGATGCTCACGCGGCAGCCGGCCTCCACGGCCAGTCGCAGCAACCGCTTCGGGGGATCGAGCCGCTCCGGTCGCGAGTTGACCTCGATCGCCTTGTCGAAGCGGGCGGCGGCGGCGAAGACGATGTCGGCGTCGAACGTCGACTCCGGCCGGTTGCGCTTGCGCGTCCGCATCCGTCCGGTGCAGTGGCCGAGGACGTCGAGGTGGGGGTTGGCGAGCGCCGCCACCATCCGGCGCGTCATCGGGCGCTCCCCCATGCGCAGCTCCGAGTGGATGCTGCCCACGACCACGTCCAGGCCAGCGAGGAGCTCCGGCTCCTGGTCGAGCGAGCCGTCCTCGTTGATGTCGACCTCGATGCCGGTGAGGATCCGGAACGGCGCCAGCTCCTCGTTGAGCGTCGCGATCTCGTCGAGCTGCGCCCGGAGGCGCTCCGGCGACAGCCCGTTCGCGACCGTGAGGCGCGGCGAATGGTCGCTGATGACGAGGTAGTCGTGGCCGATCTCGATCGCCGCCTCGGCCATCTCGCGGATCGTCGCGCCGCCGTCGGAGGCGAGGGTGTGGGCATGGAGGTCGCCGCGGAGCGTCGCCCGCAGCTCGGCCGCGCCCTCGTCGAGCGGCCGGCCACCGGTCGCCTCCAGCCGGCGCAGGTAGACCGGCTCCTCGCCGCGCAGGCTCTCGAGGATCGTCCGCTCCGTCACCTCGCCGATGCCGGGCAGCTCGCGCAGGGTGCCGGCCTCCGCCCGGAAGGCGACCTGCTCGGCGCCGAGATCGCTCAACGTGGCCGCAGCCGAGCGGAAGGCACGCACCCGGTAGCTCGGCTCCTGCGCTGCCTCGAGCAGGAAGCCGATGCGCTTCAGGTCAGCGATCGGGTCGCGTCGCTCAGCCATCGGTGTGGCGCCGATCGATCGCGCATCCGGACCCCGGGCCGTCCACCCGGTGACGATTCGACCGATGCATCGGGCGCCGGGACGAGGGAGGCCGACGAATCGGCCGTTTCGGTGATCCCGCACCCGGTCCATGGGGCAGCGCGCGCCGGGAATCCGCGTCGGGCGTCACCGTGCCCGATCCATCGGCCCCGCCGGTCATGGGATCGACAGGATGCGCGCGGGGTTCTCCACGGTCATCTGCCGAATCTCCCCTTCGCCGACCGCCGCGGTCCGGAGCGTCGGCAGGAAGTGCTGCTGCAGGTACACGTACCCGAAGCCGCCATAGGACTTCAGTTGCCGGTTGTGGCACACGTCCTGTGACAGGAGCAGCTGCGGGCCGTACCCGCGCTCGAGCAGTTCCACGATCATCTCCACCAGCCGCGGCTCGAGCGCCTCCTCGC
>DATHTR010000069.1:0-7877 GCA_035463095.1 Candidatus Angelobacter sp. | reverse complement strand
CGGGCGCCAGCGCCCCGACCGCCATCTCGGTGTGGACCGCGCCGTGCTCCGGTCCGACGATCACGCTGCGCGCGAGGCCGTGCCAGTTCGGGGAGTCCGGCATCGGCGAATCGGCGAAGGACCAGTCCACCGGGGCTGCGTGGGTCCTCATCGGCTCGAGCTCCTCATGGACACGGATTCCAGCGACATTGAACACCGGAGCATGCGCGGGTGGACCGCTGGACTAAGATTACAGCGTCGCTCTACACTTCCGCCAGCCGGATGACCCCACGAAGGACGCTGCCGATGTCGAGACCGATCGGATCCCCGGGCCTGATGACCGTCGACTGGGAGGAGCGCGTCAACCCCGACCGGCTGCGCCAGTACCGCTTCGGGCGGGCCCGCCAGGCGCTCGAGGCCTCCGAGCTCGGCTCCCTGCTCCTGTTCGACTTCAACAACATCCGCTACGTCACCAGCACCCACATCGGCGAGTGGGCGCGCGACAAGATGACGCGCTTCGCGCTCCTGACCCGAGGCGGCGAGCCGCACCTGTGGGACTTCGGGTCCGCGGCGAAGCACCACCGCCTGTACTGCCCCTGGCTGCCGGAGGAGAACGTGCGCGGCGGGATGATCGGCCTGCGCGGCGCCGTCGCCCCGGACGCCGGCCTCTTCACCCGGGCCGCGAAGGAGATCAAGGAGATCCTGGTCGCGGAGGGGACGGCGGACATGCCGCTCGGGGTCGACATCGTCGAGCCGCCGATGCTCGCCGCGCTGGAGGCCGAGGGCATCACCGTCCGCGACGGTCAGCAGACGATGCTCGACGCCCGCGAGGTGAAGTCGGCCGACGAGATCATGCTGCTGAACATCGCCTGCGCCATGGTCGACGGCGCGTACCAGCTCATCGCCGAGCGGCTGAAGCCCGGCGTGCGGGAGTCGCAGCTCGTCGCCGAGGTCACCAAGGCGCTGTTCGACATGGGCTCGGAGCACGTCGACAACATCAACGCCGTCTCCGGGGAGCGCTGCTCGCCGCACCCGCACGTGTTCAGCGATCGGCTCATCCGGCCCGGCGACCAGGCATTCTTCGACATCATCCAGACCTTCGTCGGCTACAAGACCTGCTACTACCGCACCTTCACGGTGGGCTCAGCGACCGACGCGCAGCGCGACGCCTACAAGCAGGCGCGCGAGTGGATCGACGCGAGCATCGAGCTCATGCAGCCGGGCGTGACGACCGATCAGGTCGCATCGGTGTGGCCGAAGGCCGAGGAGTTCGGCTTCAGCTCGGAGATGGAGTGCTTCGGGCTCCAGTTCGGCCACGGCGTCGGCCTGTTCCTCCACGAGCGCCCGATCATCAGCCGCCTGAACTCGCTCGACAACCCGATCGAGCTCAAGGAGGGCATGGTCATCGCCCTGGAGACCTACTGCCCGGCGTCGGACGGCTACTCCGCGGCGCGGATCGAGGAGGAGGTCGTCATCACCGCCGAGGGCCCGCAGATCATCACCCGCTTCCCGTCCCAGGAGCTCTTCGTCGCCAATGAGTACTGACGTGACCGATGCCGCCGCGGTGGGCACGCTCGACCGCGAGCTTCGCCTGCGCCTGTACCGCACCATGCTCGAGTGCCGAATGTTCGAGCAGCGCACCCACGAGCTGTTCCTCGCGGGCTTCGTGCGCGGGACCACCCATCTGGGCATCGGACAGGAGGCGGTGGCCGCCGGCTTCGGCGCCGCCATGCGGGAGGACGACTGGACCTTCTGCACGTACCGCGGCCACAACCACACCCTGGCCCGAGGCGTGCCCATGACGCCGGTGCTCCTGGAGCTCGTCGGCAAGCAGGGCGCGCTGATGGGCGGCAAGGGCGGCTCCATGCACCTCACCAGCGTTGAGCACGGCGCCATGGGGTCGTACGCGATCGTCGGGGCGCACCTGCCGATCGCGGTCGGCGCGGCGTGGTCGGCGCAGTACCGGAAGTCCGGCCAGGTGGCGGTCTGCTTCTTCGGGGACGGCACCACGAACATCGGCGCCTTCCACGAGGCGCTGAACATGGCCGTGGTCTGGAAGGCGCCGGTCGTCTTCGTGTGCGAGAACAACCAGTACATGGAGTACACGCCGATCCGTGCCGTGACCGCCGTCGAGCGGCCGGCCGCCGACCGCGCCTCGGCCTACGGGCTGGAGCCGCTGGTGGTGGACGGCAACGACGTCGAGTCGGTGCACGAGATGGCGCGCCTGACCATCGACCGCGCGCGACGCGGCGACGGTCCCTCCCTCGTCGAAGCCGTGACGTACCGCCAGGGCGGCCACTCCCGGGCCGATCCCGGGACGTACCGGCCCGAGGAGGAGGTCAAGGCCTGGCTGGCGCGCGACCCGATCCCGGCGTACCGCGCGCAGCTGGTCGAGGCCGGCCTGGACGCCGAGGAGCTCGAGACGATCGAGTCCGAGGTGAAGGCCGCGGTGGCCGAGGCGGAGCGCGTGGCGCGCGAGGCGCCCGATCCCGATCCGGCCACGGCGATGACGCAGCTCTGGGCCGACGGAGGGTCGTCGTGGCGGAGCTGACGTATCGGGGCGCGGTGGCGCGGGGCATCGCCCAGGAGATGGAGCGCGACGAGTCGGTCGTGCTGCTCGGCGAGGACATCGCCGCGGCCGGTGGCGTGTTCAAGACGACCGAGGGGCTGCTGGCCCGCTTCGGAGCGGAGCGCGTGCGCGACACGCCGATCAGCGAGCAGGCGATCATCGGCGCGGCGATGGGCGCTGCTATGACCGGCCTGCGACCGGTGGCGGAGCTCATGTTCAGCGACTTCTTCGGCGTCGCGTGGGACATGGTCGCCAACCAGATCGCCAAGACGCGCTACATGACCGACGGCCAGGTGGCGCTGCCGCTCGTCATCCGCACCGCGAACGGCGGGGGGCTGCGATTCGGCGCGCAGCACAGCCAGTCCATCGAGAACTGGGCGATGGCCATCCCCGGCCTGAAGGTCGTGGCCCCGTCGACGCCGCACGACATGGTCGGGCTGATGGCGGCCGCCATTCGCGATCCCGACCCGGTGATCGTGTGCGAGCACAAGGCCCTGTTCGCCGACAAGGCCGATGTCGCCGATGGCGAGATCCTCGAGCCGCTGGGCAAGGCGCGCATCGTTCGCGAGGGGACGGATGCGACGGTCGTCGCGCTGGCCGCGATGGTGCCCCGGGCGCTGGCCGCGGCCGAGCAGCTGGCCGCCGCTGGCGGGCCGTCGCTGGAGGTCATCGACCTGCGGACGCTCGTGCCGCTCGACGTCTCGACGGTGCTCGCATCGGTCGAGAAGACGACGCGCCTGTTCACCGTCGAGGAGAACCCGCGGCTGTGCGGGTGGGGCGCCGAGGTCGTCTCGATCGTCGCCGAGGAGGCGATCTGGTCGCTCGACGGACCGGTCGTGCGCATCACCACCCCGCACGTGCCGCTCGCCGCCAACCCGGTGCTCGAGGATCTCCAGATGCCCTCGACCGACCGGATCGTCGAGACCGTGAAGCAGGCGCTGGACGCGTAGCCGATGACAAGGGTGGCGGTCGTCGGGCTGGGGCGCATGGGCTCGGCGATGGCCCGGGCCCTGGCCGCGGCCGGCGGCGTCGACCTCGTGCTCCACAACCGGACGCCGGAGCGGGCCGAGGCGCTCGCCTCGGAGCTCGGCGCGCGCGCGTGCCCGACCCCGCGCGAGGCCGCGGCCGCGGTCGACGTGGCGATCACCATGCTCGCCGACGGGCCGGCGGTGGCATCGGTCTGGGACGGCCCCGACGGGCTGCTGGCCGGCGCCCACCAGGGTGCCGTGCTGGTCGACATGTCCACCGTGCCGCCCTCGACCCTGCCGCCCTACGCCGACCGGGCGGCGGACGCCGGCGCCGGCATCCTCGACGCGCCGGTCTCCGGCAGCGTGGCCCTGGCCGAGTCCGGCACCCTCACGATCATGGCCGGCGGCGACGCATCGGCCCTCGAGCAGGCGCGGCCGGTGCTCGATCGGCTCTCGCAGCGCGTCTTCCACATGGGCCCGCTGGGCAGCGGCCACGCCATGAAGCTGGCGGTGAACGGCGTGATCTTCGCGCTGAACAACGCGGTGGCCGAGGCGCTGGTGCTGGCCGAGCGGGCCGGCATCGGGCGCGAGCTCGCCTACGAGGTGCTCGCCTCGAGCGCCGCCGGGGCCCCCTACCTCGGCTACAAGCGCGACGCCTTCGTCTCGCCCGACGCCGCCCCCGTCGCCTTCTCGCTGGAGCTTGCCGGCAAGGACCTCGACCTCATCACCGCCTTCGCGAGCGAGCTCGGCGTGCCGGTCGCCCAGGCGGAGGCGAACCGCGCCCTCATCGGCGCATCTGCATCGGCCGTCGGTCGGGATCTCGACTTCTCCGCCGTCGCCGTGCATCTGCGCGCCCGCGCAGGGGAGGGACGCGCCGACTGACGAGCCTCCCACTGGACCGAGCCGAACCGACCTTGAAGTTCAGCAGAAAGGGACCGATCTCGTGACTGACCGAATCCTCATCCGCGGCGGCATCGTGCTCACCCAGGACGACTCCCTGGGCGAGATGGTCGGAGCCGATGTCCTCGTCGAGGGCGACCGCATCGCCGAGGTCGGCCACGGCCTGAGCGCCGACGGCGCCACCGTCATCGAGGCCGATGGGGACATCGTCATCCCGGGCTTCGTCGACACCCACCGGCACACGTGGGAGACCTCGATCCGGACATCGGCCCCCGACTACACCCTGGGCGCCTACTTCGGCGCCATCCTCGACAAGTTCGCGCCGAACTATCGGCCCGATGACGTCTACGCCGGCAACCTGTGGGGCGCCCTCGAGTGCCTGAACGCCGGGATCACGACGTTGGTCGACTGGTCGCACATCATGAACACGCCGGACCATGCCGACTCGGCGGTGCAGGGCCTGCGCGAGTCCGGGATCCGGTCGGTCTTCGCCTTCGGCTTCCCGAACACCTCGATCCAGGACTGGTGGTTCGGGCCCGATTGGGCGGGGTCGGTCGAGCGCATCAACGGCGACGAGGCTCGGCGCATTCGGGGCGAGCTGTCCGATGACTCCGGGCTGATCACGATGGCGCTGGCCACGCGCGGCACGAACTTCTGCAAGGAGGACGTCGTCCGCTACGAGTGGGAGCTCGCCAAGGAGCTCGGCATCAACATCACCGTCCACGTGGCGATGGACCGCTTCGGCTACACGAAGATGCAGCTCCGCAAGCTGAAGGAGATGGATCTTCTCTATCCCAACACGACCTACATCCACTCGTCGCACCTGCTCGAGGACGAGTGGCAGATGGTCGCCGACTCTGGCGGGAACGTGTCGCTCGCGCCGCAGATCGAGCTGCAGATGGGGCACGGCTGGGCGCCGGCACAGACCGCCTCGGCGCTGGGGATTCCGGTGGGCCTGTCGTCGGACGTGGCCACCACCGCGTCATCTGACCAGTTCACCCAGATGCACGCGATCTTCGCCTCGGAACGAGCTCGCCGCCACGCCGTCGCGTGGGACGAGGACCTCGACGGCAACACGCCGACGCCCGACCTCATCGACGCGCGCCGCGTCCTGCGCTGGGCCACCCTCGAGGGCGCCCAGGTCGCGGGTGTGGCTGACCGCACAGGGTCGATCACGCCCGGCAAGAAGGCCGACCTCGTGGTCATCGACACCAAGGCGGTGAACGTGGCGCCCGTCATCGATCCGGTGGGCGCCGTCGTCTGCGCGGCCGACATCTCGAACGTGCGGACCGTGCTGGTCGATGGCCGGGTGGTGAAGGACGACTTCCGCCTGGTGGCCTCGCTCGATGCGCCGCGGCGCGCCGTCGAGGAGTCGCGGGACTACCTCGTCTCCAAGTTCGGGGAGCCGGAGCCCGGCTGGGTCGTCGGCCAGCGCTCCTCGGAGGCGGCCGCCAGCCAGGGCTGATCCGTGCGCGGGCGTTCTTCACGGTTGCTGCGGGCGCTGGGGGGCGCTGCGGGGCGCTGCGGGCGCTGCGGGCGCTCGCTGCGGACCGCCACGGGTGACAGATCGCACGCGGGGGGCGTTCTGCGTGCGGTTCGTCGAGTCCAGGTGACACCACGGAGCGTGAAGGGCACGCCGGCGTGCCGCTCATGCGTCTCGGTGTCATTCACGGGTGATGGATCGCACGCGCCAGGCGCCTCGCGTGCGATTCGTCACATCCAGCGGCCTGAGAGAACCGACGCAACCCGCCACCTGCGACCCGACGCCGCGACCCGCGACACCCCCGGCCCCCCGCGCGATAGCCGGACAGTAAGTGCCGACTAAGCGGGCACGGCCATCCTCGGCGCATGACACGGCGACGCATGGACCCCGAGCGAATGGCGCGCGAGATGGCGCTGTCCATCGGCCAGGAAGTGACACTCGGTCGGCTGAACCTGGGCCTGACGTTGCGGGGCGCTGCGCACCGGGCCGGGGTCGCCTACGAAACCCAGCGTCGCGTCGAAGCGAGCGATCCCGGGGCGTCGCTGCTGACGGTGTGCCGGGTCGCAGCTCCGCTCGGCGTGAAGGTCTGGGGCAAGGGCTTCCCGGCCGCGACCCCATCCCTGCGCGACACCGGCCAGCTCGGCATCGCGGAGCTGATCCGCCGGCAGCTTCCGGCAACGACTCGATGCGAGCTGGAGCACGGCCTCGGCAACGGCCGGGCCATCGACATGGTCGTCTCCGGAGCCGATGAGATCCTGGCCATCGAGATCGAGCGGCTCCTGGCAGACCTTCAGGCGCAGTACCGCATCGCCGATGCGAAACGGCTCGAGCTCGCCGCTGACCATCAACGGCCGGTCCGATTGGTGATGGCTGTGGCGGATACGCGGCGAAACCGTGCTGCGGTTGCGGAGCATGCGCGGCTCGTCAGAGTGATGCTGCCGGCCACGTCTCGAGAGATCCTCGCAGCCCTGCGCCACGGTGAAGCGCTCGGGCGCGACGGAGTGCTGTGGGTTCGACCGTCGCGTGCGCGGACCGCTGCGGACCGCCACAGGTGACCGCTACGGACCGCCACGGGTGACAGATCGCACCCGGGGGGCGTTCTGCGCGCGGTTCGTCGAGTCCAGGTGCCACCCCGGAGCGTAAGGAGCACGCCGGCGTGCGGCTCCTGCGTCCCCGTGTCACCCAAAGGTGACAGAGCGCACGCGCCAGGCGAACCGCGCGAGATTCGTCACATCCAGCGATCCGGGAGCGCGAGCCGCCCGGTGGTATCCTTCTTGCCCTGCTTCCGGGCACAGAACACCACCTACGAAGGGACGCTATCGCCATGTTCAGCCGCGTACGAATCGCGATCCGGTTCTTCTTCGTCGGGCTGGCGGTCGGCGTGCTCCTGGCTCCGCGCAGCGGTGAGGAGACGCGCCGCATGGTGCGACAGAAGGCCGATCGCCTCCTTAACGACGTGCTCGACGCCGCCACGCTCGGAACCGCGCAGATGGAGCCGAGCGACGAGGATCTGTCGCAGACCGACCAGGTCGACACGCCGAAGCGCGCCTCGAGCCGAACGAACGGCGGCACGCGGGCCCGGAAGACCGCCGACGCCGAATCGGCCGAGTCGACCGCCGCCGCCGGCTCCTGACGCCGTCGGGGCCGCAGCCGACCAGGCACTGACCGATGCGCTGGCCGCGGATCCCGCGGCGACGGCGCGCCGGCCCGGAGGCCTCGTCCCCCGAGGACGACCGATACGCTCGCCAGCGCGCGAGCATGGTCGCCACGCAGCTCGAGGCGCGCGGCATCACCGACGAACGCCTGCTCGAGGCGTTCCGCACCGTTCCTCGCCACGCGTTCGTGGACGAGGAGGACCCCTACGGCGACCACGCCCTGCCGGTGGGATCGGGGCAGACGATCTCGCAGCCGTACGTCGTGGCGCGCATGACCCAGGCCGCCCGACCGCCCGAGGGATGGGCCGATGCGAACGTGCTCG
>DATHTR010000068.1:0-2035 GCA_035463095.1 Candidatus Angelobacter sp. | reverse complement strand
ATCGAGTAGAGATGCTTCGGACGCCCGCTGATCTCGGCGGTGATGCCCACCTTGCCGAGCTCCTTTCGCAGGATCCCGATGCTCTTGTTGACGAAGGTCTCGCGCGCCCGCCGGCGATCGGCGAGCATCTCGACCATCTGGCGGTACTTCTCGGGCTCCAGGTACTTGAAGCTCAGGTCCTCGAGCTCCCACTTGATCTGCCACATGCCGAGCCGATGCGCCAACGGGGCGTAGATCTCCATCGTCTGGCGAGCGATGCGCGCCTGCTTCTCCGGCGTCAGGAAGCCGAGCGTGCGCATGTTGTGGAGCCGATCGGCGAGCTTGATGATCACCACGCGCACGTCCTCGGCCATGGCCATGAACATCTTGCGGATGTTCTCGGCCTGCTGCTCCTCCATGGTCCGGGCGCTGCCGAACTTGGAGAGCTTCGTCACCCCGTCGACGAGCCGGGCGACCTCGCGCCCGAAGCGCTTCTCGATGTCGGCCAGCGTGACGTCCGTGTCCTCGGGGACGTCGTGAAGGATCGCGGCGGCGAGGGTCTCGGCGTCCAGCTGGAGGGTGGCCAGGAAGTGGGCCACCGCGACCGGGTGAGTGATGTACGGCTCGCCCGAGGACCGGACCTGCCCCTCGTGGGCCATCGCCGCGGTCTCGTACGCGCGGCGGATGAGCGTTTCGTTCAGTCCCGGCCGATGCGTCGCGGCCTCGGCGATGACCTCGTCGATGGTGTGCGCGGGCTCACCCACCGCCTCGCCGCCGCCGCGCGTGATCCGCTGGACGACGGCCGCCGGGGAGAAACGAGCCAGCTGCGCCATGGGAGCGTGATGCTAGCACCTCGATCGGCGGCGCCCGTCGGGCTCGGGCGGTGCGGATGAAACGTGGCTGCGCAGCAACCTGGGGCGTGGGAGGCGACGCCGGCCGCTCGCACGGTGCTGCGCAGCACCCTGGCTGCTCCGACGAGCGTGCTGCGACTCCCGGACGCCTCGATCCGCCGCCGCCAGCCGCGTGCGACGAACAGCCGTGATGTGCACGATCGACGACGCCGTCGGCACCGCGGGGGTGTCCGCTGCCGTGTGCGCTCCCTCCCACGTGGAGCGTCGCCCGGTCTGCGCCCTACCGTCAGGCCTCCCGGCGCTCGACGGCAAGGCCCTCCACGACGCGGAACCCGGGCACGGCTCGCATGGCGTCGGGGGCGATCCGCAGCTTCGACGATCGATTGCCACCGCCCAGGATCACCCAGTCGCGCTCCATCACGCGGGCGTCGACGAGGAGCGGCAGACCCTCGGGAAGGCCGAAGGCGGTGACCCCGCCGATCTCCATGCCGGTCAGCTCACGGACCGCATCGGCGCCGGCGAACGAGGCCTTGCGGACACCCATCTCCCGACGCACGACTCGGTTCACGCTGAGCGACGTGGTGGCCAACACGACGCACGCGACGTACAGCGGCTCCGCGCCCTTCGAAGTCACCACGATCGTGTTGGCGCTGTGATCGAGCGGCACGCCGTAGGCCTCGACGAACGCGGCCGTGTCGGCCAGCGCCGGGTCGCAGGCCATGACCTCGAACCGGGCGCCGACGCGCTCCAGGTGCGTGCTGACCGAGCGGTGGAGCAGCTCAGGCCCCATCCGCTCCCTCCGGCGGGGCCGCACGACCGAGCAGCCGCAGGCGGGCGCGCTGCGCGAGACCGTAGGCCGGGATGGCGACGCGCACCGCTGCGTCGATCGGGGCGCGCAGCGGCAGGTCGCGCGCGCCGACGTACTCGATCTCCTGCCCGCCGAAGCCCTCCTTGAACTGGCGGATGCCGCCGGTCGCCAGGCCCCACATGTCGTAGACCGCGAACCCCTCCGCGGCGAAATCGGCCATGGCGGTCCACTTCAAGAGGAAGTTCGCGCGCGCATCGGCTCCGGCGTCGGTCATGCCGCCGTACGACTCGACCGCCCGCTCGCCGCAGGTGAAGTGAAACAGGGTCGCGACCCGCTCGCCGTCGAGCACGGCGAAGGAGAGCCGGACCCGTCCGGTGGGGGCGAAGATCGACCACAC
>DATHTR010000067.1:0-71158 GCA_035463095.1 Candidatus Angelobacter sp. | reverse complement strand
CCCTCGACCGCATCGGCTTCGGCCAGTCGCTCGGTTGCCTCCGCCACGGCACCCTCGAGCTCGACGACAGTGGCGGCCGCCTCGCTCGCGGTCGGCGTGGGCGGCGGCCCGACGTCACGCCCCGGCCCGAACAGCAGGCCGACGAGCGCGATGATCGCGACGGCGCCGGTGGCAACGGCAGCCGGAAGGAGGGCGGCGAACCGCGACCGCGGCTCCGGCGCCGCCTCGACCGCGGTCATGACGGAGGTCACGAGGCCGACCGGTGGCGCGGCCTGGCCGCGAGACCGCAGGTACTCGAGGACGCGATCGTCGGTCACGAGACCACCTCCGTCTCGACGTCGCGCAGGGGCTCGGAGAGCTCGTGCCGGAGCGCCGCGAGGCCGGCGGAGAGGCGCGACTTCGCGGTGCCGACCCGGACGCCGAGCGCATCGGCCGCCTCGGCGATGGAGTAGCCCATCGAATAGTGGAGGGCCAGCACCGCCCGCTGGTCGGGGCTGAGCGCCTCGAACGCGGGCTCGAGCACCGCCCGGGCCTCTGCCGCGCCGCGGAAGTCCGCGCCGCCATCGGGCAGTGGCGTGCTGGCCTCATCGGTCAGGTCGAGCACGGCCTGCGGACGCCGGCCGCGCGTACGGAGCCAGTTCCGCGATCGGTTCACGCAGATCCGGCGCAGCCAGCCCCGGAAGGCGCCGCCGTCGCGGAGACGAGGCAGCTCCTGCCAGGCGGACACGAACGTCTCCTGGGTCACGTCGGCGGCATCGGCCGGCCCGACGATCGCCGCGGCGAGCCGATACGTCTCGGTCGCGTGCTGCTCGACGAGCATCTCGAACGCCTCCCGGTCGCGGGCCTTGGCACGGTCGACGAGGTCCAGTGGATCTCCCTCCTTGGGCCTTCAGCCTAGATGACACCGATTCGCCCCAGGGTGTTCGGCCTCCCCCTCTCCGATAGACTCCGGGCCGATGAGCCTGCCGGATGACCTCAGCCTGCGCGACGCGACCCTCGACGATCTCGGAGCGATCGCCGCGCTGCGCGAGTCGGTCGACTGGACGGTGCACGAGTGGGCGCTCCGACTCGTGATCGAGCGCACGGGCGCCCGATGCGTCGTGGCGACCGATCCCGAGGGCACCGTCGTCGCCGTGGGCTCGGGCATCGTCTACGGGCCGCTCGGATTCGTCGGCAACATGATCGTGTCGGCCGGCCAGCGGCGCCGCGGGCTCGGATCGGCAATCCTGGAGGCCGTCCTGCGCTTTCTCGAGGACGCCGGCTGCACGCGCCTCGAGCTGAACGCCACCTCCGATGGGCGTCCGCTCTACGAGCGCCACGGGTTCCGGAGCATCGGCCGCAGCTCGGCCGCCGCGTTCCACACGAGCGCCGGGCTGACGCGGGACCCGTCCATCACGCCCCGTCGGGCGGGCCCGGCCGATCTCGATGCGCTCGCCGACTACGACCGTCCGCGCTTCGGCGGCGACCGACGTGCGCTCTTGGACGCCCTGCTCACGGACGAGGCCGCCGCCATCCTCATGGCCGAACGGGACGGCGCCCTGTGCGGGTACGGCTGTGTCCGGAGCGACACGCCTCGCCTCGGCCCGCTCGTCGCCGAGGAACCGTCGGTGGCCGAGACGCTCCTCGTCGACGCTCTCGAGCTGTTGCCACCAGCGACCGTCGTCCGTCTGAGCCTGCCGCCGAACAACCGCACCGGTGCCGCGTGGCTCCGTCGGATCGGCGCCGTGGTCGAGCCGTGGGACGGCCGCATGGCACGCGGCGAGCCGCTCCCGAAACGCGAGGAGACGATCTACGGCATGACGGTGGGCGCCCTCGGATGAGCGTGACGTCGGGCCTGGTCCTGCGCGCGCGGTCCGGGTTCTACACCGTGAAGACCGACGAGGGCGACCTCGTTGAGGCGCGGCTCCGCGGCCGGATGAAGAAGGAGCGGCAGGCGTCGGACCTGGCGGTCATCGGCGACCGGGTCCAGCTCGAGCGCCTGCCGGACGGGACCGGCGCCATCGAGTCGGTCGAACCGCGGCATGGACGGTTCAGCCGCCGCCAGCCCGGCCCGCGCGGCACGTGGCGCGAGGACGTCATGGTCGCCAACCCGGACCTGGTGGCGGCCGTCTTCGCCTGCGACCGCCCGCCGCCGAACCCGCGGCTCATCGATCGGTTCCTCGTCGTGGCCGAGTACAACGAGGTGCCGATCCTCCTCGTCGCGAACAAGGTCGACCTCGTCGGCGTGGACGCCGCCCGCGAGCGCTTCGGCACGTACGAGCGCATCGGCTACGACGTGACGTACACGAGCGCGAAGGGCGCCATCGGGATCGAGGACCTCCGTGATCGGCTGGCCGGCAGGCTCTCGATCGTCACCGGGCCGTCCGGCGTCGGCAAGTCCACGCTGCTGAACACGCTCCAACCGGGCCTGCAACTGGCCACCGGCGAGGTGTCGGACGTCCTCGAGGGCAAGGGCAAGCACACCACCACCCACGCCGAGCTGCTCCCGCTCGTCGGCCCGCGCGGTGGCTACGTGGCCGATACGCCGGGCATCAGGGAGCTCGGCCTGTGGGAGATCCCGCCCACGGAGCTGGCGTGGTGCTTCCCCGAGTTCCGCGAGCATCTCGGTCGCTGCGCCTTCAACGACTGCACCCACCTCCACGAGCCCCGCTGCGGCCTCCGCGCCGCCGTCGAGGCCGGCCGGGTGAGCGAGGAGCGGCACGACTCGTATCGGCGGCTGCTCACCGGGCTTGCCGACTGAGGCTGTCACCTGCCCGACACACGCACCTTCGGCGATCCGACACCCCCATGGTCGCCCAGCCGCTCGCGACCGCCCCGGCTCCACGCGACCATGGGAACCAGATCGCACACGGCATCCGCCGGAGGAACACACTGATGATCGGTCCCAGTCGCGTGAGCTACGACATCGCCACCAGCCGTCATGCGGAGCGCCTCGAGCAGGCCGCCACCCGCCAGGCCATCAACGAGGCCCGTCGGGCCGCCGCGGGCACCCCGATCGTCGAGGGCCCGATCACCGGGCGCGTCGCCTCCGCCGTTCACGGGTTCCTGGCATCCCTCCCGTTCCGCCGGACCGCCGGTCGCAGTACGGGCCACGCCGCCCCGCGCTGAACGGACCGCGAGATCGCCTCAACCGCCGCCGACTCCACCGGCGGCGGTTCCGTGTGTCGGGCGGGGTCTCGACCACGCATCGTCTGCCAGCCGACACATCGCTGTACACAGATCCGACCGCCCGGGCGTCGCCTCGCCGCTACCGGGCGCCGGGGTCCGGGGCGGACGATGGCATCAGTCATCGACACCGCCAGCGCTTGCAGAGGAGAGACCGATGATCGGGCCCAGCCGCATCAGCTTCGACGTCGCCACCACCAGGCACCAGGAGCGCCTCCACCACGCGGCCACCATCCGCGAGATCCAGCAGTCGCGACGCGACCAGACCCTCCGCATCGACCGCCAGGGACAGCGCCGGATGACGGTCAGACGCCTCACCCACGCAATGGCGCTGGCGAAGGCCGCGCTCCACTTCTGAGCGTCTCCCACGGGACGAGCAGGAGCACACCCGAGCCCTCGCAGCTCGTGTCAGCGGCTCAGCGCGCCCCGGTAGAGGTCGAGCAGCCTCGAGCTCAGCCCCGGGCCGGAGCCGACGAGCTCGCCGAAGGCTTCGGCGTCCAGGGCATAGAGCACCCCGTCGCTGACGGCGGTCACCGTCGCCGTGCGCGGGATCCCGCGCAGGAGGCCGATCTCGCCGAACACCGACCCCGGCTCGAGGTCGCGCAACACAACCTCCTCCCCATCGCGCTGCTGCGTCACCCGGTACGTCCCCGAGTCGATCACGTAGAACCGGTCCGCCGCCTCTCCCTCGTGGACGACCACCGAGCCCGCTGCCACCGGGACGGGGACCAGCCGCCGAGCGGCCGATTCGAGGCGGGCCGGCGGCAGCCCGGCGAAGATCGGCCGGTCGAGGAGCGCGAGGCGACCCGGCTCGATCGGCTGGGGTGGCGGCGCGACAAGCGTGAGCAGGAGGCCGCCACCGACGCCGGCCACCAGCAGCACGGCCGAGGCGGTGAGCACGAATGGGACGCCGAGGATGGCGGCGCCGATCGGCATGAGCAGCGAACCGAGCGAGTAGACCACCGCCGAGCTCGTCTGCAGCAGGCCCATGGCGCGCCCGCGCTGCTCGTCGGGAACGGTGCGCTGGATGAGGGTCGTGTTCACCACGTCGAGGAGCAGCAGGCCGCCCACCGCGACGCCGATGCCGACCATGGCGACCAGCAGGTCGCCCGAGACGGCCAGCCAGACAAGGCCGACCGCTCCGGCCGCGCCGCCGACGATCAGCGGCAGCTGGAGCCGCCGCGCGAGGAGCGCACCGCCCGCGATGCCCGCCACCACGCCGCCAACGCCGGTGGCCGCCTGGAGGAAGCCGGTACCCGCCTCGCCCGCGCCGAGGACGTCGACGGCGATCAGAACCGTGAGGACGTTGACTCCGCCCATGACGAAGCTGCCAGCGGCGTCGACGACGAGAGGGCCGCCCATCATTCCGAGCAACGTCCGCCAGCCGGGGACCGGTGCCTCGGCGTCACCTTCGCGGACATCGCCGGATGGGACGCCCTTCCGGTCGCGACGCGGGACGGGAAGACGCCACAGGACGACGGCGACGATCCCGAACGTCACCGCGTTGATCAGAAACGCGACCGCAAGTCCGCCCTGCGCGATGAGCAGCCCGGCAAGGGCGGGGCCGATGATGAACGCCACGTTGTCGAGCGTCGCCCACGCGCCGTTCGCGGGACCCAGGTCGCGCTCGTCGACGAGGGTGGGGACGAGGGCGGCGATGGCGGGGTTGAAGAAGGTCGAGAAGCAGGCGGCCAGGATCGACAGCAGCACGATCACGATCGCCGGCGCGCCGACGATCACCGCCGCCGCCAGCCCGAGCATCAGAACGCCGCGCGCCACGTCGGTCACGAGGAGGACCATGCGGCGATCGAACCGATCGGCAGCCATCCCGGCCGGCACCGACAGGATCACGTACGGCAGGATGCGCGCGGCGCCGATCACGCCGAGCATCACCGCGGAGTTGCTCTCCGCGTACACCACCACCAGGATCGCGACCAGGTACAGCCAGTCCCCGATGCCCGAGATGAACTCTCCCGCCAGCAGTTGGCTCAGCGCTCGGTTGCGCCGAAACAGGTCAAGGTAGGTGCGGGCGACGCTCATCGGCCGCGCTCGGGACGCCGGCGCCACGGATGGCGGCGCCCCGGGTTGTCGGCGATGCTGGCGAGAATGGACTTCACCTCGAATGGCGCCAGGCCCGGGTGCTTCGACAGGATCCGCGCCACCAGGCCGGTGATGTGGGGGGCGCCGAAGCTGTTGCCGGTGGCCACCGTCGTGCCGCCCCCCTTCCAGGCGATCGGCACGTCGACGCCCCAGGCGCCGAACTCCACCGGCGGCGTGGGGTTGTAGTAGATCCGCTCCGGATCGGGTTCCGCATGGGCGGCGACCGAGAACACCGACGAGAACAGGGACGGATAGCTGGGCGCCGGGACGTTGTTGGCCGCGCTCACCAGGGCCACCGACCGGAAGTACGCCCGGTCGACGAGATCGTGGAAGATCGGGTAGAGCGCATCGCTCTTCGACGACAGGCTCAGGTTGCAGACGTGGAGCCCCTGGTCGATCGCCCACTCGAGCCCCGCCACGAAGGCCGTCCCCTTTCCGCGCAGATCGGCTCCCAGCACGCGGATCGAGACGAGCTCCACCTCCGGCGCCAGGCCGACGATGATCCCCCCGCATGCCGTGCCGTGGCCGAACAGGTCGGCCGGCTCGTCAGGCACGATGGTGGGGCCATCGTCGGTCATCACCACCGCCACGTTCTCCACGACGCGCCCCTGCAGCATCGGGTGATCGTTCTCGAGTCCGGAGTCGATGATCCCGACCCGCACGCCGGCGCCGGTCGCGCCACCCCATGCCCAGCCGCGACTGACCCCCGGCACGCGAAGGCTGCGTCGCAGCTGGCGTCGGGGTTCGGCGAACGGCTCCGACCAGGCGGGCAGGCCCGGATCGGTCATCGGGAGGGCCGGGGACGCTGGGAGCGGGCGGCGTGTCTCGAGAGAACCTCGAGCAGGTCGCTCACGAGTGCTGCCTCACGGTCGCTGAGCCCGCGGAGGCGAGCGACCCGGTCGACGAGCCGCCAGAACGGGGCCTCATCGTCCGGGTCGAGGTCCGCGGTGGCGATCTCGACGAGCGCCTCGATGTCCTCCGCGGTTGTCTCGGGCGAGATCTCGGAGAGAACGGTCCGCAGCAGGCGGGTGGTGTCGCGTTGGACTCGAGCCGCACCGATCGCCACGGTGGCCTGGTGGGCGAACACCGCGAGCAGCTCCATGTCGGACATCGAGAACGTGGCCGATCCTCGCTTGTCCAGGACCTGGAGGACGCCGATGGTGCCCTGGTCGTCGTCGAGCAGCGGGACCGCCGCGATCGAGCGCGGCACGTACCCGGTCTGCTCGGCGGCGTCGCGGTTGAACCGCGGATCGCTGCCGACGTCCGACAGGGCCAGCGGCTGCCCGGTCGAGTACACGTAGCCGGCGATGCCCTGCGTCGGCGGGACCGTCAGGCCGATGGCGCCGGCGCCCTTCTCGCCTGCGGCCACGCGGAATTCGAGCCGGTCGGGATCGGTCTCGAACAGCGCAATCGAGGACGCCTCCGCGTCGAACAGCCGAGCGGTGGCGTCCACGATGCTCTGCAGCAGGCGCGTCTCGACGTCGCCGCCGAGACGGCGCCCCACAGCGGAACGCCGCGCGGCCGCGGCGAGCGCGGCCAACGCGGCTTCGGTGGGCGAAGGTGTCACGAGGTCTACGAGATCCTCGCGTGTCCCTCGGTGTCGTCGTCGTCGCTCTGGCCGAGGCGGGCGTGCCCCTCGGTGTCGTCGTCCTCGGTGGCCTTGAACCAGTTGTGACCCTCGGTGTCGTCCTCGCTCTGTCCGAGCCTGGCGTGACCCTCGGTGTCCTGGTCCTGTCGCTGGTCGTCCATGATGTGACCCTCCACTGTGTCGTCGTTGATCTCACCGCCGACCGATCCCGGTCTCGTGAATCCTTCCATCGGCGGTCGTCGCCGAATATCGTCCACCGGCTTCAGTCCTCCTTTGCGGGAATCCCGCCGATCTGTCCTTGTCCACGCATCGTAGGGAGCGGCCTGACTCCCCGGTGATCGAATCGGCGACAGGTCCCGTGTCCGATGGGTGACAGTCACCGTCCGCTCCAGTGCTCGAGACGCTCGACATCGGTGATGATCAGCGTCTCGCGATCGATGTGGATCAGCCCCTCGTCCACCATTCCGCTCAGCAGGCGGTTCACGCTCTGGCGCGTCCCGCCGATCATGGCGGCCAGGTCGGACTGGGTGAAGGGCCAGTTGAGCTCCGCGCGGCCGCTGGCCGCCGGATCAGCTTCGCGTGCGAGCCGGACGAGGCGCGCGGTCAATCGCCCTGACAGGTCCAGGAAGTGGAGCTCCTCCACGTGCCCCGTCAGCCGTCGGAGCTCGCCGGCGAGCGCCTTGAGCAGGGCCCGCACGATCGTCGGATCATCGGACAGCAGGCGGAGGAAGTGCTCGCGTGACAGCGAGAGCGTCTCGCTGGCCTCGACCGCCGATGCTGTCGTCGAGCGCGGCGCGTCATCGAGCAGCGCGAGCTCCCCGAAGAACTCGCCGGGCTGCAGGCTGGCGATGATCGCCTCCTCGCCTTCGGGCGAGGGCAGCACGATCTTCACCGATCCCGAGGCGAGGACGTGGAGGGAATCGCCCAGATCGCCCTGGTGGAAGATCACCTCGCCGCGCCGGAACCGCCGGCGACGCATCTGCGCCGCGATCGCACCGAGGCCGTCGTCATCCACGTGCGCGAAGAGCGCACAGCCGCGGAGACTGTCGACCGCCATGGTCGGATCGAGCACGATGGGCTCCCCCAGGTGCGGCGGAGGTTTGGGCGGACAGCACCCCCACTCTGGCCGCTCGGCCCCGATGGCGTCAAGACCGATCGCCCGATATCGGCCGTGGCCGGTGCCTGGGGCATCGGGTAGAATCGCGTTCGGTCGTGCGGGAGTAGCTCAGCTGGCAGAGCGCGACCTTCCCAAGGTTGAGGCCGCGGGTTCGATCCCCGTCTCCCGCTCCACCCCGCCCGACGACGAACGCCCCGGCTGTGCCGGGGCGTTCCTGCTGCCAGGCTGATGAGGCCGTCAGTCCGGGCGGATGTTCTGGTTCCGGTGAAAGACGTTCGTCGGGTCGTAGCGGCGCTTCACGGCCACCAGCCGGTCGTGGGTGCTCGCCGGATACGCGGCGCGCACCCTCGCGTCTCCCTCGTCCTCCAGGAAGTTGACGTACACGCCGGTCGACCGCGGCTCGAGCTGAGCGAAGAGGCCCCGGTTCCACGCGCTGATCGCTTCGTCCAGGGACGGCTCGTCGAGCATGTTGATGATGGTGACCATCACCGCCGACGTCCGATGCGCGAAGGCCGTGGCATCCACCGGCACGCGACCCATGGCCCCACCGAGGACCCGGATCTGGATCATCGTCCCCTCCGGTGACGCGGCGAATGCCCCGAGGATGCTGTCGACCGCGCTGTCGTCCAGCACGTCCATGAACACGGAGCGGGCGGTGCTGCGCGCAGGCCGTTCCGCCTCGCGCGAGAACTCGTAGATCCCCGGATATGGCATCGGTGCGACCATCTCCGCCAGCGGCGCCGTGACCCGGCGGAAGGGCTCGATGGCGGCGCGGCCCGCCTCCGGATCGCCGGCGTACACGAACAGCAGCACGACCGACGGCGTACCGACATGCTCGGCCGGAACGCCGGGTGCCGGCGGAGCGGCCATGAGCTCCGCGATGACGGTGAGCTCATCGGGGGCAGCCGATGCGATGGGCGCCAGGCTGCGAAGGACGTCGCGGGTCGCCGGCAGGACGAGTGCCCCACCGAGCACCTCGCCGACCGGTGAGAGCCGGTAGCAGAAGCGGGTGACGATGCCGAAGTTGCCACCGCCCCCGCGCAGCGCCCAGAACAGGTCGGGGCGCTCGTCGTCGGAGGCCATGATCACGTCCCCGGCGGCGGTGACGATCTCGGCCGCCACGAGCGAGTCGATGGCCAGGCCGTACTTGCGGGCGAGGTAGCCGATGCCTCCGCCCAGCGTGATCCCGGCGATCCCGACCGATCCGGTGTCGCCGAACGGGACGGCCAGACCGTGCGGGGCGAGGGCCTCCGTCAGCTCACCGGCGGTCAGGCCGACGCCTGCCCAGGCGATCCGCTGATCGAGGTCCACGTGCAGGCCACGCATGTGCCGCATGTCGATGACGAAGACGCCGTCGCCGGTGCTGTGCCCGGCGATGCTGTGCCCGCCGGACCGCACGGCGATCTCGAGGCCGTTTCGGCGCGCGAACCCGACGGCCGTGGCGACGTCGCCCGCGTCCGACGCATGCACGATCGCCATCGGGCGGCCCTGGAACGCCGTGTTCCAGACCACGTGATCGGTGTCGTACGTGGGATCGGTGGGCCGGACCAGGCGACCGCGCAGCGCGCCGCGCAGGGCTTCGAGATCGGTCGGGCCGGCGGCGACGTGCAGGGTGACAGCGGTGTCCATGTGGGCGTGCTCCGAGTGAGGAGATGGCGGTTGACTGGCCACCATCCTCGACGTCCGGGCGGTGCCGCGCATCGGATGGGGGGCCGGGTCGGGCTACGTCCTTTGGCGCACTATCCTGTCGGCGTGAGCGACGCCCTCGAGGTCGGCACCTGGCGCTACACCGCCCGCTGGCCGGTCCGGCAGTACGAGCTCGACCAGTTCGGTCACGTGAACAACGCGGTGTACCTGAACTGGATCGAGCAGGTCGCAACCGATCACGTCGAGGCGCTCGGCTTCGGCCCGGACTGGACGCTGCAACGGGGCGGTGGATGGGTGGTCAGGGAGCACCACGTGACGTACCACCGACCGGTGGTCTACGGCGACGTGGTGCTCGTCACGACCCTCCCCCAGCGGATCGGCGGGGTCCGCGGCGTCCGGCGCACCGAGATCCACCGCGAATCCGACGGCGAGCTCCTGACCGAGGCCGAGACGGTCTGGGTCTGGGTCCGTTCCGCGGACGGACGACCCGCGCGCATTCCCGAAGACCTGCTGCGACTCTTCGAGCGCTAGCGTCAGGCCTCGGGGGCGATGGTGGCGAGGAGCGCGATCCAGAGCAGGACCGCGGCGATCAGGGAGATCAGCTCGGGTGTTGGCATGCCCATCAGACGCCGATGGGGCGTCGGTGGATGCACCGCGTCCGCCGTAGGGCGCCTCGGCCGTTTGTCGCACGGCGCGGATCGTGGTCCGTGGCCCGCCGAATGCTGTGCGCGACCGTCATGACGACGATGCCGACGACCGACGGGGTCGACACTCCCTCCTGGACCATCCGACTCGAGCAGCCCATCGACCTGGACCAGATCCACGATCTGCATCGAACGGTCTTCGCCGGACCGAACGAGGCGGAGTTGGTCGATGCCATCCGCAGCGGTCCGACCTTCGTGCCCCAACTGTCCATGGTGGCCGTCACGGCCGACGGGTCCGTGCTCGGTCACGTGATGCTGAGCCAGATCGAGCTGATCCCCGAGGACGAGACCACCGGGCGGCAGACGGTGCTTGCCCTGGCGCCGATCGCGGTCCTGCCGCAGCACCAGGGCCGTGGCATCGGGACGGCGCTGATGGGCGAGGCGCTGGCCGCCGCCGACGAGCGCGACGAGCCCCTCGTCGCGGTCCTCGGATCACCGGCCTACTACGGGCGCTTCGGCTTCATGCCGGCAGCCGGTCATCGAATCCACGGGCCCTACGACGCCGCCGGGGACGCGATGCAGGTCCGAGGCCGGGCCGGCGCGGAGATCCCGGCCGGAACGCTCGTCTACCCCTCGGCCTTCGGGTCGGTCTAGCGGCTGAGGCGGTCGCGAGACTTCAGTCGTGCGGCTCCTCGACCGTGGAGTGGACGCTCAGCTCCACGTTGCCGGCCAGCGCCCGCGAGATCGGGCAGTTGTCCTTGGCGCCCCGGGCGAACTCGTCGAAGGCGGCCTCGTCGAGACCCGGCACCACGCCGACGACGTCGAGCTCCGACTTCGTGACCGTCCACGCGTCGCCGACCTTGTCGAAGGTCACCGCGGCGGAAACGTGCATGTGATCCGGCGGGGTTCCGTTCCGTGCCAGGGCGCCCGACAGCGCCATCGAGAAGCAGGAGGCATGCGCCGCGGCGAGGAGCTCCTCCGGCGAGGTGCGCCCCTCGGGATCCTCGGTTCGCGATGACCAGCTGACGGGCAGGTCGGTGAACTGCGCGCTCGTGCCGGCGCTGACGGTGCCGGATCCCTCGGCGAGCGACCCGGTCCAGGTCACGGTTGCGGTCCTCGTGGCGGCCATCGGTCACATCTCCTTCGCTAGACTCGGGCAGGTGGCAAGCGTACCGGAACGGCGCCCGATCATCCGCGGCGAACGGATCTACCTTCGGCCGTCAGAACGCTCCGACCTGCCAACCTTCGTCCGCTGGTTCACCGATCACGACGTGCTGCGCAACCTCGCGATGCGCGCACCGATGAGCCTCGCCGCCGAAGAGGCGTGGTTCGAGCGCATGCTGGCCGCGCAGGGCACCACTGACTACCACTTCGTCATCTGCCTGCTCGCCGATGACCGACCGATCGGCACCGCCGGCCTGCACGGGATCGACTTCGGCCACGGGACCGCCGAGTTCGGCGTGGCCATCGGCGAGAAGGAGGAGTGGGGCAAGGGGTACGGGACGGACGTGACACGAGCCCTCTGCGACTTCGGCTTCGGTGAGCTGCGCCTCGAGCGGATCGCGCTGCAGTACTACGCGGGCAACGATCGCGGCCGTCGGGCGTACGAGAACGCCGGCTTCACCCACGAGGCCACGCTCCGGCGCGCTCGCTTCACGCGCGGCACGCACATCGACGTCAACGTCATGAGCATCCTCCGCAGCGAGTGGCCCGGACCCCGGGACCTCGGGTGACGGGCATCCTGGAGCTCCCCGACCGGATCGCCTCGCTCGAGGGTCCGGCTCGTGCCCGGGCCGACGGGCTGCTCGACGTTCGCGCCGGCGTGGGGCGGACGGAGCCACCGGCCGAGCTCGAATCCTGGTTGGCGCGAACGTTCGGATCGGTGGCGGCCGTCCGGGAGCAGCAGCTGCTGAAGGTCACGAACCGCGTCACGCTCGAAGCCACGCTGTTCGCCCCGCTGCGGCAGCGCCGTCCCGTCGACGGGGACGGACGCGGGAGTGACCTGGCCGCCGAGATCGCGGCGAGCGAGGGTGACCCGTTCTGCGAGCCGGAGCTGGGGACACCGGCGGAGACGTTCGGGCGGGTGCGCCGCGGAGGGGTGGTCAGCGGCGCGAATGCGGCTCTCGCGGACGTCCACCACGCGGTGCTCGTCTTCGATCGGCACGATCCGCTGGCCGTCGAGCGCACGCTCGTGGCCGACGTCCTGGCCGCCGGGCGCGAGTGGGCCGAACGGGCCCATGCCACCGATCCGGACGCGCGCGCCTACCTGCTGATCTGGAACTGCCTGTGGCGCGCGGGGGGCTCGATCGTCCACGGTCACGCGCAGGCCCTGCTCGGACGCGGGCCGCATTATGCGCGGCCGGAGCGCTGGCGCCGGGACGCGGCCTCCTACCGCTCGATCCATCGAGCCTCGCTGGCCGATGACCTCGTGAGCCTGCACCGGGACCTCGGCCTGGCCGTGACCGTCGACGACGTGGCGCTGCTCGCCCACGTCACGCCGGTCAAGGAGCGCGAGATTCTCGTGGTCGGGGCAGCCGGGTCCGACGAGCGCGATCCGGGGTTCGTCGACGCCGTCACACGTGCGCTGCTGGCGCTCCGCGACCAGCTCGGCGTGCGGTCCTTCAACCTGGCCCTGTGGCGGCCGCCGCTCGGCGACGCCCACGGCTGGGAGGATGTCGGGCCGATGGTGCGCATCGTCGACCGCGGCGACCTCGCCTCGCGGGCGTCGGACATCGGAGCCATGGAGCTGTACGGGACGCCGGTCGTCGGCACCGATCCGTACGACGTCGCCGCGGCGCTGACGTGATCGGCGGGTCGGGTACGATGCGGCCGTGTTCGAGCTGCGCCGCGACCCGGTCACCGGCTGGTGGTCGGCCATCGTCGCGGACCGCGCGTTCGAGCGCAGCGCCTTCGAGATCCCGGCCCAGCCGGTCGAGGGCAGCCATTGTCGTCACTGCGACGACGCGCCCGAGGACGAGCAGCCCCATCACGTCCGTCGCGTGCCGCTGCGATCCCACGCGTTCCACCGCATCGACTCGTCGAAGCAGCAGGCTGCGCAGCTCTCGCTGAGCGAGGTCGAACGCGCCACAGGCTCGTGGGAGATCCTCGTCGGACCGCGGGAGCATCACGAACGACTGGCCGACGCGTCGCCGCAGCTGGCCGGGGCGCTGCTGCGCGCCGCGCGCGACGCCATGCGCGCCATCGCCGCGGAACCACGTGACCTCGATGCCGAGGGCCGCCCCGAGCCTCTCTACATCCAGCTCGTGCAGAGCTACGGGCGGCAGGCCGGATCGAGGAGCGGGCACCTCAACCTGGAGCTGTATGCCATTCCGCAGATCCCGCACTGGGTCGCCGAGGAGATCGGTGGCGGCGCGCGGCAGATGATCAAGTCGCGCCGCTGCGTGTGGTGCGCCCTGGCCGAGGCGGAAGAGGAGAACGGTGAGCGGCTCGTCTTCGCCGACCACCACGCGGTGGTGTTCGCCCCGGCCGCGAGCCGGTCGGCCTTCGAGATGATGGTCGTGCCCCGCACGCACGGATCGGACTTCACCGCGCTCGACGACGAGGCCATCACCGACGCGACGGCGACGCTGCAGCGCGCGCTGCATGCGCTCGACGCGCTCGGAGATCCGCCGTACAACGTGTTCCTCCACACGGCGCCCGCCGGGGAGCGACTGGAGGGCACCTTCCACTGGCACTGGGAGATCCATCCGCGGCTGCGCGTCATCGCCGGGCTCGAGCGCGCCACCGCGCTCGCCGTCAACCCGGCGGCGCCCGAGTACGCGGCCGAAGTGCTGCGCGGCCAGCTGGATCGGTAACAGGCGGACCAGGCGATGCGTCAGAGAGGGACTTGCAGGGGGCTGTGCGTGCGGAGGACGAGGTGCATTCGATGGCGCTGCCCGGCCACGCGCCGTGGGAACCGACAGCCGTGAGCCGCCCTGCCGCCGATCCGCGCGAGGCCGAGTTCGCCCGCCTCTTCGAGGAGTACTCGGCCCCGATCTACAACTACGTCCTGCGCATGGTCGCCGATGCCGATCGCGCCGCGGACATCACCCAGGACACCTTCATCAAGGCCTACCGCAAGCTCGACACCGTGACCGATGCCGCCTCCACGCGATCCTGGCTGTACCGGATCGCCACGAACACCGCGATCGACGACATGCGGCGCCGCCGGATGGTGACCACGATGCCCGACGACGAGCCGGCGCTGGCGAACCGTGCCGATCACCGACCCGGTCCCGAGGCCGAGGTCATGGCCGGAACGCTCGACGAGCGAGTGCAGCGCGCCCTGCTGCGCCTTCGGCCGAACCATCGGCAGTGTCTCCTGCTCAGCGACCTTGAGGACATGAGCGCTCAGCAGATCGGCGAGGTGATGGACCTGTCCTACGCCGCCGTTCGAACGCTCCTGTGCCGAGCTCGAGGCGAGATGCGGCGCGCCCTTGCCACGGAAGGATTCTCCCGATGAGCGGGCCGCGCGCACCGCACGCCGAGTTCGAGGAGCTCGTCAGCGGCTCGCTCAGCGGCGAGCTCTCCGGTGACGAGCGCCGACGGCTGGATGCCCACCTTGACGGCTGCGAGACCTGCCGCGCCACGCTTGCTGCCTTCGCCGATGGACGCCGCATCGTCGCCGGCCTGCGCCACGTCCCCGTGCCGCGCGACCTTCACGCGCGCGTGCGGGGTGGCATCGAGGCAGGCCGATTCGCCGCCCTCCCCTGGTGGCGCCGCCCCGTCGTGCTCGTCGCGGGCGTGGGCGGTGGCCTCGCCGCGGTGGCCGGGGCGCTGCTCGCCATCGTCCTGCTCGGTCAGCCCGATGGCGCGGTCGGCGATGCGTCCCCCACCCCGAGCCCGACCGTCGCGGTCTCCCTGACGCCGACCCCGAGCGCCAGCTTCCCGTCCGGACCGACGCCGACGCCCGGCACGTCCACACCCGAGCCCTCCCCGTCGGAGCCGGCGGCGACGACGACGCCGGAGCCGAGCGCGGAGCCGTCGCCGGAGCCGGTTGCCTACCTCGGCCACACCGGTCCCTTCGACAACCGTGCCCTGGTGGTCGCGCACGGACCGACCGGCGAGGGGATCGCCGAGGACTCGACCGCGCCCGGCCCACCGGTCGCCGCGGAGCTCTCCCCGGACGGCCAGTGGGTCGCGTACGTCGTGCGCGTCGGCGAGAGTGGCCTCCACGAGGTGCGCGCCACACGCATCGGCGAGGGCGAGCCGTCCGACGACCCCGACGCGCTGCCGCCGATCGACTCGCCGCTGGCCGTCGGTGAGACCGTCATCCTCGGCGAGTCGGTGACGGGTGACCCCTTCGGCGAGCGCCTGTTCTGGTCCACGCCGCGCGGCGTCTACCTCGCCTACACCCTGACCGATCCCGAGTCCGGCGACACCGACGTCTGGCTGTTCGAGCCGGAGGTCGGGGAGCCTCGACAGCTGACCGACTCCGGCACCGCCTATGCGGCCAGCTGGATCCCCGGCGGCGACACGTCGACCGCGCTGCTCTGGGTCAGCACGGCCGGCGAACGGCCCGTGAGCCACCTGCAGTCCCTGCATGTCTCCGCCGGCGGTGACGGAGATCCCGGCGATCCGAGCGAGGACGCGACGGCCACCGCCGAGGGCGTGTTCCAGCCTCTGCTCAACGCCAGCGGGCGCTTCGCCATCTACTGGGATGGCGCCATGGAGCGATCCGGCGACGGGACCTGGCAGTTCGTCACCGCCGGCCAGCCATACCTGGCCGAGCACGTGCAGGATGCCGAGGGTTCCGCGTTCCTCTTCGACGAGGACAGCGAGCGGCCCGTGTTCCAGGACCTGACCGTGGACGCCGACGGCTTCGCATCGGCTTCGATCGCCTGGGGGCCCGACGGGGACGCGTACGCCATCTGGGATGCCCGCTGGACCGGTCCGGCCCAGAGCGGGACCGACGAAGCGGACTATCCCGACCCGCTGCGCGTGTACTTCAGCCGCGCCACCGACGCCCGCGGCATGACGCGCGGGCAGGCGATCGACATCGACGACGTGCCGGAGGGATGGTGGGTCGTCGACGTCAAGCTCTCCCCCACCGGCCAGCATCTCGTCCTGACCGTGGCCAGACCGCTGGCCGGGGTCCTGGATCCGCCCGAGGCGGACCTGCTGCTCGTGGAGCGGCGGTACGGCGACGAGGCCGACGTCGTCAGCATGATCCGTGGCGAGCAGGACACGAACTGGTGGGGCCCGGCCGTCTTCCCGCAGCCCGGCGCCGATCGACCCTGACCCATCGGGTATCCTCATCGGCGACACCCTTTAACGCGGTCCGGCGAGGCCGCCAAGGAGAACTCGCATGAGCGAACGCCGAGTCCTCGGCGCCGATGATCTGCGCCGCGCCCTCACCCGCATCGCCCACGAGATCGTGGAGCGTCACGGGAGCACTGACGATCTCGTCCTGGTCGGGATTCGCAGCCGCGGTGTCCCGATCGCCCAGCGGCTGTCGGCCCTGATCGAGCAGCACGAGGGCACCCCCGTGCCGGTCGGCTCGCTCGACATCACGTACTACCGCGACGACCTGACACGCCTCGCCCACGCACCGATCGTCAAGCGCTCCGACCTCGAGGCCGACGTGGCCGGCCGCACCGTCGTGCTGGTGGACGATGTCCTCTACACCGGCCGCACGGTACGCGCGGCCCTCGACGCCCTCACCGACCACGGACGTCCGCGGGCGGTGCGGCTCGCCACGCTCGTCGACCGTGGCCACCGGGAGCTGCCGATCCGGCCCGACTTCGTCGGCAAGAACCTTCCGACCAGCCCGGCGGAGCTGGTCCACGTGCGCCTCGAAGAGACCGACGAGGTTGACGAGGTGGTGATCGAGCAGCCGGAGGACGCGGCATGACCGTCGCGGCGACCGTGGCCTCCCCCGTCGGCCGCCATCTGCTGGACGTCGACGGCCTGTCCGTGGCCGAGCTGGACCGCCTGTGCGATCTGGCCGTGCTGATGCGCGAGGCGCGCGCGGCGCGCGAGCACCGGTCGCTGCTGGAGGACGAGACGGTAGCCCTCGCGTTCTTCGAGCCCTCGACGCGGACGCGGATCAGCTTCGAGCTCGCCGCGAAGGCCCTCGGCGCAACGACGGTGGACCTCGCGGTCGAGGCGAGCAGCGTCCGGAAGGGCGAGTCGCTGACCGACACCCTCCGCACCCTCGAGCGGATGGGGGTGACGACGGTGGTCCTCCGGCACGCCGCGGGGGGAGCTGCGCACCTTGCGGCACGCGAGACGGGGATGCGGGTGGTGAACGCCGGTGACGGAGCGCATGCCCATCCGACCCAGGCCCTGATCGACCTGCTGACGCTGCGCGAGGCGCTCGGCTCGGTCGCGGGCCGCACGATCGCGATCGTCGGCGACGTGGCGCACTCCCGCGTCGCGCGTTCGAACCTCCACGCTCTCACCGCGGCTGGCGCCACCGTTCGCGTGGCCGGGCCTCGGGCCTGGGTCGCCGGCTTCGACTCATGGCCCGGCGCGGAGGTCGCGACCACGCTGGAGGACGCGCTGACCGGTGCCGACGCGGTGATGACGCTCCGTGTCCAGCTCGAGCGCGATGCCGGGGCCGAGGGGCCGGACCTGGCCGACTACGTCCGCGACTGGCGCCTCGACAGCGAGCGAATGCGACTGGCCGCACCCGATGCGCCGATCCTCCACCCGGGACCCACCAACGAGGGCTGCGAGCTGACCGCGGAGCTGGCCGCCTCGCCACGCAGCCTCATCGGGCGCCAGGTCGAGAACGGGGTCCCCGTGCGCATGGCCGTCCTCGCCTCCCTGTCCGGCCGCGCATGACCGAGGGCCGCTTCGGTCGCCTGACCGATGCGCCGGCCTCCTTCGTGCTCGTCGGGGGCCGGGTGATCGACCCGGAGGCCGGCCGTGACGAGGTCCGGGACCTGGCCGTCGTGGACGGCGTGATGGTGGACTCGGTGCCCGATGGCGCGGAGCGCATCGATGCGCGCGGCCTGATCGTCGCCCCGGGACTGTGCGACCTCCATACGCACCTCCGCGAGCCCGGGACGGAGGGCGAGACCATGACGACCGGGACCCGCGCTGCCGCTCGAGGCGGCTTCACCACCGTCTGTGCCATGCCGAACACCGATCCTCCGTGTGACACCGCGGAGCGGGTGCAGACAGCACAGGGGCGCGCCACGGATGCGGCGTGCCGGGTCCGGGTCATCGCGGCGGCGACGCGTGGCCGCGTCGGCGCCGATCCGACCGACGTGGAGGAACTCGCTGCCGCGGGCGTGGTCGGGTTCTCGGACGACGGTGCCGGCGTCGCTTCGGAGCCGGTGGCCGAGGAGCTGCTGCGACGCCTGGTCGCGGTCGGCCTGCCGCTCGTCGAGCACCCCGAGGATGCCGGGCTGGCCGGTGGCGGCGTCATGCGCGCCGGCGCGACGGCCGTCCGACTCGGGCTGCCCGGGTGGGTGCCGGCAGCGGAGACGTCCATGGTCGAGCGCGATCTGCGCCTCGCTGAGGCGATCGGCGCCTGGATCCACCTGACCCACCTGTCGTCCACCGCGTCGATCGAGGCCGTGCGACGAGCGAAGGCGCGCGGCGTCCGCGTCACCTGCGACGTGACTCCCCACCACCTGGCGCTCACCGATACGTGGGTGGCCGGCTCGCGCCGGTTCGCCTGGGATGACGCTGACGACACGCGTCCGGGCGAGGCCGCATACGAGGGCAGCACTCGGGTGAATCCGCCGCTGTCGACCGCGGAGGAGGCGTTGACGCTGCTCGCGGCCGTCGAGGATGGGACGGTGGACGCCATTGCCACCGATCATGCGCCGCACCCCCCGGAGCGGAAGGCGGTTCCGTTCGCGGAGGCGGCGCCGGGGCTCATCGGGCTCGAGACCGCGCTGTCGATCGGGCTGGCGGCGGTGGGTTCCGGGCGGATCGGCCTGCATCGTCTGATGGCAGCGCTCTCGACGCGGCCGGCGGCACTCATCGGGGAGTCGCGCAGCCTGGCCACCGGATCCGCTGCCGACCTCGTCGTGTTCGATCCGGCCGCCCGCTGGCGGGTGGCGGCAGAGAGCCTTGCATCGGCCTCGAGCAACACGCCGCTCCTGGGGATGGAGCTGCCCGGGGCGGTGCTGATGACGGTGGCGGAGGGCCGAATCACGTATCGCGCCTGACGTGGCCCTCCCCTGCTCGCCGCGCGAACCGGCCGAGTGTTCGAGACGCTTGGCTCCCCTCCGCGATGACCAGCCACGTACCAGCCACGTACCAGCCATGCGGCCGGGCGGGGATCGGGGGGAGCACCGCCGCACGCAATATGGGACCATCTGGCCGCCACTCGCTCCGAGTCACGCAGAGGAATGGCTTGTCGATTCGCTACAACGAGGACCTCGACCCGAACGAGGGGCCAGGCTTCGGGTGCTTCGTCACCCAGGCGATCCTGTTCGCGATCATCCTGCTGCTCATCCCGGTGGGACTGTTCGCCTTCAATTGGCCGGTCTGGCTCCTCGTCACGCTTCTCATCGTCGACCTCGTGCTGCTCTTCTTCGTGAGCATGACGAGCGTCTTCCTGCTCCGGGTCTTCTTCGCCGATCGGCGGCGCGGGCGAGGGCGGACCACGGGGGTTGCGAAGCGGCCGACTCGCGTCATTACCACCGAACCACGGGAGGAGGCGGATGACGACTCGGGCTCCCGGTAGCGCGCTCGGGCCATCGGTGGCCATCGGGATCGGCATCGGGGTGGCCGTGGGAGTGGCGATCGACAACCTGGGCATCGGCATCGCTGTCGGCCTCGCCGTGGGGCTGGCCTTCGCCGCCGTCCTGAACAGCAGGCTGAACAAGGAGTGATGTGCCCGTGCCGCTGATGGTCACCTTCTTCAACGTCCGCAAGGGCCGCGACACGATGTTCAAGCGCGGCATGCGCCACATCTTTCCGCGCCAGGCACGCAAGACGGAAGAGCAGTACGGCATCCGGTTCATCGGCTGGTTCAACGTGACCGAGGGATCCACCTGGAACAACGTCCTCATCCTCGACCTGCCGAACTACGCCGTGCTCGACCAGCTGTACGCCGATCCGGGCATGCGCGGCTTCGGGCACCGCGTGGCCGAGTCGGTCTTCGACTCGAAGCACACGATCTTCCTGCGCGAGCGCATGGGCCCGGACTTCGTCTACAAGCCGTGACCGGACCGAAGGGCTCGAAGGGCTCGCCCCGCCTGACCGCGCTTCGTGAGCTCGCCGCGGAAGCGGAGCTCGAGCGCCGCGACTTCCTGTACGAGGCCACCGAGCAGATGCGTCGCTTCCTGGAGGCGAACAAGGAACGCCTGCGCGAGGTCGGTCCGATCAAGCTCGTGGACGACGACCAGGACTACCTCCTCTATCACCCGGTCGATGAGACGTGGACGACTCGTCTCACCTACCAGGACCCCGCCGACAGCGAGTGGTACGACCAGGAGCAGATCGTGGACACGATCAGCGAGCTGGTCGAGCTCTACAACCCCGCCGACATCTTCAGCTGGCTCATCGAGGCGGCGCGCGACGCACCGTCGCATCTCCTGGCTGCCGATGAGCTCGAGCGACAGGAGGAGCTGGTCGAGGTGGAGGGCGAGGACTGGCAGGCCGGCCTGCCGCCCACGCAGCAGGAGACGCTGGCCGCGCAGCGCCTCTGGCAGCTCGCCGATGCGTACCGTGGACAGCTCGCGACGACGCAGGCCCAGCAGCTCCGTGAGTTCAGCGCGAACGCGGAGGAGGTCCTGCGCCGAACCGGGGAGCTCATCCTGCTCGAGGAGCCCGACGACATCCTCGTCCTGCGCGCCGACGGCCGGTTCGAGACCTCGCTCGACATGTCGGACCGGCCACGCGAGGTGCTGACCGACGTGGAGGCGCGGCATGCCGGACTCTCGGTCACCGAGGCAAAGACGATCGCCGCCTTCTATGACCCGGCCGACGTCCTCCATTGGGTGACCGAAGCGCTCGCCGAGCGCTACCCGGCGGTCGACTTCTCCGCCGTCTACGAATGACCGATGCGGACGCGTCCCTGCGGACGGCATCCATGGAGGAGCTGTTCGCGCGATCCGGCGCGCTGCTCGACGGCCATTTCCTGCTGAAGTCGGGACGTCACGCCGGGCGGTACCTGGAGAAGTTCCTCGTCCTCCAGCACCCGTCGTTCGCGGTGGAGCTCGGGCGCCGCATGGCGGAGGCGCTGGCGCCGTACGTGCCGACGCTGGTCATCGGCCCCACCACCGGCGGCGTGCTCCTTGCCCACGAGGTGGCGCGGCAGCTCGGTGGCCCGGTGCGCGGCATCTTCGCCGAGCCGGCGGCGGGTGGTGGTCGCACGCTCCGACGCGGTTGGCCGATCGGCGCCACGGATCGGGTGGTGCTGGTGGACGACATCCTCACCACCGGGGTCTCGCTCGAAGAGACCGTCGATGCCGTGCGTGCCGCGGGCGCCCGGCCGCTGGCCGCCGCGGTGATGGTGGACCGATCCGTCGACGCCGTGGAGCTGGGGTTCCCATTGCACCGCCTGGGCCGGATCGAGGTCCCATCCTGGGAGCCCGCCGACTGTCCACTGTGCGCGGAGGGCGTCCCGCTTCGGAAGCCCGGGAGCAGCTAGCTCCTCGCCTCGCTCCCCTCAGCCCGACGCGCCGCCGGTGAAGTTCCAGGACGCCAGGTGGAGGGAGGGAACGGCATAGGCGCCGATGCCGAACGTTCCGCCAGCGACGAGCGACAGGTCCGAACCGACCCCGCGCACGTTGCCCGGCGCGAGCGCGTCGAGGTACGACTGGGTGAAGCGCAGGTTCGTCACGGGGCGGATGACGCGGCCGTCCTCGACCAGCCACACGCCGTTGCGGGTCAGGCCGGTGACGACCTGCGTGCGCGGATCGAGGATGCGGGTGTACCAGAGGTCGGTGACGAGCAGCCCACGCTCGACGGCGGCGATCAGCTCCTGGGGCGAGGCGTGTCCGGGCGCGAGGACGAGGTTGGCCGGGATGGCGCCCCACGGCCCGGCGCCGGCGACCGCATGGCCGGTCGACGCCGCCCCGAGGGCCTTCGCCGTCCGCCGATCATGGACCAGCGAGGTCGTGACGCCGTCCCGCACCAGCTCGACCCGCCGCTTCGGCGTGCCCTCCGCATCGAACGGGACCCCGATGCCGAGCGGATGCGCCACGTCGTCCGCGAGCGACAACGTGGAATCGAACTGTGACTCGCCGAGCCGGGCGAACGAGCGGCCCTCCTCGACGGCACGGCCGTTGAACCCGTACAGGGCCAGGAAGGACAGGACGTTCACCACGCAGGACGGCTCGAGCACGACCTCGTAGCGCCCGGGCGGCAGATCTGCCGCGTCGGCGGCTTCACGCGCTCGCCGGGTGGCCTCCCGGCCCACGGCTGCACCGTCGAGATCCGTGAGGCGGGCCGATGCCGCTCGCGCCGAGCCGTCCGACGAGCCGGTCCGCGCGATGCCATCCAGCTCCGCCTTCGTCGACCGCCCGCTGAGACGCTGGCCGGCCGAATTCACGAACGCGACGGTGACTCCTTCGGTCGCGCAGTACCCCGCAGTCTCGAGGCGCTCGGCGGCGGCCACGAACGCGCCAACGAGCTCGGCCCGAGCATCGGGAGACGCATCGGCGGTGGGCTCGTCCCAGTGCTCCACATCCGGCGCCGCGGCAGGCGGTGCGAGGCCCGGCCAGCCCGGATCGACCGGCCGCAGGCGGGCTGCCTCGACCGCCGAGCGGACGAGTCGGGCCAGCGACGCGCCGTCGACCTGGTTGGCGGTGGCCTCGGCCACGCGTCCGTTGAGCGCCACGCGCAGGTGAACCGAGCGCGCATCATCGGCGACGTTCTGGTGGATGAAGCCGGTCGCAAAGCGGGTGAGGGCCTCGGGACCGGCGCTGACGGTGACCTCGGCCTCGGCATCGGTCCCGACCAGGGCCAGGACGCGGTCGGCGATCTCCAGCAGGTGATCGGCCATCATGCGTTCACCCCCACCCGGACCCCTCGGAAGCGACAGGGCACGGCGGGATGGCCGGTGTGGCCGACCTGGCCCGGCTGACCCTTGCCGCAGTTGGGCGTGCCCCAGAAGGTCCACTCCGACTCGTTGCCGAGCATGTCGAGGCTCGCCCAGAAGCGAGGACCGATCCCGGTGTAGGTCGGGTTCTTGATCATCCTGCCCCGCTTGCCGTTCTTGATCTCCCATCCGATCTCACAGCCGAACTGGAAGTTCAGCCGCTTGTCGTCGATCGACCACGAGCGGTTGGTGTCCATCAGGATGCCGTCATCGGTGGCGGCGATCATCTCCGCCAGGCTCGATGTCCCCGGCAGCAGGCCGACGTTCGTCATCCGCACCATGGGGAGGCGGTTGTAGCCGTCGCCGCGGACCGCACCGCCCGACGAGTCCAGACCGGCCAGCGCCGCACTGTCCCGGCCGGACAGGGCGCCGACCCAGATGCCGTCCCGGACGATGTCGACCGGGTGCGCCGGCGTGCCCTCATCGTCGTAGCCGAAGGAGCCGAGGGCGCCGGGGAGGGTCGCATCGGCCGTGACGTTCATGAGCTCGGAGCCGAAGCGCAGCGAACCGAGCTGCGACAGGTCGAGCCACGACGTCCCGGCATAGGCGGCCTCCCAGCCGAGGATCCGATCGAGCTCCACCGCGTGCCCGACCGACTCGTGGATCTGGAGCGCCATCTGCTCGGAGCCGATGATGAGGTCGACCGCGTCGTGACTCGGGCACTGTGGAGCGGTCAGCAGCTCCCGCGCTTCCTCCGCGATCCGCGCCGCGTTCCCCACCAGGTCGATCTCCCGCACCAGCTCCCAGCCACGGGTGCCGTACTGGCCCCGGATGCCGGGGTAGCTTCGACGCTGCGTCTCGCTCTCGCCGACCGCCGTCGCGTTCATATGCGCGCCGCACTCGCGGATGCGCTGATCGATCCGGTGCCCCTCCGAGCTGACGAGCCACTTCGTGGTGTCCCAGATGTCGTACCCGGCCAGGGCGATATCGGCGCCGTGCTCGCCGAGCGTCCTGGTGGCGGTCACCAGCAGGTCGGCCTTCTCGGACATGGGGACGGCGAGCGGATCCTCCGCCACCTCGTTCTCCCAGTGATCCTGCCGCACCTCGACCGGAGCCAGCTCCAGGTCTGCTCCGGGGACTGATGCGCTGGCACGCGCGATCTCGGCCGCGCGGGCGCCCGCCGCGCGGGCCGCCCCGACGGTCAGGTCAGCGGTGGCGAAGAATCCCCAGCCGGAGCCGATGAGCGCGCGCACGCCCAGCCCGACCGAGCTCTCCTGGGTGAGACCCTCGATCTCGCCGCCGCGTGCGGCCATCGACTCGTGCCGCCGATCCATGACGCGCGCGTCGGCGTAGCGCGCACCCGCGGTGAGCGCCGCCTCGACGGCTGCCTCTGCGTAGTCGTACATCGGTCAAAGGTTAGCGTGATCAACCATCGTCGGTTCCGCGACGACGCCCATGCACGGGTCACTCCCGACCGGGGCCTGCCGGGACGCCGCCGCCGGGCCGATGCGCGGCATCCTCGCGCTCCACCGGCTCCTGCCAGTTCACCTGGGTCAGGCGGGCGGGCGGGTACTCCCCGTCGGGGGGCACGATCCCCTCCTCGGCCTCCAGCGGGATCCCGATCGGGGCGACGAAGTATCGCCCGGCCAGCCGGCGTGCATCCCGGTCGAGCGCGAAGCCGGCCTTGCCCCGGTGGAACGTGACCGTCACGTCGGCCTCGACCACCGGCGTCGAGCGTGCGCCCCCGGTGAGGTCCACCCGGGTGGGCGTGTCGACCGCCACGACCGCGCAGGGCCGTCCGTCGGCCCGGGCATGGGCGCGGGTCGCGTTGACGAGGTCGACCGCGGTGGAGATCGGCTCGCGCAACGGGCCGGAGGCACCGGAACCGAGGAGGGCGTCCACGACGACGGTGGCCTGGGCGATGCGCTCGCGCAGGCGCAGGAGGAGCTCGGGCGTCGGCGCCACGAAGACCTCCACCGAGCCGCCCGCGGCCATGGCCTGCAGGACGTTCCAGTTGTGGCCCGCGGCGTGGCCGGACAGCTTCGAGGCATCGGCGGCGAGGATGGCCGTCACCTGGCGGCCGGCGGCGGCAAGGCGGCGGGCGACCACGAACCCGTCACCGCCGTTGTTCCCGGGTCCGCACAGGACCACGATGAGCGGTGGCGTTCCGAGGGGGCCACCGGGACCGCGCGCCCCCTCGGCCAGCCGGGCCAGCTCGACGTGGACGACCTCGGCCACCGCGGCCCCGGCCGATTCCATCAGCGCGTCCTCGGTCAGGCCCAGCCCCTGTGCCGCCTCGTCGATGCGGGCCATCTCGTCGGCGCCGATCAGGACCGGGACGGTGCGCTCCGTTCGTTGGGCCGGATCGGTCAACGCGAGGGACTACAGGCCGCGAAGGTACGCCACCATGGCGTCGATCTGCTCCGGCGAGTACGTGCTGCCGAAGGCGGGCATCCCGGCTCGGTCGAGGCCCTCGGTTTCCGGGGTGGTGCCGTCGATCCAGAGCGCGATCCACTCGTCGGGGTGGTCGGCCGCCAGCTGCTGCAGGTTCTCGCTGATCGGGCCCTCATCGAGCTGAAGGAGGCTCGGGAACGCGCCCTGGCCGCCCAGATCCGGGCCGTGGCAGGCGGCGCACTGCGCCTCCGCGACGAGCGCCTGGCCGGCCGCCGTGTCCGGACCGTCCCCGTTGCCGGGCGCCGTCGTCTGGCCCGGCAGCGCGAAGGGCGGATTCTCGCCCACGAGGTTGGAGGCAAGGTACACCGCGCCCACCAGGAAGACGAACCCGGCGAGGACCAGCGCCCAGGGTGGGATGCCACCGGAGCGGGTCTCGATCGGAGTGTGAACGGTCATCGGTCAGTGTCCTGCTGCTGCGGCACCGGCCTGGCCGGGGACGACGTAATCCGCCGGCTCCCCGCTCGTGTACGCGAGGAACAGGGTGCCGAGGAGCGCGAAGCCGGCCAGGGCAGAGAGGCCGATTCCGAGGAATGCGACGGCCCGGTACCAGAATGTCCCGGCCATGATCGCGTCGGGCGCGGCACCGCCGGCGAGGAGCGAGCCCTCGGCCATGCCTCCGAACATGAGCGCCATGCCGGCCAGCGCGGCTCCACCGAACGCCAGCCACAGCGTGGCGCCCGCCAGCGGGCCTCCGCTCCACGAGCGCCGCATGACCCTCGGGATGGCGTGGTCGGCGAGGGCCAGCGCTGCCAGCGTCACCGTTCCGTAGGCCGCCCACAGGAACACGCCGAGGCTCCAGTCGGTGGGTCCGACGGCCACGGTCACGGAGCGGAGGGCGCCGATCGCCTCGAGCAGCGTGTGGCCGAGGAGGAATGCGACCGAGACGGCTGCGAACGCGGCCGTCCCGCGGCCGAACAGGAGCGACCAGCGGCCGTTCATCGTCAGCGAGAGGTTGACTGCGGCGAGCGAGGCCGGCAGGAGGAGGAGCATGGTGGCCATGGCCCCGGCCGAGGTGACGAAGTATGGAACGCTCGCATCCAGCAGCACGGCGAGACCGGCCAGCGGGGCGAGCAGCAGCCAGCTGATCCAGGTGAGCAGGGCGATGCCGCCAGAGGCGAGCGGCTGGCCCGCCGCCCGCGGCACGACGTAGTGCAGGATCGCGTAGGTCATGCCGAGCAGCCAGAGCGTCATGAGCACGCGGCCGATGAAGGCCGAGGCGAGGCCGACCGGCACGCCGTCGAGCCCGAAGAACGCGTCGAGGATGCCGAGCCCCGCCGCAAGGCTGGTCATGCCGAGCAGGCCCAGCAGGGCGATGCCGGCGAACCAGAGGCTGATGTAGCCGGTCCGGAGCGACGTACCGGCCGTCGCCAGGAAGACGCCGGTCACGATCAGCGCGCCAGTGGCCAGGCCGCCCTCGACGAACCACGGGAGCGCGGTCAGCGGCCCGTTGACGCCGAGATCGAAGACGTAGAGCAGGCCGATGCCACCGGCCAGCGCCAGGTTCCACATCGCGAGGCCCAGGTTCATGAGCTTCTCGCCGACCATGCGGCGCCCGAGCAGGCGCGGCGTCATGAACGCGATGGCAGCGAAGCCGGCGTTGCTCAGCCAGCCGAAGACCGTGGCGTTGGCGAAGGCCGCGTCCACCCGCCGCTGGTCGAGCTCGAAGCTCAGGTCGAACAGCCCGAGCGGGATCGAGAGCTCGAACGTGACGAGCCGAAGCCCGATGGCGAGCAGGCCGATGCCGGTGGCGATGACGAACCAGATCGCGGCCGCGACGAGGAAGCCCGCGGCCGCACTGTCGGGCCCGTCGGGAATCAGCGTCCGCCGCCGCTTCGGCGGCTGGTCGTAGGGACGCATCTTCTTGGGGTTCACCGTCATCGGGCGCGTCGACCCTCCTGCAGATCGTGCTCACGCAACGCGTGTGTGGGTGGCGGCCCGCATTGTACCGAACGATGCCGGCCGCACGGTGCCAGACAGCACGAAACCCGGCTGGCGGGAGCCGGGTTTCGTTCGAGAATGCGTGGTTGCGGGGGACGGATTCGAACCGCCGACCTTCGGGTTATGAGCCCGACGAGCTACCACTGCTCCACCCCGCGACCGCTCATGGTAGTGAGCGCCCCCGCATCGGTCAAACGAAGACCGAAGTCGTGGCCTCATACCATCGAGCGCACGCGCCGCTCCGCGTCGTTGCGCGAGACCGAGCAGATCGTCACCGAGCCGCCGAACGAGTGGAGGAGGTCGATGTCGAAGGCGACCCGCGGGAGGTCCGTGACATGCCACATCACGTCACGGACGTGCGGCAGGTCCGGGTCACCATCCGGCATCCACCGGTACGGACCTCGAATCTCGCCGACCGCGATCTCCCTCCGCGTCAGGAACGGCAGGACGACCACGTCGCCGATGGTCATGCCCGCGACGAAGGCCCACAGCTGCGCGGCCTGGGTGTTGACGTGCGCAGCGGAGCGTGACGGGAAGGCGCCGCGGTAGGCGGCCTTCAGCGATTCGCGATCCGGATAGGTGGAGAGGTCGCCCACCTCACCCCAGCCGATCCCGATGAGCGACCGGGCGAGGAAGCGATCCTCGCGCAGGCCGCCGCGCCCGCCCTTCACCACCCACAGCGTCACCCGGCGATGGTCCGCCCGTCGGGTCGTCGAGCGCAAGCGGCCGCGGGTACGGTGACTCTCTCATGCGACATCCGGCACGCGGAAGAGATGGCGCGCGCGCTTCGTACGCTCCAGGTGACACCCATGCGCGCGAGCCGCACGCCGGGGCGCACCTCACGCATCACCGCGTCACACCGAACCGACGCAGGGCACGCCCCACGGTCGCGACGTGCGGTGTGTCACCCGTGGCGATCCCCGTGCCGATGGATCGGGCACGCTCCGAATCTACGTCGGCCGGTGCGCCCCCGGCTCCATCTCGACCACGTCGTTGTGGATGCCGTGGAGGTCGAGGAGGGCCAGGTACGGGTCGGGGTCCAACGCCTCGGGCCCCAGGACGCCGGCACCCGACCAGGCGCCGGTGGCGAGCAGCTCCATGGCGATCGTCGGGTTGAAGCCGGTCTGCCAGCCCACGACCTGGAGCCGGTGCTTCGCCCAGATCTCCTCCGCGTCGGCCATCTGGTAGGCGAACGTCTCGCGCGGCTTGCCGTCCTTCGTGCCGATGACCCAGGTGCCGACGACGGCTCGGCCGCGGAATTTGTCGCCGAGCGAGATGGGATCCGGCGTGATGGCGGCGAGGACGTCGCGCGGCGCCACCTCGACGCCCTTGACGCGGACCCGATCGGTGCGATCCATGCCGAGCGCGTGGATCGTCTTCAGCTTGTCGATGAAGTCGTCGCCGAGGGCGTACTTGAAAGTCGCGCGCCGCGTCTCGATCCAGCGCGGCACGAGCAGCACCTCTTCGTGCTCGACGTTGACGCATTCGACCGGGCCGATGCCCTCCGGGAACGGGAAGGCCTCCGGACCGCTGAACGGCTCGGTGGTGTGCCAGTCACCATCGGCCCAGATGACCGGCGGGTTGAGGCACTCCTCGATCGTCGTCCAGATGCTGAACACCGGCGCGAAGGCGAACCCGGGGATCTCGAGGTCGCCGCCGTCGCGGACGTGGACCTCGTGCACCTCGTCGAACGAATGCTTCGCGGCGTGGGCAGCGAAGACATCGGTCAGGCCCGGGTCCATCCCCATGCCGACCAGCGCCAGCTTGCCCTTGGCCAACCAGGCGTCGTGCATGGCGAACTGCTCGTCACCGAGCTTCAGGCCCGGCAGCTCGAATGGTCGATCCGGGTGCGGCCTCGACAGCGAGCACGCCATGTCCATGTAGTGCGCATCGGCCTCGAGGGCCCCGGTGAAGATCGGCATCACGAACTGCGGGTCGACCGCGTTCATCACCAGGTCCGCGCGGTGGGCACGGGCCGCCTCGGTCACGTTGGCCGAGTCGCGAGCGTCGAGGACGATGGCCGGAAAGCGCTCGGGGTCAGCCAGCTGATCCGCCAGGCTGCGAGCGCGTGCCCCGTCGTAGTCGGCGAGGATCATGGCCTCGCACCAGTCGGCGGTCGCGGAGATGCGGGCGATGGCCTCGCCCACGGTGCCGACACCGATCAGCAGGACTCGCATGGCTGTCACCTTGGGAGGAGCGTGTTCCGATGGGGCACGCGTCTGCGCAACAGGGTCTCGAGTGCCGGACGGCTACCGATTCGGTGGCGAATACTCGACCAGGGCGACCCGGTCGGTGGCCGAGGGCCGATTCTAGCAGCGGAACCGCATCCCCTGGGTCAGTGCTGCGGCACCGCCGCGGAAGCGCCGAGCCCGATGCCGGCCGGGTCGGCCCAGGTCGGGATCGGGTCCTCGATGCCGGCAAGCACGAGCGCGTCCCGGAGCCGGCCCATCGCCAGGCGGATGCGGCTCTTCACGGTGCCGAGCGGCAGGCCGGTGGCGTCCGCGATCTCGGAGTGTGACAGGCCCTCGAAGTAGGCCATCGCGATCGCCTGCCGCTGGTCGACCGGCAGCTGCGCGACGGCGGTGCGGATCGCGTCACGGTCGAGGCTCGCGGTCACTTGCTCCACGACGCTCGGTGCTCCGTCCCGCAGGGCGAGGAGGACGGTCTCGTCATCCGAATCGGACTCGCGCCGAGCGCGCACCAGGTCGATCGCCCGGTTGCGGACGATGCTGGTCAGCCAGGTCTTGGCACTCCCTCGGCTCTCCGCGAAGGTGGCCGCCTTGCGCCAGACGGAAAGGAACGCGTCCTGGACAACGTCCTCGGCTCGGCCTCGATCGTTGACGACACGGAGGGCGAGACTGAAGGCGAGGCGGTGGTAGCGGTCGTAGAGCGCCGCGAGGCTCGCCTCGTCGTGTCGCGCGATCCCGGCCAGCAGCTCCGCGTCGCTGGGCATTGTGTCGAGGGTTTGTACAGCCATGTGACGCACTGTAGGTGCTCACGCCGGGACTTGTCAAGCCTTTGTCCATGCGTATGATTGAACACACCATGTACACAATCAAGCAGGCGGCCCTCCGGTCCGGCGTCAACGTCCCGCTTCTTCGGGCGTGGGAGCGCCGCTATGGCGTCGTGGCCCCCAGCCGGACGGACACCGGGTACCGCCTGTACGACGAGGCGGCGATCGACCGGCTGCGAGCGATGCGGGCGCTCGTCGACGGTGGTTGGTCGGCCCGCCAGGCCGCCGACCGCATCTCCAATGCGACGCCGGACGAGGTCGCCACGCTGGCCGGCGGGCGGGCCGCGGCGCCGATGGACCTCGAGGACGACGCGATCCTCGCGGCGATCGGCGCGTTCGTGGACGGCGCGGCCCGCATCGACGCGTCCTCCATCGAGCGAGCGCTCGACGAGATGTTCGCGTCGGGCAGCTTCGAGCGGATCGTGGAGGATCGTCTCTACCCGGCGCTCGAGGCCCTGGGTGAGGGGTGGGCACGCGGCGAGGTGGATGTCGCCGGGGAGCACGCGGCCAGTGCTGCCGTCGTGCGGCGTCTGGGCATGGCATTCGAGGCCGCCGCGAGCGCGGAGGCCAGCGGACGGCGACCCGTCCTCATCGGGCTCCCACCAGGCGCACGTCACGAGGTCGCCGCGCTCGCCTTCGCCACCGCCCTGCGGCGTGCCGGCATCGGCGTCGTCTACCTCGGCCCGGATGTGCCGGTCGCCTCCTGGGTGGCCGCCCTCGAGCGCACGGATGCGCGGGCCATCGTGCTCGGGGCCGCGATGACGGACGACGTCGAGCCGTCCGAGGCGGTCGTGTCGGCGGTTCGCGACGCCCGAGGCGAGGTGATCGTGGCGATCGGTGGCCGCCAGGCCGAGCGCGTGGGCGACCGGGACGTGATTCGGCTGCAGAACGGACTCCGCGACGCCGTGGCCACCATGGTCGCCGCGCTGGAGGCCGCCGGGAGCGCGCGGTAGCCTGTATCGGTGATCGCGGTCGCCGGCATCCTCATCGGGCTGTTCGTCGTTCCGGATGCCTGGACCATCCCCGTCATCGCCGGAGCGCTGGTCCTCGAGGCGATCGAGACGGCAGTCTCCCTCCGCATCTCGCGTCGAATGGGCCCGCCTCGGGTTGGTCCGGAGCGTCTCATCGGCCAGACCGGACGGGTGGTCGAGGCCTGCGACCCGGAGGGCCGCGTCCGGGTCCGAGGGGAACTCTGGCTGGCCCGGTGCGACGACGAAGCCCCCCTGGACGCATCCGTCCGTGTCATCCGGCGGGACGCCCTGGTCCTGACCGTCGAGAGGGTGGAACCGGCGTGAGCGCTACGTAGGCCGCTGGGTCGGGCCGGTCCTGACGCGACCGGACGCGCTGACGTCGGGACGCCAGAGGAGCCACAGCTCGGCAGCAATCGCGTGCATGCCGAACGAGATCCAGAACGCCGGCCCGAACGCATCGCGGAACGACATGACGCCCAGGCCGTCGAGCAGGCCGACCCAGATCCGGATGGTGCCGACCGCGACGCCCACCGCGAAGGCCCGGATCATCCAGCGCCGGTGCGTCCGCAGGTCGCGTCGCCGGATGGCCCGGTAGGCGATCCCCAGCGCCAGCAGGAACCACGTGCCGAAGGCGACGCTGGCCAGCGCCTGTGTCGTGCCGCCGAAGGAGAACAGGCCTCCGAACACGATGGCGAAGGCACCGCTCAGGACGCCCGCGCCGATCGCGACCCGTCCGAGGCGCCGATGCCGGCCGAGGTTCCCGTTGCGGAACCCGCGCGCCAGCTGGAATGGCGCGAGCAGGAGGTACACGACGCCCGGGAGGATGTGGGCGTACGCAAGCCAGGCATGGACGACGTATCGGTGCTCGAAGAGCCCCTCCTCCGGCACGGAGCCGCCGAGGAGGTGCGGGACGTCCACCGCCAGCCGGATGCCGACGAAGGCGAGCACGATGGTGGTCAGTACGAGCGCGGTCCCCCACACCACGCCCATCGTGGTCCGATGCACGTCCCCGAGCCTAGGACCGCGCGGCGTCGGGCGGGCGGCGTTCGCCGAGCTCCTCGCCCCTCGCGAGACGGCGGCGCACGCCGAGGGCGGTTCGGACGGCCCCCACGGCGGCGAGCACGGCCAGGACGACGTACACCCACCATGGCAGGTCGCGGCCGGCCGCCACCACGTAGAGCGTCGGGGCGGAGAAGAAGAATGCCGTCGAGGCGAGCGGCAGGAGGATCGACTCCCGCCGGCGGAGTGCCCGCACCAGCCACCCGATGGAGAGCAGGAAGAGCGGCAGCGCGCCGACCCAGATCAGCGCGTACAGGATGGGGTCGACGCCGTACTCGTCGCCGAGGCGCAGCAGCCAGTCGACGATCTCGTTCACGCCCGCATGCTGCCATAGCCGACTCCGGCCCTCGTGGCAGCCGAGGTCCGACGGCCTAGACTGACGGCCGGGCCGTTAGCTCAGCGGTTAGAGCAGGGGACTTTTAATCCTCGTGTCGTGGGTTCGAATCCCACACGGCCCTCTCTGACAACACCCCTGGCTCAGACCCCGGACGCTCGCCGCCGATCCGGGGCTGCTCGTCACGGCCACCGCGCCGCGCGGTTCGTTGCCGCGCCCATTCACCCTTCGGCCGCGGTCCCCGCCGCGCCCCGGTCCGCGAGGAGGTACGAGCCGGCGCCGTCTGCGGCGGCGACGTCGTCCCGATTGATGAGGCGGCACGTGCGGAGTGACAGGCAGCCGCATCCGATGCACCCGGTGAGCTCGTCCCGGAGCTTCTCCATCTCCTTGATTCGCGCATCGAGCCGCGGGCGCCAGGCATGGCTGAGCCGCGCCCAGTCGGCCTTCGCAGGCGCCCTGTCCGTCGGCAGGCCGGCCAGCGCTGCCTGGATCTCCTCGAGCGAGAGGCCCACCCGCTGCGCCGCCCGGATGAAGGCGACTCGGCGAAGGGTGTAGCGCGGGTACCGCCGCTGGTTGCCCGGGTTGCGGCTCGCCCGGATCAGGCCGCGCGCCTCGTAGAAGCGAAGCGCCGATGTCGACACGCCGCTGCGCGCGGCGAGCACGCCGATGGGGATCTGGTCCGGCAGCAGCGGCATCCGCGGATCATTGCCGAATTCGGCACTTGACATCAACCGAACTTGAGGTCGTAGGGTCTCGCGAGGGCGGGGTCGGATGGCGCGACAACAACGGAGGAGTCGACCGTGGTGCTCGAGGAGATGGCGGGGCACTCAGCGGGGCTTGGGCCGGGATTTCGGGGCCGGGTGATCACGCCGGACGCCGATGATTACCACCGCGCCCGCCGAGTCAACAACGCGGCAGTCGACCGGCGTCCCGCCCTGATCGTCCGTCCCGCCGACGCGGACGAGGTGGCTCTCGTCGTCGTCCACGCACAGGAGCAGGGCCTGCCGCTGGTCGTTCGCGCAGGCGGGCACAGCATGGCCGGTCACGGCACGGCCGACGGAGCGCTCCTCCTCGACCTTTCGGACATGCGAGACGTGGAGATCGACCCGGTCGGGCGGACCGCGTGGGCCGACGCCGGCATCCTCGCCGGCGAGTACACCGCCGCGACGCACCCACTCGGTCTCGTGACGCCGTTCGGGGATACCGGGTCGGTTGGCGTGGCCGGGATCACGCTCGGAGGCGGTGTTGGCTGGCTGGTTCGAAAGCACGGGATGACGATCGACAGCCTCCTCGCGGTCGAGATCGTGACGGCGGACGGCCGGCGACGGACCGCCAGCGCGGTCGAGGAGCCGGACCTGTTCTGGGCCGTGCGCGGTGCGGGTGCGAACTTCGGCGTCGTCACCCGCCTCCAGTTCCGGCTGCACCCCCTGAACGACGTGCTGGCCGGCGACATCCTCCTGCCGGCCACGCGCGAGGTGCTCCGCAGCCTGGTTCCCGTGCTGCTGGCGGCGCCCGACGAGCTGACCGCGATGCCCCTGATCATGCCGGCACCGCCGGATCCCGAGATCGCGGAAGAACACCACGGCCGGCTGGTCGTCAAGCTCTCGGTCGCCTGGTCAGGGTCGCCGGACGCCGGTGACCGAGCGCTGGCGCCGCTGCGCGCCCTTGGGTCGCCAATCAGTGACACCGTGACCTGGAAGCCGTATCCGGACCTGTTCTCCCCCGTCGACCGCGACCGGGAACCGACGTGGGCCGTCTCGAGCCGGGGCCTCTTCGCCGACTCGCTCGACGACGCGATGATCGACGTGATCCAGCGCCGACTGACCGAACCCGGCGCGCCCGATGCGCTGGTCCAGCTTCGGGTCCTTGGGGGCGAGATGGCACGCGTCCCGGCTGACGCGGCCGCGTTCGGGTGGCGCGATCAGCCCCTCCTGCTGTGGCTTGTCACACCCGATCCCGACATCGCTCGTGCCGCCGAGCTCGAGGCATGGACCGCCACCTTCCGCGCGGAGATGCCGGCAGACGGTGCGGCGACGTATGTCAACTTCATGGGCGCCGAGGATGCCGATGCCGTCCGTGGCGCTTACCCGCCGGCCGCCTACGCGCGCCTGCGCGAGCTCAAGCGACGCTACGATCCCGACAACGTCTTCCGCGCAAACCACAACATCCGCCCCGCGTGATGGCTTGACCCTGCTGGAGAACCCGTGCGGGCGCGGGCCTGTGCGACGACTGCAGCGCGTGCTCCCACCCACCCTGGTATTGGGAGTGTGGGCCACGACCCTCAGCAGGCCGGCACGCTGCCTCATGACGCTCGACTCCCGGAGAGCCGCGGGCCGGGGAGCAGGTCGCCCGCGACGGAGCGCCAGGAAGCGCCTAGCGACCGAGCGACGAGGCGACGTCGAGGAACAGGCCGAGCCACTCCATCATCGGCCGGCCGTACGTCTCACCGTGGCGAACGATCACGATGCGGCGCGCGGGGTCGACGAACACGAACTGCCCGTGGTTGCCGACGGCCGTGAAGGCGGTTTCGCCGCTCGGTCGCTCGATCCGCCACCAGAACAACCCATGGCTGACGGAGCCGAACGGCTGGTCCATGTGCGGCGGGTAGTAGCCGTCTCGGTCCGACGGCTCGGACGGGCTCGTCGAACCCTCGACCCACGCCGCGGGCACGACCCGAGAGCCGTCCGGTCCCACGCCATCGTCCAGGTAGAGCTGCCCGAGCTTCGCGAAGTCGATCGGCCGTCCGTTGATGCCGCTCTCGAGCTTCTCGAGGCCACCGTCGGCGTCCAGGCTCCAGGAGCCCTCGAACTCAGCGCCCATCGGCTGCCAGATCCTCGACTCGAGGTACGCGGTCACCGACATTCCCGTGGTGCGCTCCAGGATGATGCCGAGCAGCAGCGGGTGATAGTTGTTGTAGAGCCACGCCTGGCCGGGGGGACCGTCGATCGTGGTGCGTTCGAGGGCAAGCGCCTCGAGGTCGTCGAAGTAGTACGTGAGGGCGTCATCCCCGTTCGGCAGTCCGGTCTCGACGTAGTGGATGCCGGAGCTCATGTTCAGCAGGTGGGCGACCGTGATGTCGGCGAAGCGCCGATCACGCTCGAGGAGCTCGGGCAGATAGTCGGTGATCGGGTCCTCGATCGTGCCGATGGCACCCTCCTCGATGGCGATCCCGACCAACGCCGACAGGAACGACTTGGCGACTGAGAACGACGTGGCGATCGAATCACGCTCGAAGTCACCCACGTATCGCTCGAGGATCACCTCGCCGTCGCGGAGCACGATGAGGGCCTGGGTCCGCGTCTCGTCGAGGAATGCGTCGAGGTCGCCCCCGACCGCATCGGCGGCGTCGAACGCCGTCACGACCGCCTCCGCAGCGGCCGTCCCGGCCGTCGGGAACCGATGCGGAGCGGGCGCCGGCTCCATCGTGCGGGACGGGAAGCGTGCGTGGTCACCGACATCGGCGTCCTGCCAGACGAGGTACCGAACGGCGTAGGTCGGCGAGTACGCCACGGCGGTCGCCACGACCGCGAGGGTCAGGAGCACCGCCGCGGCGCCGATGCCGTAGAGGACGTAACGGACGTGACGCACGGCGGCAGGGTAGCCGGTCGCCGTCTCCGGCCCGATCCGACGGAGCGCGCATCGGCCCCCGAACTTCACGCCGCGTGGCACTGGCACTCGGCAGGGGCGACGCGGACGATGGCGCACGAGGAGGTGTGCCATGCAGTGGGACCTTGGGGTTCAGGGAATCGGAGTGCTGTTGCTCATGGCGCTGGCAGTCGGCGCCGTCACGCAGCTGCTGTTCTGGTCACGCGAGACGATGTGGGTCGGTCCGGTCGCCGCCGTCCTGTTCTTCGTCGTCGGCATCTTCGTGAGCGAGGTGCTGTTCGGTTGGGCCACGGTCGAGGAGCTCCAGCCGAACATCGACGGCCTGTCCTTCGACGAGGTGCTCATCACGGCGCTCGTGAGCCTGCCGGTGGTGCTCGGCGTGCGCTGGCTGACGCATCGGCGTCCGCACGTCGGGCCGTCGGCCTCCTGAGGATCAGGCGTACGAGGGCGTCGTCCGTGGCCGTCGCGCGAGCGCGGGGCGCGCCACCGCGCGGATCGGAGCGGGCACCGGGAGGTTCAGCACCAGTGCCAGGCTGACGAGTACGAGCCCGAAGCCGGCGATCAGGTTCAGGCCGATCGGCTCGGCCAGGACCAGGGCGCCCCACGTGATCCCGAACGCCGGGACGATGAACGTCACCGTGCTGGCCGCGATCGGCGTGGTGTGGTGCAGGACCCGGAAGAACACGGGCCAGGCGGCGGCGGTCGAGAAGACGGCCACCGCGAGGAGCGAGGCGATCCCGTCCACCCCCGCCTCTCCGGGTGCGCCGGTGACGGCGGCGAAGGGCAGGAGCACCAGCGCGCCCATCGTCAGCTGCCCGGTGGCCAGCTCCAGGCCGCCGACGTCCGACAGGCTGCGGCGGATGAACGTGCCTGCGACGGCGTAGCTCAGGGTGGCGGCAAGCACCGCCGCGGCCGCCAGCAGGGTGTCCGGTTGCAGGGGCAGCGGGGACCAGCCGACGAGAACGAGCACGGCCACGACGCCGATGCCCAGCCCGACGACCGTTCGGCCGCTGATCCGCTGGCCGATCCAGAGGGCGGAGACGACCGCGGTGGACAGCGGCGTGGCCGCGTTCAGGAGCGATCCCATTCCGGCTGGCAGGGTGAGCGAGCCGAAGGCGATGAGGCTGAACGGGAGTGCGCTGAACAGCGTCCCGACCACGAGGAACGAGCCGATGCGGCCGCGTGCCGCACGCCAGGTCCGCCGGCCGGCGATGGCGAGCAGGATGATGGCGGCCAGGCCGATGCGCGCCTCGGCGGCCCACAGCGGGCCGACCTGCGGCGCGGCGATGCGGAGGAACAGGAACGCGCCGCCCCACACGGCGCCGAGGTAGAGCAGGGACGCCAGGTCACCCAGGGGAACCCCGACCGGCATCCCCCTGCGTGTCGTCGTCATCGCCGTCACGTTGAGGGGTGACGCCCGGGCCGGCCACGGACGAGCGACGCGAGCGCGCCTACGACATTCGCCCTGTGAGGTCGCGACGCACAACGGGCACCGGGAGGCGAGCGGCTATAGTCGGGCCGGTGAAGCGCCACGAGTTCCTCCGCGAGGTCCACGCCCGACTCCGGCCGCGGAATTACCTCGAGATCGGCACGAACACCGGTCGAAGCCTGACCCTCTCCCGCGTTCCGACCATCGCCGTCGACCCCGCGTTCACCGTGAACCGAGGGCTCCGCTGCGACCTCCATCTCGTCCGTGCCACGAGCGACGACTTCTTCGCGCGGCGTGACCCGATCCGGCATCTCCGGTCCGGGCGCAACCCGATCCGCAACCTTCAGCGTGGGCGGCCAGCCTTCGCGGCGTGGACCGGAGGCACGACGGTCGATTTCTCGTTCATCGACGGCCTCCACCATTTCGAGTTCGCGCTGCGCGACTTCATGAACGTCGAGCGCTTCTCCGGCCCGGCGAGCCTGATCGTGTTCGACGACATCTACCCGCGGGACGTCGACGAGGCCGCACGCGACCGGCACACGCCGGGATGGGCGGGCGACGTGTTCAAGATCACCGAAGTGCTGCGCCGGCACCGCCCGGATCTCGTCGTCCTGCCGATGGACACGCAGCCGACGGGCGTCCTCGTGGTGCTGGGTGCCGATCCCAAGAGCACGGTCCTGCGCCGAGCGTATGACCGCATCGTGGCCGAGGAGGTCCGGCCGGACCCGCAGGACGTGCCCGCTCGCGTCCTGGAGCGCCACGATGCCGTCGATCCCGGGCGATTCCTGGACTCGCCGATCCTCGGCACCCTCGCCGCCACCCGCCGGCCGTGGAGCGGACGCGGGACCCGCTCGCGACTTCACGAGCTGGCGATGGACCTTCGGCCAGTCCGCGGCTGAGCCATGGAGATCGGGGTCTACACCTTCGGCGAGGTCACGCCCGATGCGCGGACGGGCGAGCAGATCAGCGTCGAGCAGCGGATGCGCAACCTCGTCGAAGAGATCGAGCTCGCTGACCGCGTCGGGCTCGACGTCTTCGGCGTCGGGGAGCACCACCGCCCGGACTACGTCGTCTCGGCGCCGGCCGTCATCCTCGCCGCGGCTGCCACGCGCACGAGCCGCATCCGCCTGACGAGCGCCGTCAACGTCCTCTCCTCCGACGATCCGATCCGCGTCTTCCAGCAGTTCGCGACGCTCGACCTGCTCTCCGGCGGACGGGCCGAGATCATGGCCGGGCGCGGCTCCTTCATCGAGAGCTTCCCGCTGTTCGGCCACGAGCTCCGGGACTACGACTCCCTGTTCGAGGAGAAGCTGCGGCTCCTCCTCGAGGCCCGATCCGCCGAGCGGCTGACCTGGCCCGGCACCAGGCACACCAAGCCGATCGAGGGACGCGGCGTCTACCCGCGACCGGTCCAGGATCCGCTGCCGGTGTGGCTCGCCGTCGGCGGCACGCCCGAGTCCGCCGTCCGGGCCGGAACCCTGGGCCTGCCGATGGCGCTGGCCATCATCGGCGGCGAGCCCGCCCGTTTCGCGCCGTTCGCCGAGCTCTTCCGCCGCGCCGCCCGGGCGGCCGGTCACGACCCGATGCCGTCCTTCAGCATCAACTCGCACGGCTTCATCGCCGATGACTCCGAGGAGGCAGCCGAGATCGCCTTCGGGCCGATGAAGCTCCAGATGGACCGCATCGGCCGCGAGCGCGGGTGGCCGCCGCTGACCCGCGAGGCCTTCGAGGCTTCGCGATCGCTCGAGGGCGCCACCTTCGTCGGCTCGCCCGACCAGGTCGTGGAGAAGATCCTGTGGCAGCACGAGATCTTCGACCACGACCGGTTCCTCATCCAGCTCACCATCGGCTCCGTCCCGCACGAGCGGACCCTGCGCGCGATCGAGCTGCTGGGGTCCGAGGTCGCGCCGCGCGTCCGGGCCGAGGTCGCTCGCCGCCGGGACCGCTGAGGAAGACGGTGACCGACGGACCGCCGATCCGATTCGAGCTGCGCCGCGGCGCGATCCGCGCCGCCCCGCTGGCGGTCGCGGTGGGCCTGTTCGGCGTCTCGTTCGGCGTCCTGTCGGTCACCAGCGGCGGCATGGGCGCCCTGCCGGCGATCGTGATGAGTGCCACCACGTACGCCGGATCGGCGCAATTCGCGGCCGCCTCGGTGATGGCCTCGGGCGGGCAGACGGCGGCCGCCATCGCCGCGGCTCTGCTCCTGAACGGACGCTACCTGCCGATCGGCATCAGCGTGGCGCGCTTCCTGTCGGGTGGCCCGCTGCGACGGTTTTTCAAGGCGCAGGTGGTCATCGACGAGTCGTGGGCCATCGCGGCGCGGCCCGACGGGACGTTCAACGCCGGACACCTCATCGGCGCCGGCGTCCTCATCTGGTGCGCGTGGGTCGGCGGCACGATCCTCGGCGTGCTGGGCGGTGAGGCCCTGGGCGACCCGGCGGCTCTCGGCCTGGACGCTGCCTTCCCGGCGCTGTTCCTGGCGCTGCTCGTCGGGCAGCTCCGCTCGCGGCGAGCGATCGTCGCGGCGCTCCTCGGCGCGGGCATCGCGCTCGCCCTCGTGCCCCTCACCCCACCGGGCGTGCCGATCATCGCCGCCGCCGCGGCCGCGCTCATCGGCCTGACCTGGCGGTGAGCGAGAGCTGGACGATCGTGCTGGCCGTGGGGGCCGGCACGATGGCGATCAAGGCGGCCGGCCCCGTGCTGCTCGGCTCGCGGCCGCTCCCAGGACCGATCCGGTCGGTGGTCGCCCTCCTCGCCCCCGCCCTGCTGGCCGCGCTGGTGGCCACGGCCACGCTCGCTTCGGGCCCTGCCCTGGTCGTGGACGCACGGCTGGTCGGCCTCGGTGCGGCGACACTGGCGCTCCTCCTGCGCGCACCGGTGCTGCTGGTCGTGGTCATCGCGGCGGTCGCCGCCGCTCTCGCCCGCCTGGCCGGAGCTCCGTGATCGCCTTTTCGGCGCTCGAGGCTACCAGGGCAGCATCTGACGCAGCACGAAGGCCACGTTCGCCGGCCGCTCGGCCAGGCGTCGCACGTACCACGGATACCAGAACTCGCCATACGCGACGAGGGTTCGCGCGAGGTGGCCGGCGGCAGCGAGGCGCTCCTGCTGATCGACGCGGATGCCATACAGCATCTCGACCTCGTAGCGTTCGCGGCCGAAGCCCTGCCCCTCGGCGGCCGCCGCGATGCGCTCGATGAGCCGCACATCGTGCGTCCCGAGGCCCAGCCGGCCGCCGGCCCCGCCACCCTCGGCCAGGACGGCGAGGCACGCAGCCTCGTACGCGGCGTCCACCTCGGCCCGTGAGCGGTACGCGATGCGCGCCGGCTCGTCGTAGGCGCCCTTGACCATCCGGATGTGCGCTCCGAGGGGCGCGAGGCGCCGCACGTCGTCCAGGGTCCGTCGCAGGTAGGCCTGCAGGCAGATGCCGAGGTTCGGGTGCTCGGGCAGCAGCTGCTCGTACAGCGCCACCGTCGCCTCGGTGTAGTCGCTCCCTTCCATGTCGATCCACACCAGGCCGGCATCGAGCTCCCGCGCCCGAAGCGCCAGGGCGGCGAGATGGCGTCGCGCGAGCGCCGGATCGAGGTCGAGCCCGAGCTGTGTGAGCTTGAGGCTGATCTCACCGTCGATCCCCCGCGCCCGGATGCGCTCGAGCGCGTCGAGGTAGTGCGCCGCGACCGCATCGGCCTCCGCCACATCGGTCAGGTTCTCGCCGAGGTGCGTGAACAGGGCACCGATGCCGCGCGCCCTCAGGCCCTCGGCGGCGTCGAGCGCGTCGGCGAGCTGCTCGCCGGGCATGAAGCGCCGCACCGCGCGCTTCGCAAACCAGAGACGCGGAACCACCCGGCGCAGCCAGGCGTTGCGCGCCGCCCAGAGGAGGATCGTTCTCACGGCGCCGATGCTAGCGGCGCGATCGACCGAGCATCGCTCAGGTGCTGCATGCGCCACCGCGCGCCCGCACCCGGAGCCGCCACGCCAGACCGGCCACGAGCAGCGCGACCGACGCCGCGCCGATGAGCGGCTGCAGCGGTGCCCAGATCGCCAACGCCCCGCTGGTCCCGAGTGCCAGCAGGACGATCTTGTTGCAGACGGGACAGCCGATGGCGAGGAAGGCTCCGAGCCCGCCGACCAGACCGAGCACGCTGCCCTCTTCCGGCCGTTCGGCGGATCTCGACGGCAGCTCGCTCACCGGACCGGGAACGGACGGCGCGGTGTAGGTCGCCCCGATGAGGCCCATGAGCGGCGCCGACGCAACCCAGATCCAGATGGAGAACGGCTCGGGCGCGATCTCCCGGCCGAAGACCGGGTTGGGAATGATCGCCGCCACGACGCCGAATGCCAGGAACGAGGCCATGCCCCACAGCAGCGCCCACGCGAGGAACCTGGGATCCAGGAGGATCCGACGCAGGGCGAGCATGGGTCCATGATCGAGCCGCGGGTGTCGGGGCGCAAACGTGGCCCCCGGCTGGCGACGCGGCAGGCGGTGGAGACCCCGGCCGGGTCGAGCTTCTCCCGGATGACGCGCAGCTCATCCGGGCTCGACGGTCATGGGACCTGCCGGACCGGGGGCTCGCGATGGATGAGCCTCGCGACCTCCGCCCGGTGCGACACGAAGGCCGGAGCGGCTCTCGTCTCGATCTGGTCGCGCGGGCGCGTCAGGTTGATCCGGATCTCCGCCGCGACGGTCGCGGGGGCGTCGGACAGGACCACGACCCGGTCGGCCAGGTAGACGCTCTCGTCGATGTCGTGGGTGACGAACACGACCGTGCTGTCATGCGACGCCCAGATCTGCAGGGCCATGTCCTGCAGGTCGGCGCGCGTCTGGGCATCGACCGACGCGAAGGGCTCGTCCATGAGAAGGATCTGCGGCCGGTACGCGATCGCGCGGGCAATCGCCACGCGCTGCTGCATGCCGCCGGAGAGCTGGTAGGGATACCGCTCGGCGACGTCGGACAGCCCGACCTCGGCCAGGGCGGCGCCGATTCGGTCCCGTCGCTCGTCGTCCGGGAGGCGCAGTCGACGGAGCGGCAGGCCGACGTTCTCGCCGATCCGCAGCCACGGATAGAGCGAGCGTCCGTAATCCTGGAAGACGAGAGCGAGATCGTCGGGAACGTCCGTGACGACCTTCCCGTTCAGGCGGACCTCGCCGCGCGTCGGACCCTGGAGGCCGGCGATGCAGCGCAGCAGGGTGGTCTTGCCCGATCCCGATGGGCCGACGATCGCCACGAACTCCCCCTGCGCGATCTGCAGGCTCACGTCCTGGAGCGCCGGCCGGCCGTCGGCCCCGTCGTAGCGCACATGGAGGCCGTCGACAACGAGCAGTGCCGGCGTCATGGCCCCACTCCCGTCACGCCCCGATGCCAGCGCAGCATTCTGCGTTCGACCGCCCCGAGCAGGACGTTCAGCATCCAGCCGATGAGCCCCAGCAGCACCATGGTCGCCCACACGTCCAGCGTGCGGAACGTGCGTTGCGCCTGGATGAGCTCGAAGCCGATCCCGCTGACGGTCGCCACCATCTCGCTGATCACCATCAGGATCACGGCGATCGCCAGGCTGATGCGGAGGCCGGCGAAGATCCTCGGCGCCGCCGAGGGCAGGACGATCCGGGTGAGCCGATCGGCGACCCCGATCCGAAACGCGCGTCCGGTCTCACGGTGCAGCGGATCCACGGCCGCGACGCCGTCGGCGGTGTTCAGCAGGACCGGCCACACTGCGCCGAACCCGATCACGGCGACCTTCATCCCGTCGCCGATGCCGAGCAGGACCAGGAAGAGCGGGAGCATCGCGGGCGGCGGAATGGCGCGAAGGAAGTGGACGGCCGGGCCGGCGACCTGGCGTGCCCATGGCCACAGCCCGATGAGCGTCCCCACGGCGATCCCGACCACGACCGCGGCGCCCCACCCGCCGACGAGCCGGAGGAGGCTCGGAAGGACGCTCCCGGTCCAGGCGGCGGGATCCACTGCCCACAGTGACCAGAAGCGCGCGAGGATCTCGGTCGGAGCGGGCCACAGGACCGGGTCGGCGATGACGATCGTCACGCTCTGCCAGGCGATGAGCATCCCGACCAGGACGCTCAGCCGCAGCCCGACGTCCGCGAGGCGGCGGGCGAGCGCCGGCGTCACCGGATCGCGCGGGACGCCTGCGGCGGGCCCGAGCGTCATGTCGACCGAGTCAGCCCATCGCGCCACCCCAGGAGGCGACGCTCACCGGATGTGAGCAGCCCATTCAGCGCGAGCCCGAGGAGGCCGGACGCCAGGATGCCCGCCCACAGCTGCTCGCGGGCGACGCCCGCCTGGGAGACGCCGAGCATCCACGTGCCGAGTCCCGACCCACCTCCCGCCAGCAGCTCAGCGCTGATCACGACGATGAGCGCAACGGCGGCCGAGATGCGGATGCCCCCGAAGGCGAGGGGCGCGGCGGATGGGATGACGACCCAGCGAACGACCGCCGGGCGGCCGAGGCCGAAGACGCGTGCCGTGTCGACCGCCACCGGATCCACCGACCGCACGCCCGCGAGCGTGTTCACCAGGATCGGCCACGTGGCGGCATAGGCAGCCAGCGCGACCTTCATGTCCAGGCCGCGCCCGAGCAGCAGGATGGCGAGGGGCAGCAGCGCGACGGACGGGATCGGACGCAGGACCTCGATCGCGGCGGTGGCCGCCCGCTCTGCCCGCGGCGAGAGTCCGAGCGCGAGCCCGAGGCTCGACCCGACTCCGATGGCGAGAGCCATCCCGCCCGTCCACGCGAGCACCGTCCCACCGACATGGCCCAGGAACTCCGGGTCGCCGAGGAGCCCGGCAAAGGTCAGCAGGATGCTCGACGCTGGCGGAATCGCGCCGGAAGGGGTCAGCTCCGCCCGCGCGATCACCTCGATCGCGATGGCCAGGACCGCGAGCCCGGCGACGCCCCTCCAGATCGCGGTCGCTCCGCCGATGCGCGCCACCACGTCAGCCTCCCCGGTGGACCAGGGCGTCGAGATCGAGTGGTGCGTCGAGGAGGCCGAGGTCGAGCATCTGCTCCTGGACACGCTCGAGGTCGGCGACCACCAGCCCGGCTCGAAACTCCGGCATCGCCACGCGAGACGCCAGTTCAGCATCGAGGCCGGTGAACGACGGAACGAGATCGGCGACGACCGTCGGATCGGCGGCGATGTCCGCGACCGCGCGCTCCAGGGCACGACGGAATGCGTCGATCGCGCGTGGATGGTCCGCCACGAACTCGGTGCTGGCCTGGTAGCCGGCCACCGGAAAGCCTGCCATCTCGTCCACGTAGGTATCGGCCACCAGGACCGCGCCGACGGCGTCCCGTGCCAGCGTCGCGACCGGCTCGCTGGCCCAGATCACATCGACGTCGCCGCGCTCCAGGGCGGCGACCATGTCCGGAAAGCCGATCTCGACGAGCTCGGCTGCATCCGGCCCGAGGCCGGCCCTGACCAGGGTGGCCCGGATCGCGAGCTCGCCGATGTTGCCGAGCGTGTTCACGGCAATGGTTGCGCCAGCCATCCCCGCCGGGTTGCCCTCGAGCTCGGAGCCCGGCAGCGCCAGCAGCTGAGAGAACCCCGGACGCGCACGGGTTCCGTCCGCGATCGCCCGCAGGTCGAGTCCGGCTGCGTTGGCTCGCAGGAACGACGGCCAGGCTCCGTACGCCACCTGCAGGTCCCCGGCGATCAGCGCCGGGATGGCGGCCGCGCCGCCCTGGACGAGCTCCACCGTGACGGTCAGGCCCTCATCGGCGAAGTAGCCCTCCCGCAGGGCAAGGTGGATCGGAGCGGCGTCGACGATCGGAAGCGTTCCCACCGTGAGATCGGTTCGCTCGAGCCCGGTGGCCTCGGGTGGCGAGGGGGCGGCAACGGGGGCCGCACAGGCCACGACCGCGAGGCCGATGACGAGAGCATGCGTGAGGATCGGCGGGCGTCGAGGCATCAGGCCCGGACGATACTGCCCGTCGACCACCGGCGTCGCGGGTCAGGCACGGTCCCGCGGCGCGGAGCTTGGCCGAGGCCCGCGCGGCAGTGCCACTCTCGCGGGGAGGGCGCCGCTCGCCGCGGCGATCGCGGCCAGCACGAGTCCCGCTCCGATGAGCTGCCCGCCGTCGAGCCGCTCGCCGAGCATGACCGCTCCGAGAAGTGCGGCGGTCGGCGGGTTGAGAAGCAGGAACAGCGAGGCGAAGCGGGCCGGCAACCTGCGCATGCCGATCACCACCAGCACCGAGGCAGCGGCGCCAGGAGCGACGGCGATCCAGGCCACCGCCGCGGTCGCGGCCGGCGATGGATCCTTCGGCAGGAGCGAGCCATCGAGCGCGGCGACGACCGCGCAGAACGCGGCGCTGATCGTGAGCGAGGCCAGCCCGACGGTGGGGCCGGTCAGGCCGTGGGCGGCGCTCCACCGGCGGCTGAGCACCAGGAACAGCCCGAAGGCCGTGGCCGCCACCAGACCGAGCCCGATCCCTCCGATGTTCACGCCGCTCGCCCCGAGATCGCTCAGGAGCACGGTGCCCGCGAAGGCTGCCACCAGGGCGACGAGCGTCCGCCGCTCCAGGTGCTCGCGGAGGAGCGGGATGGCCATCACCGCGCCAAGCACCGCGTACAGGCCTGCCACGAAGGCCGTGATCGTGGCGCCGGACAGGGCGACGGCCGTGTTCACGGCCAGGATGAACACGCCCCCGCCGACGGCGCCGAGCGCTGCCAGGCGCAGCACGGCGGCTCGCGTCAGACCGCGAGGCCGCTGGTTCCGCATCGGCGGCAGCGCCAGGAGCAGGCCGAGGAGGAGCGCCCCGAGAAGCCCGCGCCACACACCGATGCCGGACGGCGAGTAGCCCTCGAGCGCCACCGCCGTCGCGACATACGCGCTGCCGTACAGGACCGCGGCGGTGGACGCCGCCAGGGCTCCGGGCAGGTTCACCGACCGCACCCTACCCGACGACGCGCCGGGGCCGGCGGGTCAGGCTCGAGGCGGCGGTGGAGGGACGCCTCAGCAGCACCCGCCCGTCGAGCCGCAGCAGCCGGCATCAGCGAGCGGTAGGGCCTCGGTCGGCCGGTCGAGGAACGAAGGAGCATCGGCGGGCTTCACGGCCCTGGCGATGACGCTGTGCATGCCCTCGGTCACGAGATGCGTCGGCGTGAGGCTCACGTCGGTCAGGCCGGCGGCACGCAACCCCGAGGCGAGCTCGGTGAAGCTCAGCGCGCCCGCGATGCATCCGGTCCACGATCCGCGCTCCGCGCGCTCCTCGGGGGTCAGCGCGTCCTCGGCCACGATGTCGGTGATGCCGATGCGGCCGCCCGGCCGCAGGACGCGGGCGATCTCGCGGAACACCGCCGGCTTGTCGGCGGCCAGGTTCACGACGCAGTTGCTGATGACGACGTCGACCGAGTCGGCCGGAAGCGGGATCGCCTCGATCGTGCCCTTGAGAAACTCGACGTTGGTGACGCCTGCCTCGGCCGCGTTGCGCTGGGCCAGGGCGAGCATCTCGTCGGTCATGTCGAGGCCGATGGCCCGGCCGGTCGGCCCGACGCGCTTCGCGGACAGCAGGACGTCGATCCCGCCGCCAGAACCGAGGTCGAGCACGCGCTCGCCGTTCTGCAGGTCAGCGACCGCGGTCGGGTTGCCGCAGCCCAGCGAGGCGAGAACGGCCGCCTCGGGCAGCTCGTCGCGCTCGAGCGCCGAGTACAGCCCGGCGCCGATCTCGTCGGTCGGCCCGCAGCAGGAGCCATTGCCGGTCGCGGCCTGCCGTGCGGCCGCCGCGTAACGATCGCGCACCTCGGCGTGGATCTGGTCGGTCATGGATCGGTACCTCCATCGGACGGATCAGCCGACCTGGACCAGGCCGGTGAGGCTGGCGCCGATGCCTGCCCAGCGACGGGCGAAGTCGGGCGCGAGCGAATAGACGATGTTCGTGCCCCGGCGCTCGCTGACGACCACGCCGGCCTCGCGCAGGACCTTGAGGTGGTGGCTGATCGTGGGCTGGCTGACCGTGCAGCACTCGGTGAAGTCGCACGCGCAGACCGTCGAGACGTCGCCCAGTTGCCGGACGATCGACAGGCGGACCGGATCGGCCAGGGCGGCGAGGAGCTGGATGTCGGGATCGGCGCGCTTCATGCTCGTCAGTATATTGACTATGCTCGATATTGACAAGCATCAATATGCCGAGTACGGTTGCGCTCGATTCACCGAACCACCTGGAGACGAACCGCACATGCAACCGCTGTATGAGCTGGGCAGGACTCACCATGCCGAGGCCCTGCGCGAGGCCCGGGATCGACGAGCGGCACGCCGTCCGGCCTGCCGTCAACGCGTGCTCGGCCTGCCCATCGGCCCGGCCTGCACACCGGGTCCGGCCTGCTGACTCCCGGCCATCGGGACCCACTCCCCCACGAGAGGAGGTGATTGAGATGCGATTCGACGATTGCTGCGGCGACGCCTGCGACTGCGTTCCCGGCTGCTGCTGATCCCGACGGTCCTCGCGCGCGCCAGCCTCGCCGAACGTTGACGCGGGCTTGACCGGCCGCCGAGTGCGTCCCCCACTCCCCGTGCGAGGCGTTAACGAACCGTTGACGCCTCGCTAACGCAGCCTTGAGCGACGTCCCCCACCGTGCATGGCGTCAACGTGTGCCCGCCCCTCAGTCGACGCGGGCCCAACGCACGGAGGAATCGAATTGAACGTTTCGCAAGCGTGGCGGCGACGGGCGCTGCCGGTCATCACCATCCTGGCGCTCGTCCTCGCGGCCTGCGGCACCACCACCGGCGGCGGAGACGACTCCGATCCGACGGGCTCGCCCGACGACGGCCCCGGGAACGGCGACGGGGGCGTCAGCGGCTCGATCTTCGTCTCCGGATCCTCGACGGTCGAGCCCATCACCGCGCTGGTCGCCGAGAACTTCCGGGAACTGAACGCCGGCTTCGACTTCACGGTCGAGGGACCGGGCACCGGCGACGGATTCGCGCTCTTCTGCAACGGCGAGACCGACATCAGCGATGCCTCGCGTCCGATCAGCGAGGAGGAGATCCAGTCCTGCGAGGATGCCGGCGTCGAGTTCACCGAGATTCTCGTGGCCTACGACGGCCTGGCCGTCATCACCTCCGCCCAGAACGAGGCGGTCAGCTGCCTGAGCTTCGCCGACCTGTACGCGCTGCTCGGCCCCGAGTCGCAGGGCTTCGGCACCTGGGCGGATGCGAACGACCTGGCCGCCGAGCTCCCTGACGGGTTCGGCGAGCTCAATGCGCCGTACCCGGACGCCGAGCTGATCGTGACCGCACCGGGCGAGGAGTCGGGCACGTTCGACAGCTTCGTCGAGATCGTGCTCGAGGACATCGCCGACGAGCGGTCACAGGAAGGCACCACCCGGCCGGACTACGTGGCCAGCCCGAACGACAACGTGATCATCGAGGGCATCACCGGCTCGGCGACGTCGCTCGGCTGGGTCGGACTGGCGTTCGCCTCCGAGAACGAGGGCACCGTCAAGATCATCGAGGTCGACGGTGGCGACGGCTGCGTCGCGCCGAACGACGAGACGGTGATCGACGGCAGCTATCCGATCGCGCGGCCGCTGTTCATCTACGTGAACAACGAGCGTGCCGACGAGAACGAGGCGCTCACCGCCTTCGTGGACTACTACGTCGAGAACCTCGACGCGGCCGGCGAGGTCGGCTACGTCAACCTCTCCGACGAGGAGATGGCGGAGGTCCGCTCGGCCTGGAACGGGCGCTGAGGATCCCGAGCCCATCGGCCTTAACACGCGCTTGATGTTCGTGGGCTCGCGCCGCGCCGACCGATCCTTCATGCTGGCCGCCGAACGGTGCGGACATGGAGGATCGGCGCGGTGCGTCTCGCGGCCCTGCTCGGGGGCATCGTGGTGCTGATCGGCGCCTGGATGCTCCTCACATCCGATGCGGCACCCGATGGGCTCCAGGGCAGCATGTTCGCCTCCGGCTCGTCCACCGTCGAGCCGGTCACCCTGCTGGCGGCGGAGGAGCTCCATGCCCGCCAGGACGGCTTCGGCTTCCAGGTCGAAGGGCCGGGGACCGGTGATGGCTTCGCGCTCTTCTGCAATGGGGAGACCGACATCAACAACGCGTCGCGCCCGATCGGGGACAGCGAGGTCGACGACTGCGCCGCCAACGAGGTCGATTGGGTGGAGCTGCTCATCGCCTACGACGGCCTGACCGTGATCACCGCGGCCGAGAACGACGCGATCGACTGCCTGAGCTTCGTCGACCTGTACGCGCTGCTCGGCCCGGAGTCGCGCGGGTTCGGACGCTGGTCGGATGCCGATGCCCTCGGCGCCGAGCTCGAGGCCGAGCTGGGCGCGACGTATGGCGCCGCCCACGCCCCGTACCCGGACGGCGACCTGGTCGTGACCGCGCCCGGCGAGGAGTCCGGCACGTTCGACACCTTCGTCGAGCTGGTCATCGCGCCGATCGCCGACGAGCGCGGGACCGACCATACGACGCGGCCGGACTACGTCGCCAGCCCGAACGACAACGTGATCCTCGAGGGCATCTCGGGTACGACCACCTCGCTCGGTTGGGTCGGGATGGCGTTTGCCGAGGAGTCGGCCGGGTTCGTGCGGCAGCTCGACATCGACGGCGGGAACGGCTGTGTCACGCCCACCGACGCGGCGGTCGCCGACGGCACGTACCCGATCTCCCGGCCCCTGTTCATCTACGTGAGCCTCGATCGGGCCGAGCGCAACGCGGCGCTCCGTGCGTTCATCGACTTCTACCTCAGCGATGCGGGGCTCGACGCCGCCGAGGAGGTGGGCTACGTGCGGCTGACCGAGGCGCAGGCCGCGGAGACCCGCGCCGCGTGGGACGACGCCGTGGCGGAGATCGGCCGATGAGCGCGACGCCGCTGCGGGGCCTCGAAGGCGATCCGGCGCGGCGTCGCAAGGAGGCCCTCGTGCGTGCCGCCTTCCTGGGCGCCGCCACGATCTCGGTCGTCATCAGCGCGGCGATCATCCTGTCGCTCGCCGGCGAGGCGATCCGGTTCGCCATCAGCGTGAACCCGGCACAGCTGCTCACCGACGGCTGGTTTCCTCGGCGCGACATGTTCGACGTCCCGACCATCGTGGCCGGAACGCTCATCGTGGCCGGCATCGGCATGGTGGTGGCCGCCCCGCTGGGCATCGGCGCCGCGATCTACCTCGCCGAGTACGCGTCCCCGCGAATGCGGAGGACCCTGAAGCCGATCCTGGAGATCCTGGCCGGCATCCCGAGCGTGGTGCTCGGCTTCTTCGCCCTGACCGTGATCAGCCCCACGCTCATCGATCCGGCCTGCCCCGGCACGACGCCGCTGTTCAACCTCGCCGCCGCCGGCATCGGCGTCGGCATCCTCATCACCCCGCTCATCGCGTCGATCGCCGAGGACGCGATGCACGCCGTCCCGAACTCGCTGCGCGAGGCGTCCTACGGCCTCGGCGCTCGGAAGCGGGCGACCAGCATGTTCGTGGTCGTGCCTGCAGCCGTGAGCGGCATCGTGGCCTCGCTGATCATCGGCCTGTCGCGCGGCATCGGTGAGACGATGGTGGTCGCGATCGCCGCCGGCGCCGTGGGCGGCTCGCTGTTCAGCCTCAACCCATGCCAGCCCGGTCAGACGATGACGGCCGCCATGACCGCGCTGGCCACCGGATCGGACCAGGTGCGGGGGGCGAGCCTGGCGTTTCCGAGCCTGTTCTTCATCGGGCTCCTGCTCTTCTTCATGACCCTGGTGCTGAACCTCGTCAGCGAGCGGTTCGTGCGCCGGGTCCGGAAGCGCTACTGATGGCCGTCACGACGCGCGACGTGGTCGACCAGGCCCTCCAGGGCCGCCGCTTCGACGTGCGCGGCTACCTGTTCGAGGGCCTCCTGCTGCTGGCGCTGCTCGTTGCGCTGGGCGTCCTCGTCACGCTGCTCACCGACGTCCTGCTGCGCGCCATGCCGGTCTTCGCCGAGCGCGGCGCCGACTTCGTGACGAGCAACATGTCGGCTCGCGCCGAGCGGGCCGGCGTGCTCCAGGGCATCACCGGCTCGGTCAGCCTCATGCTGTTCGTGGTGGTGCTCGCGTTCCCGACCGGCGTCGCAGCCGCGGTCTACCTCGAGGAGTACGCCCGCGACACCCCGTTGACGCGGTTCCTGAACACGGCCATTCGCAACCTCGCCGGGGTCCCCTCGATCGTCTACGGCCTCCTCGGCCTGGCCGTGTTCGCGGTGCTGCTCGGGGGCGTCACCGGGCCGGAGCGGGCGGGTCGGAGCCTCATGACCGGCGGGCTGACGCTCGCCATCCTGGTGCTGCCGATCGTGATCATCACCGCCGCGGAGGCGCTGCGGGCGGTGCCGAACACGATCCGGGAGGCCGCCTTCGGGGTCGGCGCCACGCGCTGGGAGGTGATCCGCAGCCACGTGCTGCCGTACGCGGCGCCGGGCATCCTGACCGGCACGATCCTGTCGCTGGCGCGGGCCTTCGGCGAGACGGCGCCGCTCATCATGGTCGGCGCGGTGACCGGTGGCTTCGCCTTCACCGCCACGGACCCGGTCGATGCGCTCCAGGGCCCCTACACCGCGCTGCCGACCATGATCTTCAGCTGGGCCCGGCAGCCGGGGGACGACTTCCGCGCCAACACGGCCGCGGCCATCGTCGTCCTCCTGGTGGTGCTGCTCATCGTCAACGCGACGGCAATCTTCCTCAGGAATCGGTACGATCGAAGGTGGTAGATCCAATGAACGTCGAGCTGCAGGAGCGGGCCGAGGCCGGGCCGCAGGAAGCGGAGGGACGCCGCATGGTCCACGTCGCGATGGCCGACCGGGGCGGCGACGAGGCCGAGCGCACCGCAAACGACGTGGTGTTCGACCTCCAGGAGCTCTCGTGCTTCTACGGTGCGTTCCGCGCCGTCCGCGAGGTCAGCATGCAGATCCGACGCAACGAGATCACCGCGCTCATCGGCCCGTCGGGCTGTGGCAAGAGCACGCTGCTGCGCAGCTTCAACCGCATGAACGACCTCATCGACGGGGCGCACGTGAGCGGCCGGATCCTCTACCACGGCGTCGACCTCTACCAGGCCGGGGTCGATCCGGTGGAGGTGCGGCGCCGGATCGGCATGGTCTTCCAGAAGCCGAACCCGTTCCCCAAGTCCATCTATGACAACGTCGCGTTCGGCCCGAAGGTCGCCGGCTTCCGCGGCAGCAGGGCCGAGCTCGACGAGCTCGTCGAGCGCTCGCTGCGCAAGGCCGCGATCTGGGACGAGGTCAAGGACAAGCTGGACAGCATGGGCACGTCGCTCTCGGGTGGCCAGCAGCAGCGACTGTGCATCGCGCGCGCGATCGCGGTGGAGCCCGACGTCATCCTCATGGACGAGCCCTGCTCCGCGCTCGATCCGATCGCCACGCTGAAGATCGAGGAGCTCATGCGCGAGCTCAAGGAGAACTACACGATCGTCATCGTGACGCACAACATGCAGCAGGCGGCTCGCGCGAGCGACGTCACCGCCTTCCTGACCATGGGCGACGACCGGGCCGGCTACCTGGTCGAGATGAACGAGACCCAGGAGATCTTCACGCGTCCGGCCAACCGGCTGACGGAGGACTACATCACCGGCCGGTTCGGCTGAGAGGAGCACACCCATGGATCGACCGACGCCAGACCTCGAGACCGAACGCCTGTCGCCGCGCGCGACGTTCGACCGAGCGCTGGACCGGGTGAAGGACGACGTCCTGCGCCTCGGCGCGCTGGTCGAGGAGTCGCTCGAGCGGGCGGGTCGTGCCATGCAGGAGCGCGACACCGAGCTCGCCGACCAGGTGCGCTGGGAGGACTCGGCCGTCAACGATCTTCAGCGCGAGATCAACACGGAGATCACGACGCTGATCGCCACCCAGGCCCCGGTCGCGCGCGACGTCCGCGAGCTGCTGGCGCTGTACCACGCATCGGCGGAGCTCGAGCGCATGGGCGACTACGCGGTGAACATCGCGAAGCTGGCCCAGCAGCTCGCCTCCGAGCCGGAGATGCCGATCTTCCGCCAGATCCCGCAGATGGAGCGCATCTGCCGCGAACAGCTGCACGCCGCCATGCGGGCGCTGGTCGACATCAGCGAGGAGGGCGCGCGCGCCGTCTGCCAGCGCGACGACGAGATCGACCACCTCTACAACAGCGTCTACGAGGACGCCATGGAGCTCATGGCCGCCGCTCCCGAGCGAGTCCGTCAGGCGACCCACATGCTCTTCGCCGCCCATCACCTCGAGCGGCTCGGCGACCGGGTGACGAACATCGGCGAGGACGTCGTGTACCTGGCCACCGGGCAGGTCGAGGACCTCAACCCCTAGGAGGGACCCGATGCGCCGACGGCTCCTCGTCGTCGAGGACGACCGCACCCTCCGCCAGGCGCTGACCTTCAACCTGACGCGCGAGGGCTACGAGGTGACCACCGCCTCCGACGGCGAGGCGGCGCTCGAGGCGGCCCGCGACGAGCGGCTGGACCTCATCATCCTGGACGTGATGCTGCCGGGAATGAGCGGCGTGGAGGTCCTCCGTGCCCTGCGGGGAGGCGGCATCGCGACGCCGGTCATCATCCTGTCGGCGAAGGGCGACGAGATCGACCGGGTGGTGGGGCTCAAGGTCGGCGCCGACGACTACGTGGCGAAGCCGTTCAGCCGCCCCGAGCTCCTGGCTCGCATCGAGGCCGTCCTCCGCCGCCATCGACGCGAGGGTGACGACCCGGAGCGGCGCGAGGCCCTCGACTTCGGCGCGATCCACATCGACGTCGGCCGCCGGGAGGTGTCCGTGGACGGGCAGGTGATTCACCTCACGACGAAGGAGTTCGACCTGCTGGCGCACATGGCCGGCTCGCCGGGCCGCATCTTCACCCGCGACCAGCTGCTCTCCCGCATCTGGGGCTACGACTACGTCGGCGACGACCGCACCGTCGACGTCCACGTCAGCTGGCTGCGCGGCAAGCTGCGAGACCGATCGGGGCACAACTTCTTCCGCACGGTGCGCGGCGTCGGGTACGCCTTCGCGCCGCCCGACGCGTGATCGACCCGGCCGCCGCCGCTGCCTTCGAGGCGCTGCTGGAGCGCAGAGGGGACGACGTGCTCCTGCTGACCGGCGAGGATCTGCGCATTCGGCGCGCCGGGCCCGAGGCGGCCGAGCTCGCCGAACGACCGACCGAGGAGCTGGCGGGGATGAGCCTCATCGCCGCCTTCGGCTCGGCGCCGCTCGATGCGCTGGCTCGTGAGGCGCTGTCCGCGGGCCGACCCACGAGCGGCCAGGCGGAGCTCGGGCATCTCGGGGCTCGCAGCTTCACGGTCGAGGCGGTGCCGCTCGCCGGCGGCGGCCTCGTCCTCTCGCTTCACGACGTGACCGCGTTGCGTCGCATGGAGCGCATCCGGCGCGACTTCGTGGCGAACATCGGTCACGAGCTGCGGACGCCGCTCAGCTCGATCAAGCTCCTCGCCGAGACGCTGGCCTCCGGCACGGCCGACGACCCTGCCACCATGCATGACTTCGCCACGCAGATCGAACGCGAGGCCGACCACCTCGCCCAGCTGGTGAACGAGCTGCTCGACCTGTCGACGATCGAGTCGGGGGAGGTCCAGCTGGCGCTCGAGGCCGTGGACCCGCGCCAGATCGTCGTCACCTGCATGGAGCGCATCCGGCCGGTGGCCGAGCGCCGGGAGATCGCGGTCCGCGAGGTGCCCGCCCCCGAGGTCGGGGCATCGGTGCTGGCGGATCCCGAGCGGCTGGGGCAGGCGCTGCTGAACCTTGCCCACAACGCGGTGAAGTACAGCCATCGCGGCGGCGAGGTGCGCATCGGCTGGGCCGAGCGCGGGCCTGACCGCGTCCGGTTCAGCGTTGCCGATGACGGGATCGGCGTCCCGGAGCCACACCGGGCCCGCATCTTCGAGCGGTTCTACAAGGTCGACCGCTCACGTGCCCGCGAGCGAGACGAGTCGACGCGCGGGGGCAGTGCGGGCCTGGGCCTGTCCATCGTCCGTCACCTGGCCGAGGCGCACGGCGGCACGGTCGGCGTCGAGTCGCAGGAGGACGTCGGCTCCACGTTCTGGATCGACATTCCGCGCGTGCCTTCGCGCCCGTCCTAGAGCGCCGGCACGGTCGGCGAGACGCCGATGCGCCCCGGGATCGGCCGGGGCGCATGGACGCGGAGCGGGGAGGCAGGCGCCGGATGCGAGGCTCCTGCGTCACGAAGCGTAGGGACGCCGGATCAAGGGCGGATCAACCGCGTGACAGCACCAGGTCAAGAAAGGCGAGCACGTCGGCGCGCTCGTCGATGAGCTTGTGGACCGGCTTGCCGACCCCGTGCCCGGCATCGGTGTCGATGCGGATGATGACCGGGGCGTCCCCTGCCTGGGCCGCCTGCAACGCGGCGGCGAACTTGAACGAGTGCCCGGGCACGACCCGATCGTCGTGGTCACCGGTCGTCACCATCGTGGGCGGATACGCGGTTCCGGGTCGGATGTTGTGCAGCGGCGAGTACGCGATCAACGTGCGGAATCCCTCGGGATCGTCGGCGGATCCGTAGTCGCTCGTCCATCCCCAGCCGATCGTGAAGCGGTGGAACCGCAGCATGTCCATCACGCCGACCTCCGGGACGGCCGCCCCGAACAGCTCGGGCTGCTGGGTGATGCTGGCGCCGACGAGGAGGCCGCCGTTCGAGCGGCCGAGGATGCCGATGCGCTCCGGGCGCGTCCATCCGGACGCCGTCAGCCACCGCGCGCAGGCGGCGAAGTCGTCGAACACGTTCTGCTTGTTGGCCAGCCGCCCGGCGTCGTGCCAGGCCGTCCCGTACTCGCTGCCGCCGCGCAGTGACGCGACGGCCAGCAGCCCGCCCCGCTCCATCCAGGCCAGCCACTCGGGCTTGAACATCGGGCCGATCGCGATCTGGAAGCCGCCGTATCCGTACAGCAGCGTCGGCGTCGCGCCATCGGGCTCGAGGTCGCGGCGGCGGGTCAGGAACAGCGGCACCCGCGTCCCGTCGGCCGAGGTGGCGAAGACCTGCTCGCTGACGAACCCGTCCGGATCCCACGGCAGCGCCGGCCGGTTGACTTCGCGCACGGCGCCCTCGGCCATCCGGACGGCGAGCACCACGGCCGGCGCCGCGAAGGTCATGAACCCCAGGTGCAGCTCGGGGTCCTCTCGCTGCCCGGCGAGCTCGGTGACGGTGCCGATGCCCGGGAGCTCGACCTCGGCGACATGACTCCCGTCACGCTCGAAGATGGCGAGCCGATGGTGGGCGTCGTGCAGGCTGAGGACCGCGAGCCGATCGCCCACCAGCTTCACCTGCTCGATGGCGTCCTCGCCCTGCGGCACGATCTCGCGCAGCTCGGCGGGCTCGGCGACGTCCATGGCGACCACACGGCCCATCGGAGCATCGCGGTCGGTGAGGAGGTAGAGCGTGCCGTCGACGGCCGCGATCGGCTCGTACCGAGCGTCGGCGTCGGGGAGCACCATTCGCACCTCGGCAGCGTCGACGCCGCCCGCCAGGTCGGCGACCGCCAGCCGGTTCTCGGGGTCGGTGCCACGCCAGACACTGATGACCAGGAGACGGCCGCCATCGGTGACCAGCGGCTCGTACCCCCACTCCGGCTGGTCCGGCCGGACCAGCACGACCGCGTCGGTCTCTTCCTCCGAGCCGAGCCGGTGGTAGCGCAGCTCCATCGTGTGATTCGGTGCGTCGTAGGCGGCCTCGGCCGGCGGCTCCGGGAAGCGGCCGTAGAAGAATCCCGCGTCGTCAGCGGTCCAGGCGGCGGAGGCGAACTTGCTCCACGTGATCAGATCAGGAAGGTCGTCGCCGGTCTCGACATCGCGAACCCGCCAGGTGCGCCAGTCGGAGCCGGCATCGCTCGTCGCGTAGGCGAGCAGCCGCCCGCTGTCGGAGACCGCAGCGGCGGACAGGGCCGTCGTGCCGTCGTCGCTCAGCGCGTTCGGATCGAGCAGGACGCGACCATCCGCATCGGGCTCGTCGCCGACCCACAGGACGTCTTGGTCCTGGAGGCCCGTGTTGCGGAGGCGGAACCAGCGATCGCCGCGCCGCCAGGGCGCGCCGGCGCGAGGAAAGTCCCACAGCCGGGCCAGCCGCTCCCGTATCTCTGCCCGCGCCGGCGACTCGCCGAGGACGCGCTCGGTCAATCGGTTCTCGGCGTCGATCCAGGCGCGCACCTCCGGCGCGTCGCTGTCCTCGAGCGGCCGGTACGGATCGGCGATCGAGGCGCCGTGGAAGTCATCGACCTGGTCGGAGGTCGGTGCGGGAGGGTACTCGAGTCGTGGCATCGGGCTCATCCTACGCGAGCCCGATGCCGCCAGCGGCCGGGCGCCTCAGGCGCTGATGCGCTCGGCCTCCGGCTCCTCCGACGTGGACCGCGACGTGGCCTCGGCGGAGAGCACCTCGAGGTCGATCGCGATCCTGATGTCCCTGCTGACCAGCCAACCGCCCTGCTCGAGCGCGACGTTCCAGGTCAGGCCGAACTCCTCACGGTCGATGCGGGCGGTGGCGCTGAAACCGGCGCTCCGGCCGCCCTGCATGTTCGTCACCGTGCCGGCGTACTCCGCGTCGAGGACGATCGAACGGGTCGTGCCGCGGATCGTCAGGTCGCCGGCGATGCGGTAGGCGTCGCCGGCCGGCTCGATGCGCGTGCTGACGAAGTCGATGGTCGGATGCTCGTCGACGGCCAGGAAGTCGGCGGAGCGCAGGTGCGCGTCCCGCTGCTGCATGCCGGTATCGATCGATGAGGCATCGAGGCTCACGCGCACCGACGAGCGGGTCAGGTCGTCGAGGTCGAGGTCGAGGTCGAAGTCGCGGATCTGCATCGAGCCGCGAACGGTCGTCACCATCATGTGCTTCGCGCTGAAGGTCACCGAGGAATGAGCGGGGTCGAGGGTCCAGGTCATGAGATGCTATGGGCTCCGTGGGGATACTCTATGATTGACTGTGCAACTATATCAGCCGATGATTGCGTCCGCAACGAACCGACGAGCCGATGACCGCCCCCCTCTCCCGTCATGACCGGCGCCTCCGCGCCTGGGCCGCGTTCCTGCGCGCCCACGCGCAGGTGGTCCGTGCCCTGGAGCAGGAGCTCGGCGACGAACAGGACATGGCGCTGACCGACTACGACGTCCTCGTGCAGCTCGCCAGCGCCGATCCCCGACGGCTGCGCATGAGCGAGCTCGCCGATCGCCTGCTCCTCTCGCGTTCGGGCGTGACCAGGCTGGTGGATCGGCTGGTGGCCGACGGCCTCGTGGAACGCGTCACCTGCGAGGACGACCGGCGCGGCCAGTGGGCGGCCCTCACCGCGGCGGGCGAGGAGCGGCTGCGGCGCGCGGCGCCGACGCACCTGCGCGGTGTGGCGGAGCACTTCGTCGACCGGCTCACCGACGAGGAGCTGGCGACGATCGAGCGCGCCTTCACCCGCCTCGCCGGCTGAGCCGCGCCCGGCATCAGCGCGCGGCGGCCTCGTCGCGAAGGCCGCGCACCATCGGGACCCGGGGGTCATCCGGCGCGAGCTCGAGGAACCGGTCGAAGGCAGCGACCGCCCGTTCCGCGTCGTCCTCGCCGCGCGCGGCGATGAGGCCGTCGAAGAAGGCGAGCTCCACCGGATCGGCGCTGAGCCGGTCCGCGTAGGACGTCCAGGCGGCGCGCGCGTTCCCGTGGTCGCCGGCCCGCAGGTAGGCGGCCATGATCCGCTCGTAGGCATCCGCGCGATCCGGCTCGACGGTGAGGAGCAGCTGGAGCGCTGCCGCGGCGCGGGCGAGGTCGTCGGTCGAAGAGCCGGCAAGGTGGGCGTCCGCCAGCTCCGACAGCGCCGCCGCATCGAGCGGATCGTCGGCGAGGGTGGCGCGCAGATCGGCGATCCGCTGCTGCCGCTCCGCCTCCGCCCCCTGGGCCGCCGCGAGCCGCTCGTTCAGGATCGTCTCGTTCGCAATCCCGGTGGCCGGAATGAGCGAGCCGGCGAACAGCGCGAGGCCGATGCCGGCGGCCGCAACCACGGCGGCGGTCCGCCCGCGACGGCCCTGGATCGACGCCGACGCCGCCCTGCGACCGTCCAATGCAGCGCGCGTCTCCGCCGCGCGCGTCTCCGCCTCGGCCAACTGCGCCGCGTACGCCGCGTCGTCCAGCGATCCGGACCGATGGTCGGCCTCGACGTCCCGCAGCGTCTCGAGCGCCACGCGGTGACGGAGCCTGGCAGCGTCGAGGTCGTCGTCAGCGGGCGGCCCCTCGGCGGCGCGGGCCCGAAGTGGGGCCAGCACTACCGCCCCCGCCGTCAGCAGCATCACGAGCAGGAGCAGCGTCTCAGGCATCGAGCGCCTCGGCCTCGTCGTGCAGCCGGCGGCGTTCATCGGCGTCGACCGGCTCGTTCATGGGCGCCGGCTCCGGGGCGATGGACCGGCGCGTGACGATCCACCAGATCAGCGCTGCCAGCCCGCCGAGCACCGCGACGAACGGCACGATCCAGAGCAGCGGCGCACGGGGCGCCAGGAGGATCCACTCGCCGTACCGGGCGGTGAAGTGAGCGCGAACCTGGTCGTCGGTGGCACCCGCGGTGACGAGCTCATCGATCTGGCGCCGGATCTCCTGGGCCGAGCGCGTCGGCGAATCCCCCACCGAGAGACCCTGGCAGTCGGGGCAGCGCAGCTCCGCGGCCAGTGCGTCGACGCGCTGCGAGGGCGTGCGCTCCCCGGCGCCTGCCACGGCCATGACGGTCAGCAGCGCGGCCACGCCGAGCGCCAGGCCGGCAGCGACCGGCAGCAGCCACCTCGTCATCGAGCCGCCGCCGGCAGGATCGTGGCGAGATGCTCGGCCATGCGCTCGGTGGTCAGCGGCCCGATCTGCTTGGCTCGCACGATGCCGTCCGCGTCCACGAAGAAGGTCTCCGGCGGGCCGATCACCCCGTACTCGATCGAGATCGATCCGCGTTCATCGAGCACGTGGTCGTAGCCGGCGTCGCCGTAGCGATCCAGGAAGCCCTGCGCATCGGCCGGGCGGTCGTCGAAGAGCATGCCGACCAGGGTCAGCGCGCCGCCGTGGTCGGCGTGGGCCGCCGCGAGGACCGGGTGCTCGTCGACGCACGCCGGGATGCACCAGCTCGCCCAGAAGTTCACGACGTACGGCCGGCCGGCGAGGTCCGCTGAGCTCAGCGTCCCACCGTCGAGCGTCTCGCCGGCCCACGCCGGCGCCGGCTGCCCGATGAGCGGAGAGGCTGGAGCACGCGGGTCGCGCCCGAACCCGACGAGGAGCAGCGCGGTCACCGGGACGAGCACCAGCGGGACGAGCAGCCAGCGAAGGCCGCGCCAGCGCATCGGTCAGGCTCCCTCGGCCGTCTCGGCCGTCTCGGCGGTCACCGGCCGGCGAGCGGGCGCGGAACGCTCGGCACGGACGGTCGCGGCCCGGCGCTCCGGCCACACGGCGAAGGCGGCGCCGACCCCGATGATCGCCCCGCCGATCCAGATCCAGACGACGAGCGGATTGACGAACAGGTGGAGCGTCACCACCCCGCTTGCCCGGTCCGAGGCCAGCAGCGTGACGTACAGGTCCTCCCCCAGCGACGTGCGGACGGCGGGGGTGGCGATGGCGGTCGGCGAGTTGGGGTAATCGCGGAGGGCGGTGGACAGCGGCCCGGCCTGCGGGCCGCTGATCGTCAGCTCGGCCCGTGTCTCGATGACGCGCGGGTCGTCGGCGAGCGGCTCGACCACCACGCGCTCGTTGCGCACCTCGTAGGCGCCGATCGTGGCGGTCTCGCCCGGCCCCAGCGTCACCGTCCGGTCGACCGCCAGTCCGGACGAGACCGCCACGCCGATGGCCATCACCAGCACGCCGACGTGGACCGCGTACCCGCCGTACCGCCGACGGTTCCGCGTGGCGAGGCGCCAGGTCGCGGTCGCAGCGTCCTCGCCCTTCCCGCTCGATCTCGCGCGTGCGCCACGCACGACCTCGTCGAGCATCACACCGCCGACGACCACGGCCAGGCCGATGATCCCGACCGAGATCGGCTCGCGCACGCCGAGCAGCAGCACCGCCGCGGCGGCGAGCACGCCGGCGAGCAGCGGAAGCGCGAATCGGTCGCGCACCGTGCCCCATGAGGCGGCACCCCATGGCAGCGCCGGCCCGACGCCCATGAGGAACAGGAGGGCCACGAAGATCGGGACCGTGACGGTGTTGTACCAGGGCGCGCCGACGCTGATCTGCTCCCCGGAGACGACGAGCATGATGAGCGGCAGCAGGGTGCCGAACAGGACGGCAAAGGTCAGGCCCAGGAACAGGACGTTGTTGAGGAGGAACGCGGACTCGCGGCTGACCGTCGCGGACGGCCGGCCACCGCCGGCCATGTCGGGCAGACGCCAGACGAGGAGCGTCAGCGCCCCGCCCAGAGCCAGCACGATGGCGCCCAGGAACCAGGGCCCGATGGCCGATTGGGTGAACGAGTGCACGCTGGCCACGACCCCGGAGCGGGTCAGGAAGGTGCCGACCAGGGTGAGCACGAAGGTGGCGATCACCAGGGCGCTCGTCCAGATGCGCAGGCCGCCGCGCCGCTCGGCGACCATGGCCGAGTGGAGGAAGGCCGTGGCGGTGAGCCACGGCAGGAGCGCGGCGTTCTCGACCGGGTCCCAGGCCCAGTAGCCACCCCAGCCGAGCACCTCGTAGCTCCACCACGCGCCGGCCACGATGCCGAGCGTCAGGAAGATCCACGGGATCACCGTCCAGCGTCGCACGATGCGCAGCCACTCCACGTCGAGCCGTCGCGTGACGAGCGCCGCGATGCCGAAGGCGAAGGGAATGGCCAGGCCGGTGTAGCCGAGATACAGGAGCGGCGGATGGAGCGCCATGAACGGATGGTTCTGGAGCAGGGCGTTCGGGCCGAGCCCCTCTGCGGCCACCGGCGTGGTGCGCGCGAAGGGGTTGCCGGGCCAGGTCATGACGGTGAAGAAGAACAGGTTGACCGATGCCAGGGTCGCGCCCACCCAGGGCATGAGCTGCCGGTGGCGAGCGCGGTACCGATGGAGGACGAGGGCTGCCCAGCCGGTGGCGAGCAGCGTCCAGAACAGGATCGAGCCCTCGAGCGCCGCCCACAGGCTGATCGCGCTGATGAACGGTGGCGTGGTGGTCGCGTTGTTCTCCGCCACGTACAGGACGCTGAAGTCGTGCGTGAGCAGCGAGATCATCATCGCCACGCTGGCGATGCCCGCGGCGGCGAAGGAGGCGACCACCGCGTGACGGCCGCTGACGGCCAGCCGCGGATCGCCCCCGCGCGCGGCCAGGACATGGGCCACGATGGCGTAGGCGCTCAGCCCGAGCCCGGCCAGGACCGCCGCGTGGCCGATCTCGGGGATCATTCGTCCCCGGGGATGAAGGAGTTGTCCGAGGGCTGCGTGCCGGGCGCCGGCGCCTCGTAGTTCTCGTCGTGCTTCACGATGACCTGGGTCGCCACGAACACGCCGTCGTCGGCCAGGGCACCCTCGACCACGGCGCCACTGCCCTCGCGGAACGAGGCGGTCGGCGCGTTCGTGGTGACGACCGGGATCGATGCCTCGCCGTCGCTGATCACGAAGCGGAGCTCGTAGTCCTCGCCGGGCGCCTCGCGCTCGACCGAGCCCGGCTCGACCTGGCCGCCGAGGCGAACCGTCTCGCCGATGGCCGCGTCGCCGCGTGCCAGCAGCTCGTTCGGCTCCTGGTAGTAGACCAGCGCGTTCCCGACGCTCGAGAACGCGAGCCAGGCCACGACGAGCACGACGACCCCGACCAGGACGAGAACGCCCCAGGGCCGCCGCGGCGGCGGGAGGACCGGCTCGGTGGGCGGCGCGACCGTCATCGGCCCTCGTCGTCGCGCGTGGTGGCGGCGCGGATGCGACGCCAGAGCGTCACGGTGTACAGCGCCAGGCCGCCCAGGATGACGGCGTAGGCGGCGATGACGAATCCGGCATCGGTCATGAGGCTCCCTCCTGGGAGCGGAGGGCGGCCGCAGCCGACTGCACGGCCCGGAGCCGTCCGAGACGAGCCTCCTCCTCGCGAGCCAGCTCGGCGCGCGCCAGCTGGTAGCGGCGGATCATGAGGTAGAGCCACGACAGCGTGAACGCGCCCAGCAGGCCCAGCAGGGTGCCGACAAAGACCATCGGTGCCGCGGGATCGAGCGCCCGCTCGGGCGAGGCGATCGTCGCGGTCTGGTGCAGGCCACGCCACCATTCGACGCTGAAATGGACGATCGGGATGTCGACCGCCGCCACCAGGCCCACGATCGCGGCGCGCGTCGCGCGGCGTTCCGGGTCCTCCGTCAGGCGGCGCAGAAGCAGGTACCCGACGTAGAGCGCGAGCAGGAGCGCGGTGGTCGTCAGGCGCGGGTCCTCCCACTGCCAGAAGACGCCCCACACCGGCCGGCCCCACATCATCCCGCCCCAGATCGCGAAGGCGGTGAACATGACGCCGATCTCCGCGCCGGCGAGCGCGGCCGCGTCGAAGCGCAGGTCGCGCTTCCAGAGCCAGAGAACGCCGCCGATGGCGGTCACGCCGAACGAGAGGTACGCCAGCCAGGCCGATGCCACGTGGGGGTACATGATCCGCTGCGCGTCGCCCTGGTTCAGGTCGGCGGGAACCACGAACAGCCCGACCGCCGCGGCGACGGCGACGGCGACGAGCGCGACGGCCCCCAGGATCCGGGTCTTCATCAATCCTCCAGCAGGAAGCCGTACGTCGCGGCTCCAGCCACGAGCATGATCAGGTCGAACGCGACGAGCAACTGGAGCCAGGCGCCGAGCTCGCCGAACGGGTCGCCGGCGAGCGCCGCCGAGGTCGCCTTGACCGCGCCGAGCAGGAGAGGAGCGAGGACCGGCAGCACGAGCAGGGGCAACATGACCTCGCGCGCGCGCATGCGAACGGTGACGCCCGCGTAGAACGTCCCGACCGCCGCGATCCCGACGGCGCCGAGGACGACCGTCACCAGGAGCGGAGCCCAGGCGGAGCCGATGTCAACGGCGAACAGGATGCCGACCGCCCCGAGCACGACGAGGCCGAGGACGAGCATGACCGCGAAGCCTCCCAGGGCCTTGCCGGCGTAGATCGCCCGCCGCGCGACCGGGTACAGGGCGAGCTGCTCGAGCGCGGCATCATCGGTCTCGAGCAGGTGGAGCCGGCTGACCGCGAGGATGCCGGCGAAAACGACCGCCAGCCACAGGAGCCCGGGGGCAGCCTCGGCGAGGCGCCGAGCATCCGGGCCGAGGGCGAACCCGAACAGGAGCAGGACGACCGCCGCGAAGAAGAGCGTGCTCACGCTTGCGTGCCGCCCCCGCAGCTCGGCGACCGCGTCCTTGCGGGCGATGGCCAGCGCAACGCGGGCCTGGGCTTCGAACGAGCTCACCGGACCGCCTCCGCCGAGCGGGCGGAGCCGGTGCCGGCCCCCTGCGACTGCGGCGCCACGCTGACCACGCCGATGCCGGTCACGCTCGTCACCAGGCCGCGCTCGAGCGACACGGTGCCGTCCAGGTGCACCGCCAGCCGATCGGTGGCATGCGAGGCCACGAGCACGCTCACGCCCACGTCGCGCCAAGCGGCCAGCAGCCGATCCACGAGGTCCATGCCGTCGCGGTCGAGCGCGGCGTACGGCTCGTCGAGCAGCACGAGCGAGGCACGCCCGAGCAGGATGCGTCCGAGCGCCAGCCGTCGCCGCATGCCGGCCGAGAACCCCCCGACCCGCTCGTCGGCCCGATCGAGCAGGCCGACGTCGGCCAGGGCGCGCTCGACGCGATCGTGGCGATTCTCCGTGCCGAGCATCGTGGCCGCGAACGCCAGGTTCTCGCGGGCGGTCAGATCGTCGTAGAGGCCGGTCGAGTGCGAGAGGTACGCCACGCGCTCACGGACGAGGTCCGCGTCGCGCACCACGTCGAGGCCATCGACCCGGGCGCTGCCGTACGACGAGCGCAGGAGGGTGGCCAGCACCCGCAGGAGCGTGGTCTTCCCGGCGCCGTTCGGCCCGAGCAGGGCGATCGTCCGGCCACCGTCGATCCGCAGCGTGACACCGGCAAGGGCCGCGCTCCCGGCGAACAGGCGCGCGAGCTCGAACGTCTCGACCGCCGGCGGACGCGTATCGGGGGCCCCGAGGGAGCGGGGCGAGACGTAGATGGTGGTCTGCGGCATGCTCGACACGCGGGGGGCGAAGGGTGGGCCGACCCACTATGCGGGTCCCCCGGTGGGGCGTCAAATTGCCGCTGCGTAACCGGCGACGTACTCGTCGGTACCGAAGAATCGCAGACCGGAGCCGTACCCGACCGATGACCCGATCCGCCGCCACTCCCCGCGCAGCGGCCATCCTGGCCGTGGCCGTCGTGCTCGCCGCGTGCGGCAGCACGCCCGCCGCAACCGCTGATTCGACCGTCTCCCCCTCGGCCGACCCGACGACGATGGAGAGCATGGACCACTCGCCCTCCGCGGCCGAGTCGGAGAGCGCCGCCGCAAGCCCGTCGGACCAGCCCGCCGACGACGGCGACGCCGATGGGGCGGAGGTGATCATCGGCGGCTCCAGCTTCTCGCCCGGCCTGCTGACGGTCGCGGCCGGCACCGAGGTGACGTTCGTGAACTCGAGCGGGCTGCCGCATACGGTGACGCACGGCACGAACGGTCGGGCAGCCGACGACCCGGCGTTCGATCAGCCGGTCTCGGACGGCGGGTCGGTGACGATCGCCTTCGACGAGCCGGGCACGTACGAGGTCACCTGCAAGCTCCACCCGTCGATGCAGATGACGGTGACCGTCGAGGGCTGACCTCGGTTGCCGCCCGCTGGGGGCCGGTGCTAGGGTTCGCGTCCTGATGGACGCCATCTACGCCTCCACGCCGGCCACGAACACCCGGTCACGCGCCGCGCGCCGGGCCGCGGCCCAGCACGCGGAGTGCGCGGCGACCGCGGCGCTGAACGTGCTCGGCCAGAAGTGGGTGATGCGCATCATCCGCGTCCTCGGCGACCGGACCCAGCGCTTCTGCGAGCTCCAGGACGCCCTCGGCGGGGCGAACTCGGCAACGCTGTCACAGCGTCTGAAGCTGCTGGAGGACGAGGAGCTCGTTCAGCGGCGCGAGGTGAGCGTGGTGCCGCCCTGGGTCGAATACTCCCTCACCGCCAAGGGCACGGAGCTGCGGGACGCGATCGCCGGCATCGACCGCTGGGCCGAGCGCTGGTCAGCGCCGCAATGAGCCACCCGGTCGCCGAGGAGCGCCCCGCGGCGCACGGCGACGCCCTGAACCTCGTCCGGGCCGCCATCGCCGAGGCCGGCGACCCGACCGCCGCCACGCGACGGGTGGTCGAGGTGCTCCACGAGCGTTTCCCGCATTACGACTGGATCGGCATCTACTGGGTCGAGGGCACGGAACTCGTCCTCGGGCCGTGGGTCGGGCCCGAGGCGACGGAGCACACCCGCATCCCGATCGGGACCGGCATCTGCGGCGCGGCCGCGGCATCGGGCCAGACCGAGATCATCGGCGACGTCGACGCCGACCCGCGCTATCTGTCCTGCTTTGCGACCACGCGGTCCGAGATCGTGGTGCCGATCTTCGACGGCGGAGAGGTCGTCGGCGAGATCGACATCGACGGCTCCGACCGCGACGCCTTCGACGAGGCCGACGCCCGCTTCCTCGAGGAGGTGGCGGCCCTCCTGGCGCCGCTGCGGCCCCGGGCGTAACCCGGCGCGTACTGCGCTGGTGAGATGCCCGCGCCCCCCGGACCCTTCGAGCGCGTCTACGACGAGCACGTGGTCGGGATCTATCGGTTCGTCTACGCCCGCGTCGGCAACCACCCGGACGCCGAGGACCTGACCGCGCAGGTGTTCGTGCGCGCCGTCGAGCAGCTCGAGACCGATCGCGCGCCCGCCCAGGTCGCCGCCTGGCTGTACCGCGTGGCGCACAACGCCATCGCCGACTATTGGCGCGCCTTCTACCGCCTGCCGATCGTCGGGGTCGACCAGGTCGCTCCCGGATGGGAGCCCGTCGCCCCCGGCCAGTCGGTCCCCGCTGACGGGCCGGACCGCGCCGCCGACCGCGCCCGCCGGCTCCTTCGACGTCTGCCGGCGAACTATCGCCGCGTGCTCGAGCTGCGGTTCCTGGAGCGTCGCAGCGTGGCGGAGACGGCGCGCGCCATGGGCATCAGCGACGGCAACGCGCGAGTGTTGCAGTACCGGGCCCTCCGACGCGCGGCGCTCCTCGGGGACGCGGCCGATGGATGAGCGCGATCCACGCCTGGACGAGCGGGCCGGACGGTTCGCCGCATACCTGGAGTCGCTCCTCGCCGATGAGCGCCCCTCGCCGGACGTGATTGATGACCGGGACGAGGCCGAGATGGCGCGCACCGCCGCGGAGCTTGCGGGCGCGTCGTCTGCCGGCACCGACCCCGACCCGTCGTTCGTCGACCAGCTCCGGATCCGCATGCGGCGGGCGGATGAGGCGCTCGAGACGGTCCGCGTCCCGCCACCGGTCCGCGAGCGTCCCGAGCCGGGCGGCATCGGTCGGGCGCGCCTCAGCCGTCGAGCGCTCCTCCAGGCCGGCCTCGGGGCCGCTGCCGGCCTGGCGGCCGGCGCCGCGGGCGTGGCGCTCACCCGCCCGGAACAGCGCACGCCGGTCGACGCCCCTCCGGCCGCGTCCGACACGCCCCTCGTCGGTGGCGACGGGTTCTGGACGGACGTGGCAATGCTCGACGACCTCCCGGACGGAACGGCGCGCCGCTTCAGCACCGCGGCGTTCGATGGGTTCGTGGTGAACGACGGTGGCGAGGTGCGTGCGCTGTCGGCGATCTGCACCCACATGGGCTGCACGCTGCGCTTCCGACCGGAGCAGCAGGACCTGCGCTGTCCCTGCCATGGGGCGAGCTTCGACCTGGCCGGCCGCCTCGCGAATGGATCCGCCGCCTGGGGCGATCGGGGGGGCTACGCCGGCGACGACGCCGCCTACCCGATCGACCTGCCGGATCTCGCGCGACCACGCGTCAAGGTCGAGGACGGCCGCATCTGGGTCTGGACCGCGCAGGTGTGAGGGCGGACGCTAGAAGACGACCTCGAACAGGTAGCCGATGACGTACGGGATGGCCAGGATGACGAGGATCAGCGCCAGCCCCAGCCCGGCGTAGAGGAACAGCGACAGGTCCGGTGGCCCCTCGCGTTCCGGCGGCGGGGTGAGGCGCTTCGGCAGATGCGAGGGACGGCGCGGGCGCCGGTGCTCGTAGCGGTTCGGCCTCGACAGGTCGGGCATCCGGATCCGCGGTCCCGGCATCGGCTACTCGTAGACCTCCGGGTTGACGCAGGTCGGCAGCCGCTCGCCGCGGAGCCCGGCGAGCAGGTTTGCGGCGGCCATGGCTGCCATCTGCCCGCGCGTCACGCGCGAGGCCGAGGCGATGTGCGGCACCACCACGCAGTTCGGCAGTGCCACCAGCGGATGGTCGGCCGGCAGGGGCTCCGGATCGGTGACGTCGAGCCCCGCCGCGAAGATCTCACCGTCGCGCAGCGCGTCGGTCAGGGCGGCGGGATCGATCACCGGGCCGCGCGAGGTGTTGACGAGCACCGCGGTCGGCTTCATGGCCCGCAGCGCGTCGGCGTCGATCAGGTGGCGCGTCTCATCGGTCAGGTTGACGTGGAGGCTGACAAAGTCCGACTCGGCGAGCAGCTCGTCCATCTCCACCCGACGCGCCCCGAGCTCGGCCTCGTCCTCGGCCGATGCGGGGTGGACATCGTGGTAGAGGATCCGCATCCCGAAGCCACGCCCCCGGCGCGCCATCTCGCGCCCGATCCGCCCGAAGCCGACGATCCCGAGCGTGGCGCCGTGGACGTCGACGCCCATGAGCAGCATCGGACCCCACGTGCGCCACCTCCCGGCGCGCACGTAGTCGACCGACTCGGGGATGCGCCGTGCGGCGGCCATGAGCAGCGCGAAGGCAAGGTCCGCGGTCGTCTCGGTCAGGACGCCGGGCGTGTTGCCGGCGGGGATGCCGCGGCGGGTGAGGGCCGGCACGTCGATGTTGTCGAAGCCGACCGCGAAGTTGCTCACGACCCGGAGCTGCGGACCGGCCGCGTCGAGCAGCTCGTCGTCCACCGTATCGGTGAGGAGCGACAGCAGCCCGTCGACGCCGGCCACCCGGCGCAGGAGCTCGTCGCGCGGCGGCGGCAGCTCGTCCTCCCAGAGGTCCACCTCGCACGCCTCCCGCACCGGATCGAGCCCCTCGTCCGGGATGACGCGGGTGACAAGGACCCGCGGTCGGTCGGTCACGGGGCGCTCCCGGCCGTCACGAGATCCCCGGTGCGCTCGAGCTTCGCGAGCGACTCGCCCACGAGCTCCAGGGCGCGGGTCAGGTTCTCGCGCGAGTTGGCGTAGCTGAAGCGCAGGTGGCCCTCGCCGTGCTTCCCGAACGCGGTGCCGGCCAGTGCGCAGACCCCCGCGTCGTAGAGGAGGTGGTCGGCGATTTCGGCGCTCGTGCGCCCGAACGAGCTCATGTTCGGGAAGGTGTAGAAGGCACCCTGGGGCATGACGCACGTCACGCCGGGGACCGCGTTCAGGCCGGTGACCATCAGCTCGCGCCGGGCGATGAACTCGGCGCGCATCGCATCGGCCGCGTCCTGCGGGCCAGTGAGTGCCTCGATGGCGCCGGCCTGGGCGAACGCGTTCGTGCAGCTCACGCTGTTGATCACCAGCCGGCTGAACGACGGCACGAGCCACTCGGGAATGACGCCGTAGCCGAGACGCCAGCCGGTCATCGCGAACGTCTTGCTGAACCCGTCGAGCGTGATCGTGCGCTCGGCCATCCCCGGCAGCGTCGCGATGCTGAGCGGCTCGCCGGAGTACTGCAGGCGGGCGTAGATCTCGTCGGCCAGGACCACGAGGTCGTGCTCGACGGCGAGCTCCGCCAGGCGTCGAATGTCGCCATCGGTCAGGATCGATCCGGTCGGGTTGTGGGGCGTGTTGAAGACGATCAGCTTCGTGCGCGGCGTGATGAGGCTCGCGACCTCCTCGACGTCCATCCGGAAGTCGTTCGCCTCCCGCAGCGGCGCCGGCACCGCCGTGCCGCCGACGTAGCGGGCCATCGACTCGTAGATCGGGAAGCCCGGGTTCGGGTAGATGACCTCATCTCCTTCTTCAATCAACGCCAGCATAGGGAAGAATATAATCGGCTTACCGCCCGGCACGACACAAACATGCTCGGGTCCGCGATTAATCCC
>DATHTR010000066.1:0-73433 GCA_035463095.1 Candidatus Angelobacter sp. | reverse complement strand
GTAGCAGGCGCGCACGAGGAGCCGATACGACCACGCCTCGAAGCGGGCGGGATCACGCAGCTTGGGGAGGTCCTGCCAGACCGCGACCAGCGCCTGCTGGGTCGCGTCCTCGGCGAGGTCGATGTCGCGCAGGATCCGGCGCGCCACGGCCAGGAACCGATCGACGATCCCGGCGGCCAGGACGCTGTACGCGTACCGGTCGCCTCGCTGGGCTCGGATCACCAGATCGGTTTCCATGGCGGTTCCCCATCCGGCACCGACTCGGATCGGTGCCTTCACAGGGTATGTGCGGTGTCAGCCGTCCCGCCCTTCAATCTCCGGTTCGGGCCGGCAGCGGGCGGCGCATGGCGACCAGGTCGTGGTCACCATCGGGGAGGCGCTCCCGGCCGACGACCTCGTACCCTCGGCGCTGGTAGAACGCGACGTTCTCATCGAGGTCCGTGTCGAGCGCGCATGGGAGGCCGAGCCCCTCGGCCCAGGCGTGCCCGGCGTCGAGGAGCGCCGTGGCGATGCCTCGGCGGCGATGCGCCGGCAGCACGCCGAGCATGTCGAGATAGACGTGCCGGTCGGGTCGCGACACGGCGCGCAGGCGCTGCATCGTCGCGTCGAACCGTTCCAGCCCATCGGCCACGCTGGCCGGCACGACCTGCCGAAGGTCGGGCTGCGCAGCAGGTGGCCGCGCGGGCTCATCCAGGCCGGGCCGCCGCAGCCACACCGCCAGGCCGACGATCGGATCGCCCCACGCGTCGATGCGGCCGCTTCCGAGCCCCGCCTCGATGGTCCGCGCGTGAAGCAGCGCTGCGATCCGGTCGCGCTCCTTCCGGTCGAGAGCCTCGGAGCCCGGGAAGTCGGGAAAGATGCTCCACAGGACGTCGGCCGCCTCGGCCGCCCGGTCTGCGGTGATCGTCCACACCGGCATCGGCTCAGGCTGCGCCGCGCAGCGCGCACTGGCAAGGGCCGAATCGGCGTCTGTGCCAGATTTTCCCACTCACAACGGCCTTCGGCCCGCCAGCGCCCACGGACCGTGGGAACGGAGGATCATCGGGCCGTTGCGGGCTGTGGTGTAATCGGCGCTCGGGGCGCACCAGACTGCGGGAAGCATGACGAGGGACGCATGGCGATCGAGACCGAGCACGGAACGATGACCGGCGACGAGATCGTCGCCCTGACCAAGCGGCACACGATCTTCGAGTGGTCGGCGCAGTCGAAGGTGGACCCGATCCCGGTCGCCGGCGCAAAGGGCTGCTACTTCTGGACGCCCGAGGGGAAGCGCTACCTCGACTTCAACTCGCAGCTGATGTGCACGAACATCGGCCACGGACATCCGACGGTCATCGAGGCCATCAAGCGCCAGGCCGAGACGCTCGCCTACGCCAACCCGTTCATGGCCACCGAGCCCCGCGCGCGACTCGGGCAGAAGCTGGCCGAGATCACGCCCGGCGACATCGACACGTTCTTCTTCACGAACGGCGGCGCCGAGGCGAACGAGAACGCCATCAAGCTCGCCCGCATGGTCACCGGCCGGCAGAAGATCCTGGCCCGATACCGCAGCTACCACGGCGGCACCGCCGGCGCCATCAGCCTCACCGGCGACCCGCGCCGATGGGCGGCCGAGCCCGGCATCCCGGGCGTCGTTCGCGTCCTGGACCCGTATCACGGCATCCAGCGTGGCTGGGACACCGCCGACCAGGCGCTCGCGAACCTGGAGGAGACGATCCAGCTCGAGGGGCCGAACACGATCGCGGCGTTCATCCTCGAGACGGTGACCGGCACGAACGGCATCCTGGCGCCTCCCGACGGCTACCTGCAGGGCGTGCGCGAGATCTGCGATCGCTACGGGATCCTCATGATCGCCGACGAGGTGATGGCAGGCTTCGGGCGCACCGGCAAGTGGTTCGCGATCGACCACTGGAACGTCGTCCCCGACCTGATCACCATGGCCAAGGGGCTGACGAGCGCCTACGTCCAGCTCGGGGCGCTCGGCATGCGGCGCAAGTACGCCGAGCACTTCGACGAGAACGTCTTCTACGGCGGCCTGACCTACAACTCCCACCCGCTGGCCTGCGCCACCGCCCTCGCCACGATCCAGGTCTACGAGGACGAGGCGCTGCTCGACCGGGCGACGCGGATGGGTGAGCGGATGCGGGTCCACCACGAGGAGCTCGCGGCGAAGCACCCGAGCGTGGGAGCCACGCGCAGCATCGGCCTGTTCGGCATCGTGGAGCTCGTGCGGAACCGAAAGACCATGGAGCCGATGGCGCCCTTCAACGGGACCTCCGACGAGATGGCGGCGCTCGGGAAGTTCTTCCGGCAGGAGGGGCTGTACACGTTCGTCCGCTGGAACACGTTCTTCACCAACCCGCCGCTGGTCATCAGCGAGGAGGAGCTGGCCGAAGGGTTCGCGATCATCGATCGCGCGCTCGAGATCACCGATGCAGCCGTCGCCTGAGCGCGGCTGGCTGCGGCGCATCGCCGTCTTCGTCGGGTTCCTGCTCCTCATCGCCGTCGCCTGGGAAGGCCTGAAGTTCATCGGCGGCGACCCGTGGCGTGGGGACGGATGGGAGTGGCGGCCTCCGCTGCGCATCTGGTTCGCATCGGACCTGCTCCTGCCGCACCTGTGGGACATCTGGGGCGCCCTGGCGAACCCGGTGCAGCGCAACTCGGAGCAGTCGCTGGCCCAGTTCCTCGTCGGCGCGGCGTTCTACACGTGGCGCGAGGCCGCCATCGGCTTCCTGCTCGGGGCCATGATCGGGATCACGCTGGCGGCCGCCTTCGTCCACTCGCGGCTCCTGGAGCGGGCGTTCGTGCCGTACGTCATCGCCAGCCAGACGATCCCGATCGTGGCGCTGGCGCCGATGGTCGTCTTCGCGTTCGGCCCGAGCGTGACGAGCGTGGTGATCATTGCGACGTACCTGACCTTCTTCCCGGTCACGATCGCCATGATCCGCGGCCTGCGCTCTCCCGACCCCCGCGCCCTCGAGCTGATGCGCTCCTACGCCGCCAGCCGCTGGAACGTGTTCTGGAAGCTCCGCATGCCGGCCAGCCTGCCGTACCTGTTCACCGCCCTCAAGATCAGCGCCACCGCATCGATCGTGGGCGCGATCGTCGGGGAGGGCCCGGGCGGCATCCCCGACGGGCTCGGACGCGCCATCGTCAACTTCAACACCCAGTACATCACCGGACCGGAGAAGCTGTGGGCCACCATCCTGGCCTGCGCGATCCTGGGGATCGCCTTCTTCGCCATCATTCGCACCGTCGAGCTCCTCGTGCTGCGCAGCCGTGGCATGCGCACCGAGGCGGCATGAGGACCATGGAGGACCGATGACCGAGCAGCCCGCAGCCCGCACAGCCGCGACCGGCACCCCGGTCGTGCGCATCGGCGGCGTCGACAAGGAGTTCGCGGCGGGCGGTCGCGTCGTCACGACCGCCCTCTCCGACATCGACCTGGAGATCGCCCCCGGCGAGTTCGTGAGCCTCATCGGCCCGTCGGGGTGCGGGAAGAGCACGCTCCTGCGGCTGATCGGCGACCTCATCGGCCCGACCCGCGGCAGCGTCGAGGTGAATGGCAAGCCGGCGCACCAGGCGCGCCTCGGGCGTGAGTACGGCATGGTCTTCCAGGCACCGGTGCTGTTCGAGTGGCGCACCGTCGAGGACAACGTGAAGCTGCCGCTCGAGCTGATGGGAACCGATCGCGCGGAGCGCGACTCGCGCGCTCGCGACATGCTCGCCCTCGTCGAGCTGAGCGACTTCGCGCGGCACCATCCCTACCAGCTGTCGGGTGGCATGCAGCAGCGCGTGGCGATCGCCCGTGCGCTGGCCCTTCAGCCCTCGATCCTGCTCATGGACGAGCCATTCGGGGCGCTGGACGAGATGACCCGCGAGCGGATGAACACCGAGGTGCTGCGCATCTGGGAGCAGACCGGCACGACGATCGTGTTCGTCACGCACTCGATTCCCGAGGCGGTGTTCCTGTCGACCCGGGTGGTGGTGATGAGCGCCCGACCGGGCCGCATCACGCAGCTCGTGGAGGTGGATCTGCCGCACCCGCGCAACGAGGAGACGCGCGAGGATCCGCGCTACTTCCGCCTCGTCACCGAGGTGCGCGAGGCGCTGCGCGCCGGCGGCGGCCTCGACACCGACGGCGGCCCGGGCGCCGCATCGGAGGAACGGCTGGCGGCGGAGGGTGGGATCGGATGACCGCGGCCGCGCCGTCGGTCGGCGTGCCGGTCCCGCCACGGCCCGGACGCGCCGCGCGGCTGGGCGGCAGCCTGCGCCGGTCGGTGCCCGCGGTGGTGACGTTCGTGGCGGTCATCGTGGTCTGGGAGCTGTTCGCCTCGGCGGCGCCGCGTCCACGGATCTTCCCCCCGCCCACCGAGATCGCCGCCGCGCTCGTCAACAACTGGGGTGCCGGGCGCTGGCCGCTCTTCGAGGCCGCGCGGACCACCCTCTTCGAGGCCGTCGGCGGGCTGGTCATCGGGACCACGGTCGGCCTCATCGTCGCGTTCGGGGTGGCCCGGTGGGCCAACGCGCGCGACGCCGTGCTGCCGGTCGCCATCGCGGCGAACGCGATCCCGATCATCGCCATCGCGCCGATCTTCAATGCCTGGTTCGGCGTGACCAATCCCCTCTCGAAGATGATGATCGCCGCGCTCCTGGTGTTCTTCCCGGTGATGATCAACGTCACGCGCGGCCTGAGCCAGGTGGACCCCGCGGCGCTGGAGCTGATGCGCTCCTACGCGGCCAGCGAGTGGGCGATCCTGCGCCGGGTCAGGATCCCGAACGCACTGCCCTTCTTCCTCACAGCGCTCAAGGTGGCGACCACGCTCAGCCTCATCGGCGCCATCGTGGGCGAGTACTTCGGCGGCGCCTCGGGGGTGATCGGGCGTGTCGTGGTCCAGTCGGCCTCGGCGCTGCGCTTCGACGTGACCTGGGCCGCGATCATCCTGGGGGCCGTGGCGGGCATCGCCTTCTACCTCGCGGTGGTGCTCCTCGAACGCGTCCTCATTCCGTGGCATCCCTCCGTGCGCGGCGACGAGCACACCTGAGCCGGTCGTCCACCACGACTTCGTCGCGGTTGTGGATAAACCGCTTCCTCTCCGGGAGCGAGTCCGTAGAATGCGGCCGATCAACGGGCATGCCCGAGCACAGCGTGGAGGAGCCGAGCGGATGAAGCGAACCCGGATCTGGTCGAGCGTCGCGGTCAGTGCGATGCTCGTCCTGGCGGCCTGCGGGACCGCGCAGCAGACGACTGACGCCACCGACGGCGACGACGGCAATGGGGGCAATGGCGGGGATGGCGGCGAGCGGGCCGCGGTCTCGCTCCAGCTCCAATGGGCGCCGCAGGCGCAGTTCGCCGGCTACTTCGCCGCGCAGGAGCTCGGCTTCTACGACGACGAGAACCTCGACGTCACGATCATCGACGGTGGTCCGGACGTGATCCCGCAGCAGGCGGGTTCGGCGGCCGACGGTCCCGAGTTCACGATCAGCTGGGTGCCGAAGGTGCTCGAGGCGCGTGAGCAGGGCTCCGACCTCGTCAACATCGCCCAGATCTTCCAGCGCTCCGGCACCCTGTCGGTAGCCTGGGCCGACTCCGGCATCACCAGCCCGGCAGACTTCGAGGGCAAGCGCGTCGGTGTCTGGGACTTCGGCAACGAGTTCGAGGTCACCGCGGCAGCCCGCGCCGAGGGCCTGGAGGAGGGCACCGACTACGAGAAGGTCATCCAGCCGTTCGACATGCTCCTGTTCCTGTCACGTGATATCGACGTCGCCGAGGCGATGATCTACAACGAGTACGCCCAGGTGCTCGAGACCGAGAACCCGGATACGGGCGAGCTCTACCAGCCCGAGGACATGAACGTCATCGACTACAACGATGTCGGGACGGCCATGCTGCAGGACGCGATCTTCGCAAGGGCCAGCTGGCTGGCACAGGACGGCAACGAGGACGTCGCGACCCGGTTCCTGCGGGCCAGCTTCCGTGGCTGGATCCATTGCCGCGAGAATCCCGAGGACTGCATCGACTTCACCGTCAGCGCCGGCTCGACGCTGGGCACCGGCCACCAGGCGTGGATGATGAACGAGATCAATCCGCTCATCTGGCCGTCGCCGGACGGGATCGGGATGCTGGATGCGGATCTCTGGCAGCAGACGGTCGACATCAGCCTCGAGTCCGAGATCATCTCGGCCGCGCCCGATGAGACCGCGTACCGCACCGACCTCGCCGAGGCCGCTCTCGATGGCCTCGACGATGCCACCGGCGACGGGTTCACGAAGGGCAGCGTGGAGGTCACACCGGGAGGCGAGTAGGCTCCTCCTCGGTAGCGTACGGAGAGCCCCTTCCCGGACCGGGAAGGGGCTCTTGCATCTTCGCTTCGTCCACCCGGCCACTGTGGGCGTGCGCCGGCTGCACGCGCATCCGCGCCGGCTAGGCTCCCCGACCCGGCGGAAGGATCGGACAGCGGAAATCGGCTCCCTCGACACGCTCGATGGTCAGGTCACCGCTCGCGACGAGGTCCATGACGTCATCGAAATCGGTGAGGAGATGCGCCGCGGCGGGATCCGTCCAGGTGGCCATCCAGACCGCCCAGCGGCCGCCGCGAGCGCCATCGCCCGGCGCGTGCTTCGCGACGCCACCCTGGTCGAAGTTCGTGAAGGCCACGATCGGGTCGGTGCCGGTGCCCGCGTCCACGCGTGCCGGGTTGGCGAAGGTTCGGTAGGCCAGGTCGTCGATGTAGATCGTGCCGAACTCGCGCCCGGCAGCGGCCGGGGTCACCGCGGCGACGGCGAGCAGCATCGCCGCGAGCAGCGCGGTGAGGGATCTGCGGGATCGCATGGGATCGGACCTCCTGTGAGCTGATACATGGGTTGACGTACAGCGTCTCGGCCCGCCATGACCGGCTGATGACGGATCGATGTCCGGCGTGCAACCATCCGCGTCACACGATCGACACACGCCGTCCCTAGGGTTCCGCCATGCACCGCCGACGCTCGCTCGCCATTCCGGCCCTCGTGTTCGCACTCGCCCTGGCCGGCTGCGCCACGGATCCTGCGACGCCGAGCGGCTCACGCTCCCCGGCCGCGCCGATGAGCGATCCGGCGACGCCGAGCGCGTCGGAGGCGACCATGACCGACGCCGGCTCGCCGACGGCGAGCCCGACCGTGAGCGAGCCGCCGTCACCGAGCGCTGCGGAGACGCCGGACGATCCGCTCCTGGCCTTCGCGCTCACCGACGTGCGCACCGGCGAGAGCTTCACCCTCTTCGAGCTTGCGCGGGATCACGGCCCCGTCCTCCTCGAGCCGATGGCCATCTGGTGCAGCAACTGCCGGGCGCAGCAGCAGCAGGTCGTCGAGGCGCACGCGAATGGTGACTTCACCTCGGTCTCGCTCGACGTCGACCTGTCCGAGCACCCGGAGGACCTGGCCGCGTACGCGGAGCGCGAGGGCTTCGACTGGCGCTTCGCCATGGCCGATGCGGAGCTGTATCGGCTGCTGCAGGCGCGCTTCGGCGTGGCTGCCACGAACCCGCCGTCGACGCCGCTCATCATCATCGAGGCGGACGGGTCGGTTCGCGCGCTGGAGTTCGGGGTCGGAACGCGCAGCGCGGAGCAGCTCCTCGTCGAGCTCGGCGTGGGCTAGTCGTGGACCAGCTCGGCATCGCGATCGCGGCCGGCATCGGGGCGACCATCACCCCCTGCGTCCTGCCCCTCTACCCCGGCTTTCTCGCCTACATCACCGCTCGACCGATCGCGGCGGACGCGAGCGGTGCCGCGGCCGTGGCGCACCGGCCACCCGCCGTCGTGGCGGCGGTGCTCGTCTGGCTGGGCGTGGTGGTCGGCATGGTCCTCATCGGCGCGGTGCTGGCGCTGCTGTCGGTCAGCCTCGGCCGGGTGCTGAGCGTCATCCTGCCGGTCATCGACGTCGTCATCATCGCGCTGGGCGTTCTGCTCCTCCTGGGACGGAACCCGTTCGCGCGCATCCCGCAACCGAGCCCGGCAGCCTTCGGCGGAGGCGGTCCGTATGTCGGCTCGTTCCTGTACGGCCTGCTCTTCGCACCGATCGCGCTGCCCTGCTCCGGCCCGTTCCTGATCGGCATCTTCGTCGCGTCGCTGACCATCGGCGATGCGGCGCGGCAGCTCGCCTTCTTCGGTGCGTTCGGCATCGGCTTCGGGCTGCCGCTGTTCCTCCTCGGGCTGGCCGGCCAGGCGCGTGGCCGGCAGCTCGCGGCGGCGATGGTGCGCTGGGAGCGCCCGATCCAGCTCGTGCTCGGGACGGCCCTCGTCGCGATCGGACTGTGGGACCTCTCGAACAACCTCGGCACGCTCGGCATCGGGCGGTGACGGACCCGGTCATGCGTCCCTGGCAGGCACCCCGAGCCACGGTCCTGGTGGTCGACGACGACCCCGAGATCCGCAACCTGCTTCGCCTCTACCTCGAGCGCGAGGGACACCGCCCGTTGGAGGCGGCCGATGGTGCCGCCGCGCTCGAGCGAGCGCGCGACGAGCGGATCGACCTGGTGCTGCTCGACGTCATGCTGCCCGGCGTGGACGGCCTCGAGGTCTGTCGCCGGCTGCGCGAGGTCTCCGACACGCCGATCATGCTCCTGACCGCCCGGAGCGGGGACGCCGACAAGGTGCTCGGGCTGGACCTCGGGGCCGACGACTACGTCGTGAAGCCGTTCAGCCCGCGCGAGCTCATGGCCCGCGTGCGGGCCCAGCTTCGCCGCCGCTCCCTGCCCGCCCCGCCGGCTCCGATCCTCGAGACCGATGGGCTGAGCGTGGATCCGAACGCGATGGAGGTGCGCCTCGACGGAGACCCGATCGCGCTGACGGCGACCGAGTTCCGGCTGCTGTACACGCTCATGGGCCGGCCGTCGCGCGTCTTCACCCGGGACGAGCTGATCGACGCGGTCCACGGCGGCGACGACCCCGGCATCATCGATCGGACGATCGACGTGCACCTCGGACGGCTCCGCGGCAAGCTCCGCGATCGGGCGGAGCAGCCACGCTTCATCGGGACGGTGCGGAGCATCGGCTACCGGTTCGTGGGGCCGGTCCAGCGACGCGACCCCGGAGGCGCCGAGTCGTGAGCTCGCTGCGCGTTCGCCTGGTCATCGCCATGGTGGTGGCTGCGCTCGTGGTTGCCGCGGTCATCGTCGGCGCGGTGCGCTGGTTCAGCACCGAGCAGATCGCGCACCTGCTGATGGAGGGCGTCGACTCCGAGGCCGATGCGCGAGCGATGGTCGACGAGTACCTGCTGCGGGTGGTCGCCATCGGTGCGGTCGCGGGGGTGCTGCTCGGAGCACTCACCGCCTGGTGGCTGGTCCGCCGCGTCCTCCGGCCGCTCGCCGAGCTGCGCGACGGGAGCCACCGCCTCGCCTCCGGCGATCTGACCGCCCGTGTCGACGAGCCGTCCGACCGTGAGCTGCGGGAGGTCGCCCGGGCATTCAACCGGATGGCCGCCACCCTCGAGCGTGCCGAGGAGCTGCGCCGCGCGCTCGTCGAGGACGTGGCGCACGAGCTCCGCACGCCACTGACCAGCCTGCGCGGGTACACCGAGGCACTCGCCGACGGCGTGGTCGAGCCCACGCCGGACATGCTGCGCACCGTCCACGCCGAGATCGAGCGGCTGACCCGCCTCATCGAGGCGCTCGATCGCCTCGCCCGCGACCAGGGAGCGGCGATCGTCCGTGCTCGAGCCGAGATCGACCTGGGCGAGCTGGTCCGCCGGTCCCTGGCCCTCGTCGAGCCCCAGTTGCGTTCGCGGGCAATCCGCGTCCGCGTGGACGACGGCAGCGGCCTGCCGGCCCTGGTGGCCGACCCTGACGGCATCGGCCAGGTGCTCACCAACCTCGTCGACAACGCGGCGCGCCACACCGACGACGGTGGCGAGATCAGCGTCGAGCTGCGCCGCGAGGGTGCCGCGATCACGTGCACGGTCGCGAACACCGGCACCGAGATTCCGGCCGCCGAGCTGCCCCTCATCTGGGAACGCCTGCACCGCGTCGACCGCTCGCGCAGCCGCGTCACCGGCGGCGCCGGGATCGGGCTGGCGGTGGTGCGACAGATCGTGACCGAGCACGGGGGGGACGTGGGGGCCACCTCCGGCGACGGACGCACTCGGATCTGGTTCCGGCTCCCGCTCCCCGCCTGACAGGCCAGCGCTCACGGGCGATGGCGGCCGTCACGCGATGCCGGTCGGTCCCTCCTCGTCGTCCCCGGCGAGCTCCCCGCGGTCGCGGTCATATCGGCCCTCGAGCTCGTCGACGACGCTCCCCTCCCACAGCGGCACGCCGACCATGTACGCGGCGCGAGCCAGCATGTGGGCCGAGATCGGGGTCGTCAGGAAGATGAAGCCGATGATCAGCAGGGCTCGCACGGCGATCCCGATGTCGGCGAAGAAGATGGGAACCGCGAGGAGCACGCAGCCGGCGCCGAGGGACGCGCCCTTGGTCGAGACCTGGAGCCGCATGTAGACGTCGGGCATGCGGAGGATGCCGATGGCCGCCAGCAGGATGAAGGTCGTGCCCACCGCGACGAGCGCGGCCACGAGCAGGTGCGTCATCGCCCCGTCCCCGCCACCAGGAACCGTGCGAATGCGACCGCGCCGAGGAACGCCACCAGCGCCAGGACGATGCCGACGTCGAGGTACACCGGCTGCCGCGATCCGATGGCGTACACCGCCACCATGCCCACGAAGATCGTCGCCACCAGCTCCAGCGCCACGATCCGATCCGGGAGCGTCGGCCCGCGCATCAGCCGCAGCAGCGCGAAGGCGAGGGCCAGGCTCAGAACGCCGAGGCTGACGAACACGACCGCGTCCAGGAATCCGAGGGTATCCATCAGCGCATCACCTCCAGCACCCGACGCTCGAAGCCGTCCTTGATCGCCTCCTTGGCCTCCGCGGCGTCGGTGATGAACAGCGAGTGGACGTACAGGACGCTCCGATCGGTCGACACGTCGATGCTGAGGTCACCCGGGGTCATGGTCAGCAGATTGGCCACCAGCGTGATCTCCGCATCGGTCCGGGCGTCGAGCGGCACGGCCACGATCCCGGGGCGCGCCAGGTGGCGTGGGGTGAGGACGTCGTGCGCGACGCGCATGTTCGCCAGGATCAGCTCCCACAGGTAGAAGCCGAGGAAGCGGATGACCTTGAGCACCCGGCTCGCGTAGGCGGCCCGCCCGCCCCGCCGCTGGCTGACATACAGGACGACGAATCCGACTGCGAACCCGATGAGCAGGTTCTCCACCTCGAAGCTGCCGGTCATGGCGCCCCAGGTGAGGGCCAGCACCAGGTTCCAGAGCAGCGTCGTCATCGGCTCACCCCCAGCACCGCCTCGATATACCCGGCGGGGTTCATGAGCTGCTCTCCAGCCTCCAGCGAGAGCGCGAACACCGGCTCGGCGAGGATGCCGATGCTGATCGTGATCGCGGCCAGCACCGCGATCGGCGCGATCAGGCTGGCCCGCGACGCCGCATCCGGCTGGCGCGATTCACCCAGTCGAACCGAGGCGCCTTCCGGCGCGCCCTTCCAGAATGCCTCGGCCCAGATCTTCGTCATCGACAGCAGCGTGAGCGCGCTGACCGCAAGGGCCACCGCCACGAGCAGGTACTGCTCGACCTCCAGGCCGGCCTGCACCAGCCCGAGCTTGGCCACGAACCCCGACAGGGGCGGAATCCCGGCCAGCGACATGGCCGGGATCAGGAACAGGACGGCCAGCAGCGGGGTGGTGCGGTACAGCCCACCGAGCTCCTTGAGCTCGAAGCTGCCGCCGACCAGCCGCATGACGCCGCTCACGAGGAAGAGGTTGGTCTTCACGATGATGTGATGGACGATGTAGAACACCGATGCCGCCAGGGCGGTGGCGGTGAAGAGGCCCAGCCCCATGATCATGTAGCCGATCTGGCTCACGATGTGGAAGCTGAGGATGCGCCTCACCTCGTGCTGCGCCACCGCGCCGAGGACCCCGACCAGCATGGTCAGTCCGGCGATCCACATGATCAGGGTGTGGGTGAAGCCGACGTCGTCGATGAAGAGCAGCGTGAAGACCCGGATGAGGGCGTACACGCCGACCTTGGTCAGCAGCCCCGCGAAGATCGCGCTCACCACCACCGGCGGCGTGTGGTAGCTGGCCGGGAGCCAGAAGAACAGCGGGAAGATGGCGGCCTTGATCCCGAACACGACCAGCAGCAGCATCGCCACCGTGGTCGTCATGGCCGGCGCGTCGAGCTCGCGCAGCCGGACCGCGAGGTCCGCCATGTTCAGGGTCCCGGTCAGCCCGTAGAGGATGCCGACCGCGGAGAGGAAGAAGGCCGAGCTGACGAGGTTGATGGTCACGTACTTGATGGCGCCCTCGAGCTGCGCGCGCTCCCCGCCGAGGGCAAGCAGGACGAACGAGGCGATGAGCATCACCTCGCACCAGACGAAGAGGTTGAACAGGTCGCCGGTCAGGAAGGCCCCACTGACACCGACCAGCAGGATGAGGAGGAGCGGGTAATAGCCGAAGGACTCGCGCCGATTGTCGAGGCCGCCGAACGAGTAGACGACCACGGCCAGCCCCATCAGCCCGGTGACGACGACCATCACCGCGCTGAACAGGTCGGCGACCAGGGTGATGCCGAACGGCGCCGGCCAGTCGCCCATCTGCGTTGCCTGGATGCCGTTGGCCCGGACCTGGATCAGCAGCGCAATGCCGGACGCCAGCTGGCCGATGGTCCCTGCCGCCCCGATCCAGCGCTGCACCGCCACCCGGCGCCAGGCGAGCATCGACAGCGTGGCCGCCACGAGCGGAACGAGGAGCGGGAGGACGAGCAGGTCGTTCATCGCTCGGTGGTGTCCATCGTGTCGCTGTCGTCGCTGCCGACCGTCTGGTAGACGCGCTTCACGAGCACGAGCAGGAAGGCGAGGACGCCGAAGCTGATGACGATCGCGGTCAGGATCAGGGCCTGCGGCACCGGGTCGGCGGTCCCGGCGAGGGGCACGCTGGCGTCGTCGGGGACGATCGGCGGGCCGCGCCGCGTGACGCCGCTGACGGTGAAGATCAGCAGGTTCGCCGCGTGGCTCAGCAGGGTCAGCCCGATCGCCAGCCGGACGATCGAGCGTCGCAGCATGGTGTAGAGCGCGGCCGCGAAGAGGGCGCCGACCAGGATCGACAGGATCAGCTCCATGGGATGCGCTCCGACGACTCTTCCTGCTGGGCCGTGCGAGCCTCGTCGGCACGCTCGTCACCGATCGACTCGGCCAGGGTGAAGACGATGGTCAGGGTGACGCCGATCACCGTCAGATAGACGCCGACGTCGAAGAAGAAGACCGAGCTCAGCTCGACTCGCCCACCGGCAAGAACCGGCAGGTCGAAGAAGACCGCCTGCAGGAACGCTCCACCCAGTGCCAGGCCCACCAACCCGGCAGCGGCCGCCAGCAGGAGGCCGATGGCAAACAGGGTGCGGGGATCGACGCGGAGCGACCGCCGGGCGGTCTCGGCGTCGTACGCGATCACCACCAGCGTGAAGGCAGTGGCTGCCACCAGCCCCCCGGCGAAGCCCCCGCCCGGGGCGTTGTGGCCGCGGATGAGCACGAAGATCGAGAACAGCAGCAGGAGCGGCTGCACCACCCGCGTGGCGGTGGCGAGGATGAGCGAGACCATCAGGTCTTCCTCGGCCGCAGACGGAGCAGAGCGTAGATCCCGAGCGCGGCGAGCGCGAGCACGGTGATCTCGCCCAGGGTGTCGAGGGCACGGAAGTCGACGAGGATGACGTTCACGATGTTCCGACCGTGCGCGTCAGGCACGCTGCGCTCGGCGAAGAACTCGCTCAGCGGCACCTGGTTCACGGCGCTGAACGCGACGAGCGTCAGGCCGGTCATGAGCAGGCCGGCCACGCCGGCGATCGTCGCGTCGCGGAGCCGCGTGCGTGCCGACGACAGGATGGCGAAGCGCGGCAGGTGGTAGAGGACCAGCACGAACAGGATGACGGTGAGCGTCTCGATCAGAATCTGGGTCATCGCCAGGTCCGGCGCGCCGAACAGCATGTAGATCAGCGCAACGCCGTACCCCACGATGCCGAGCGCCGCGATGGCCGACAGCCTGGAGCGGGTGGTGATCGCCACCATCGCCGCGGCGACGATGATCACGACGACCGTCACCTCGTGCGGCTGCGCATCGAAGGGGACGGTGATGGGCGGGAGGGGGCCGCGGGCCAGGAAGGCGTACCCGACCAGGCTGATCCCGACGGTCAGGATGATGAGCAGGTAGCGCCGCAGGTATCCGCTCTGAAGCGCCCCGGCCAGGAGCTCGGCGCCACGCTGGATCCCCTCGAGCCCCGCCTCATAGGCGCGCTCGGGTCCGATGCGGGTGCCGACGTCGGCGCGTCGAGCCAGGCGCGCGACGGCCCGCAGCCGCCAGAAGGCCACGATCCCGAGCAGCAACGTCACTCCGCTGAGCAGGAGCATCGGCGTGATCCCGTGCCAGAGCGCGAGTTCGAGGTCCGATGGCGTGCCGGTGATCGAGGCCACGGCCCGGCTGGCCAGCCCACTGGCGAATGCCGCCGGCACCAAACCGGTGATCACGCCCAGCCCGCCGAGCAGAAGGGGCCCGGCGAGCATCGAGGGGCCGGGGTCGTGGGCCACCTTCGGCAGGTCGACGCGCGGGCCGGCGAACGGGCGCACGCCGGCGACGATGGCAACGACCACGAAGGCGACGTTCGGCAGGAGCACCGCCGCGGTGAGGAGGGCCGGGGCGAGGTCGACCGCGTCCAGCGTGGCCTCGTACACGAGCTCCTTGCCGATGAACCCGAAGAACGGCAGCAGCCCGGCCATCGAGAATGCGGCGAGCACCGCCGCCACCGTCGTGAGCGGCATCGCGCGGCGCAGCCCCGACAGGCGGCTCGCATCCCGCATCCCGGTCTCGTGGTCGAGGATGCCGGCCACCAGGAAGAGCGTGCCCTTGTACAGGGCGTGCCCGATCAGGAACACGACCGCGGCGTTCACCGCGTACTCCGTCCCCAGGCCGAGCAGGAACGTCATGATCCCGAGCGCCGAAACGGTCGAATACGCCAGCAGGCGCTTCAGGTCGGTCTGGTGCAGCGCCAGCACGCCGCCGAGGACCATGGTGATCGCGCCCGAGCCGCCGACCAGCCAGAGCCACAGGTCGGTCCCCGCGAAGATCGGGCTGAAGCGGGCCAGGAGGTAGACGCCCGCCTTGACCATGGTCGCCGAGTGCAGGTAGGCGCTGACGGGCGTCGGCGCTTCCATGGCATTGGGCAGCCAGTAGTGGAACGGGAACTGGGCCGACTTCGTCAGGGCACCGGCCACCAGCAGGACCATCATCGGGGCGAAGAGCGGATCGGCCGCGATCCGGTCGCCGCGCTCGACCAGCTCCGAGATCTGGAAGCTGCCGCCGGCCCGGGCCAGCATCAGCACGCCGGCCAGCAGCGCCAGCTCCCCGGCGAAGGTCGTCAGTAACGCCTGGAGGGCCGCGCGACGGGCGGTCGCGGAGTGGCTGTCGAAGCCGATGAGCAGGTACGAGGTCAGCCCGGTCAGCGCCCAGAAGACGTAGAGCAGGATGACGTTGTCGGCCAGGGCCACGCCGAGCATCGAGGCCATGAACCCGAACAGGATCAGGTAGAAGCGGCCCAGGCGGCGGTCGCCGGACAGGTAGCCCCCGGCGTACACCACCACCAGCGTGCCGATGCCGCTGATCAGCAGCGCGAACAGCATCCCGAGGCCGTCGAGCGAGAGCTGGACGTCCAGCCCGAGCCCTGGCACCCAGGAGACCGTTTCGCGCAGCGGACCGGCGTCGACCACCGACGGAACCTGCAGGAAGAGCCAGGCGGTCACCGCCGCGGGAATCAGCGCCAGGATCCACCCCGCCCGGCGCGGCACGCGCCGCACCAGCAGCGGGGCGATCGCGCCAGCCGCGAGGGCCGCGAGGATGGTGGCCAGCAGGCTCATCGGTATCGGTCCTGGTGTGATGTGGCCGGGACAGCAAAGGCGGAGGCCGCGCGCGCAGTCTCCACCTCGGTGCGCCGATGGGTACGGGCGACGGCGCCTGCCCGGATTCGACGGCCGAATCCGCCCCGAGTGTACCAGCGCCCCGCCGTCACCCCGCGAGGAAGCGGAACGCGCCCAGGACCAGCAGCAGCGCCAGGATGACCGCCCCACCGATGATCAGCGCCTGTTGCTGGCTCATGCGCCCGGCTGGCCCGGTCCCGGCTGGCCCGGTCCCGGCTGGCCCTGTTCCGGCGGTGCCGGCTCCGCCCCGGGGAAAGGTGACGACCAGGAACGTGGCAACCGGACCCAGGAACAGCGACAGCAGCCACCAGTTGAGGCCGGAGCGCCCCTTGCCCTGGGCCAGGCCCGCGTTCACGAGCGACAGCGTGAACCACGCTGCCGATGCCGTAACGTACTCGTCGTTCACGAGCGGTCCTCCCACGCCTCATCGATGCGCTCGACGAGCTCCGTCAGCGAATCGACGACGAGCGCAGGCCGCGCCCGGTCGTCCGGATGCTGGATCACGCCCCACGGACCACGACGGATCCAGATCGCCCGCATCCCCGCGGCGGCCGCCGGGACCACGTCGTTATCGACCCGGTCACCGACGTAGGCGACGTCTGCCGTCTCGGGCCGTCCCATCAGCTCGAGCGTTCGGTCGAAGAAGGCCGGGTCCGGCTTGGCGACGCCGAGCGACTCGCTCATGGCCAGCACCTCGGCGTCGATGCCGATGGCACGGAGCTGCTCGGCCCGGATGGCCGGCTGGTTCGCGACGACGGCCACGCGATGGGACGCCTGCAGCGCGTCGAGCGCCGAGACCGCATCGGGGTAGAGGTCCTCGGCCCGAAACCCACCGTAAGCGGCCTCGACCGCCGGGAGGCGCAGCTGCCAGTCGTCGGCGTCGAACATCGGGAAGACGTCCCGATGCTCCCCACCGCGAGCGATGACGGCGCCGAGCGCCGCCAGGAACGTCAGCCGTGGGACGCCCAGCTCATCGGCCCAGATCGACCAGATGCGGGTCTCGTCGATCAGGGTCTCGCCGACGTCGAGGCAGACCCATCGGTCGCGCATGCGACGATCCTACCGGTCGCGACCTCCGAGGAGATCGCCGAGCGCGCCGCCGATGCCACCCTTCCCGCCGGTGAAGCCGTCCAGCAGATCGCCGAGGTCGGGGTTCTTGCTCTTCGCATCCGCCTTCTCGCGGCCGAGGATGCTGCCGAGGTCGTTGAGGTCGAAGCCGCCGCCGGGCGACGCGTTGCTCTTCTTGCCGATCATGCCCATCACCACCGGCGCCAGCAGCGCCAGCAGTTGCCCGATGCTCCCGGCGTCGAGGCCGGTCTTGGCGCTCAGGGCCTGCTGCATCTGCGGCTGCCGATCGCCGAGGACGTGCGACAGGATGCCGGCGCCGTTGGTGGTTCGCGGGCTGAGCTGTGCCTGGCCGCCGAGATACTCGGACAGCTGGTCGATGATCGATCCGTCGTGGTCCTTGCGGATCGCGTCCTGGATGCCGCCCCCGCGTTCCGCTTCCTGGCTGAAGGCGGCCATCAGCGCCGGGACGGCGGCATGGATGGCGCTGCGCGTCTTCGTCTCGTCGGCGCCGATGCGACTGCCGATCTGGCCGCTCTGCTGGTCGAGCAGCTGCTCGAGGGTGTCGGTGAGCTCCGCCATGATGGCGTCCTCCTGCGGGTGGTCGTGGACCCGGTATCCACGCAGGATGGGTGCCTGAGACGCCGGGCGCGATGCCCGGCGCCTGGAACGGTCAGGCCTGCTTGACGCCCTGGACCAGGGACTCGACGGTCTCCTTCGCGTTGCCGAACAGCATCGAGGTCTTCTCCATGCTGAACAGCGGGTTCGGGATGCCGGCGAACCCGGCGCCGCGACCGCGCTTCAGGACGATGACGTGCTGCGCCTTGTCGACGTCGAGGATCGGCATGCCGCTGATCGGCGAGCCGGCCTCGCGAGCGACCGGGTTCACGACGTCGTTCGCCCCGATGACGAGCGCGACATCGGTATCGGCGAAGTCGTCGTTGATCTCGTCCATCTCCTGGAGGCGGTCGTACGGGACGTTCGCCTCGGCCAGAAGCACGTTCATGTGCCCCGGCATCCGTCCGGCCACCGGGTGGATGGCGAACTGGACGTCCACGCCCTTGGCGACGAGGAGGTCCATGAGCTCGCGGACCGGACCCTGCGCCTGGGCGACCGCCATGCCGTAGCCCGGCACGATGATCACGCGCTTGCCATAGGCCATGAGCACCGCCGCGTCCTCGGCGTTGATCTCCTTGAGCGACTCCTCGCCCTCCTCCCCGCCGACGACGTCGCCGCCCGTGCCGAATCCGGCGAACAGGACGTTGACGAGCGACCGGTTCATGGCCTTCGTCATGAGCTGGGTGAGGATCGCGCCCGAGGCGCCGACGAGGGTGCCGGCGATGAGGAGCGCGTAGTTCGAGAGCACGAAGCCCGACGCCGCGACCGCGATGCCGGTGTAGCTGTTGAGCAGCGAGACGACGACCGGCATGTCCGCGCCGCCGATCGGCATGGTCAACACCACGCCCGCGACGAGCGCCAGGCCGACGAAGAGCAGGAACAGCGGGATCGAGTTCTCGAACGCGGCGATGTAGACCGCGATGGCCAGCATGGCCAGGAACAGGAGGCCGGTGATGATCCGCTGGCCCGGCAGCATGACCGGACGGGCGGCGACGATGCCCTGCAGCTTGCCGAAAGCGACGATCGAGCCGGTGAGCGCCACCGAGCCGATGATCCCGCCGGCCAGCGTGGCGATGACGAAGGGCAGCGGCAGCAGATCGGTTCCGTGGTCCGCGAACTCGAGGAACTCGGCGAGGGCGACGACCGCGGCCGCGCCACCACCGGCCCCGTTGAAGATGGCGACCATCTGCGGCATGGCGGTCATCGGCACGCGACGCGCGCCGAGGACGCCGGCCACGGCGCCGATGGCGCCGCCCACCAGGATGATCCACCAGTTCGCGAGCATGCCGGGCTCGCTGCCGGGGTTGGCGAGGTCGTAGGTGAGGAAGGTCCAGGCGATGACGAGCGCCATGCCGCCGGCGCCGAGCAGGTTGCCGACGCGGGCCGTCTTCGGGCTCGCCAGCCACTTGAGGGCGATGATGAAGGTGACGCTGCCGACCAGCCAGACGAAGAACGTCGCGACCTGCCAGAGGTTCATGTCGTTCATCTAGCCGCGCTCCCGAGTCTGCTCACCGGGGCGCTTCTTGAACATCTCGAGCATGCGATCGGTCACGACGAAGCCGCCGACGACGTTGATCGTGCCGAGGATCACGGCCAGCAGCGCCAGCGCGATGCGCAGCGGGCCGTCGGAGGTGGCGGCCACGAGCATGGCGCCGACCACGATCACGCCATGGACGGCGTTCGCGCCGCTCATCAGCGGGGTGTGGAGCATGGTCGGCACCTTCGAGACGACCTCGTAGCCCACGAAGGCGGCGAGGACCGTGATGAACAGCGCCGCCAGCAGGGCGAACGGGCTCAGAGTGGTTGGATCCATCAGTTCGTGGGCTCCTTGTCGGCGGCGGGCGCCGTCGATGGGGCGTTCGTCGCCGTCCCGGCAGCGGCATCGGCGGCCGGTGCCTCAGCGGGCGCATCGGCGTTCGTCTCGGGCTCGACGACCTCGATGCCGAGCGCCTGCGCGGTCGCCTCGTGGATGACCTTGCCGTCGTGGGTGATGGTGGCGCCGCGGGTGATCTCGTCGGAAAAGTCGAGATCGATCTTCCCGTCGGCGATGAGGTGCTTCAGCAGCGTCTGGAGGTTCTTGGCGTACATCTGCGTCGCGCTGCCCGGCATGGTGGCCGGGAGGTTCGTCAGTCCGACGATCCGGACACCGTGCTTCACGACTTCCCTGCCTGCCTCGGTCAGCTCACAGTTGCCGCCCATCTCGGCCGCCATGTCGACGATGACCGAGCCCGGCTTCATGCTCTGCACCATCTCCTCGGTGACGAGCTTCGGCGCGGGACGGCCCGGGATGAGGGCGGTGGTGATGACGAAGTCGGCCTCCTTCACGCGCTCGGCGATGAGCTCGGCCTGGCGTCGCTTGTAGTCGTCGCTCATCTCGCGCGCGTATCCGCCGGAGGTCTCGGCCTGCGCCTTCTCCTCCTCGGTCATCTCGACCTCGATGAACGTGCCGCCCAGGCTCTGGACCTGCTCCTTCACCGCGGGCCGGACGTCCGTGGCCTCCACCACGGCGCCGAGCCGGCGTGCGGTGCCGATCGCCATCAGGCCGGCGACGCCGGCGCCCATGATGATGCCGCGGGCCGGCCGAATGGTCCCGGCCGCCGTGGTGAGCAGCGGGAAGAACTTCGGCAGCCGCTCGGCGGCGATCAGGACCGCCTTGTAGCCGCCGACCGTGGCCTGCGAGCTCAGGGTGTCCATGCTCTGCGCGCGGGTGATGCGTGGAATGGCATCCATGCTGATGGCCGTGACGCCGCGCTTCGCGAGCTTCTGGGCGAGCTCCGGCTTCGCCAGGGTGCCGAGGGTCCCGATGAGGACGGTGCCCTCGCGCAGCATCTCGACCTCCTCGTCGGAGGGACGGCCCACGCGGAGGACGACGTCGGCCTGGCTGTAGAGCGCGGCGACGTCCGGGACGATGGTGGCCCCGGCTTCGCGGTACAGCTCGTCGGGGTTCGACGAGGCGTCGCCGGCGCCGGCCTGGACCAGGACCTCGACGCCGTCGCCGGCAAGCTGTCCGGCGATCAGGGGCGTGAGGGCGACGCGCGTCTCGCCTTCGGCGGTCTCGCGCGGGACGGCAATCTTCATGAAGGTGCGATCTCTGAGGGGGACTGGGCAATTCACACGCGAACCGCCGCTGCTCGGTGGCGCGTGGCGGTTCGGGAAGCAGAGTGTACCAGAGGCTGGCGGGCACCGAACGTGCGACGATGGGGCGACCGATGATCCGATTCACCCGTCTCGTTCCGGCCGTCGTGCTGGGCATCGCCCTGGCCGCGTGCGGGGACGCCCCGTCGCCGTCACCGTCCGCGACGACCAGCGCCACCGTGGCGCCAGCACCGACCGAGGAGCCGGGCACCGCTCCGGCATCGCCTCCGGCGACGGCGGACGAAGAGGGCACGCCCGACGGGTGGCGGCGCACCGCCGTCCCCGAGCAGGGCTTCTCCATCGCGATGCCGGCCGAGTGGCAGGAGCTGTCCCCTGACGTCCTCGGCGACAGCGCGTCGATGGACCAGCTGATCGAGGCGAACCCGGACGCGGCCGAGGCGCTCCGGCAGGCCTTCGGCGCACTGGCCAGCGGCCAGATCGCGCTGTTCGCATTCGACTCGACCGGTGACATCGACGTCACCGGCTTCGCGACGAACCTCAACGTCATCAACGTCGGCCCGGTGGAGGGCACCGCCGAGGCTGCGGCCGAGGAGGTGGCCGAGTCGATCCGACAGCAGGTCCCCATCGTGGGCGAGGTCGAGGCCGAGACGACCACCCTGCCCGCCGGGGACGCGGCACTCCTGCACTACGCCTGGCAGATCGACGACGGTGCCGGGACGGTCACCACGGTCGAGGTCACCCAGTACGCCATCATCGCGGCGAGCGGAACCGGGTTCATCCTGTCGATGAGCGCTCTCGAAGGTGACGCCGGCGTCCGAGCCGAGACCTTCCGCCTGATCGCCGAGTCCATCCGGGAGCTTCCGCCCCGCTGACCGGCCTCTCCTCTGATCGGCCGCGGCGGATCGGGTAGGCTTGGATCGCGCAAACCTGCCGAATTCTGTGGAAGGCTGCCCTCCCCGAGCATGTCCCTCATCGTCGACTCCATCAGCAAGCGCTTCGGCGATGTCGTCGCGCTCGCCGATGCATCGTTCTCGGTCGAGCCCGGTCGCATCTTCGGCCTGCTCGGCGCCAACGGCGCCGGCAAGACGACCAGCATGCGCATCGTGCTCGACATCCTGCGCCCCGACTCCGGGCGCATCACCTGGCACGGAACGGAGAACACGGCGCTCCCGCGGCGAACGTGGGGCTACCTTCCCGAGGAGCGCGGCCTGTATCCACGCATGAAGGTCGGCGAGCAGCTCCGGTTCTTCGCCTCGCTCTACGGCGTCGCGGACACCGAGGCACGCACCGTCATCGGCGACTGGCTGGATCGGTTCCGGATCCCGGAGTACCACGACCGCCGCGTCGAGGAGCTGAGCAAGGGCAACCAGCAGAAGATCCAGTTCATCGCGGCGATCCTGCATGACCCGGACGTCCTGATCATGGACGAGCCGTTCACCGGGCTCGACCCGGTGAACGTGCGGCTCCTCAAGGAGGCCTTCCTGGCGATGCGCGATCGGGGCAAGACGCTGATCTTCAGCACCCACCAGATGGAGACGGTCGAGGAGCTGTGCGAGTCGATCGCCATCGTCGACCGCGGCCGGGTGGTCGTGAGCGGGTCCGTGCGTGACGTGAAGCGGGCGATGGGCCGGCAGGTCGTGCGGCTGGCCACCGACGGCGACGGGCGGGGCACGGAATGGGTGACGCAGCTGCCGGGCATCGCGGTCACGGCACACCGCGAGGACTTCGTCGAGCTCGGGGTGCCGGCAGACCAGGACCCCGGCGTGATCCTCCGCGCCGCGCTGGACCGCGGCGAGCGGGTGACGCACTTCGAGATCGGCGATCCGTCGCTCGAGGAGGTGTTCGTGGAGCACGTCGGCCGCCGGGCGGTGAGCGAAGAGGAGCAGCACCTCGCCGACACCACGCGGGGCGGTGACGCGGCATGACCGACCTGTTCCCGAACGCCCTCCACGTGGCGAAGCGCGAGTACCTGTTCCGAGTCCGCAATCGCGCATTCCGCATCACGACCGCGCTGCTGGCGGTGGCCGTCGCCCTGGTGACCCTGGCACCCACCATCTTCGCCCTGCTCGGGGTCGACGAGCCGCCGCGGGTGGGTGTGAGCGTCCAGGCCGAGGACCTGTCGGCCGACCCGGTCATGTCGCTGCGACAGGCGCTCGTCCTGGCCGATGATCCCGACCCGGGCCAGGAGGGCCGCGACCCCGACCGCTCGGCACAGGTCACGCGCGTGGACGACGCCGATGGCGCCGCCGACGAGGTTCGCGCGGGCGACCTCGACGGCCTCCTCACGATCACCCGGAGCGGGGACGGCGAGCTCGGGTTCGAGTACCTGAGCGATGCGGGCCCGACCAGCCGGACGCGGCTGCTCGTCACGCAGGCGGCCACGGCGATCGCCATCGCCGATCGGCTCGAGCGGGCCGGGGTCGATGCCCAACAGGGTGCCGAGCTGTTCCAGCCGGCCGACTTCACGGCCGTCCCCGTCAATCCGGACGACGCCCGCACGGCCGACGACTTCGGCGGATCGTTCATCCTCGCCTACGCCCTGGTCATCCTGACCCTGATGGCGATCATCACCTACGGGACGTGGGTCGCCCAGAGCGTCGCGGAGGAGAAGTCGAACCGCGTCATGGAGCTGCTCATCACGGCCGCCTCGCCCCGGCAGCTCCTCACCGGGAAGGTGCTGGGCACCGGCGCGGCCGGCCTGACCCAGTACGCGGCGATCGTGGCGGCGGTCGCCATCGGCTTCATGCTCAACGATCCGGTGTCCGAGGCGCTCGGGGTGGCTGGCGCGGCACCCATCCAGCTGCCGGAGCTCGGTCCGGGGATGATCGGCCTGTTCGGCCTCTTCTTCCTGCTCGGCTTCCTCCTGTACTCGACCCTGTACGCGGCCGCGGGCTCCATGGTCAGCCGCATCGAGGACGTCCAGCAGGCGACCGGCCTCCTGATGTTCGCCGCCATGGCCGGCTACTTCGCCTCGTTCCCGGCGTTGAACGATCCCGACGCCGGCTGGGTCGCACCGCTGTCGGTGATCCCGTTCTTCAGCGCCTACCTGATGCCCGCGCGGCTGCTGCTCACCTCTCCCACCCCGGGGGAGATCGCGCTCGCCATCGGCCTGCTGCTGGTCGCCGTGGTGGTGGCCATCTGGATCGCCTCGCGGATCTACAGCGCCGGCGTCCTCCTGTACGGGCAGCGCGCCAGCATCCGCACCGTGTTCCGAGCCAGCCGCGTCGCCCGCTGACGCTGGACGCGGGAGCTATCGTCTCCGGGTGACCGCGCACGCCCGCCGCATCGGCGCCGCGACCCTCGAGCTTGTCAGGGGCGACATCACGCGCCAGCCGGTGGACGCCATCGCGAACGCGGCGAACACCGCGCTGCGCGGAGGAGGCGGCGTCGACGGCGCCATTCACCGGGCGGCCGGCCCTCGCATGCTCGAGGAGCTCCGCCGCCGGTATCCCGACGGCACGCCCACCGGTACCGCGGTCGCCACCGACGGCTACGAGCTGCCGGCGCGATGGGTGCTCCACGCGGTCGGCCCCGTCTGGCGGGGCGGCGCGCAGGGCGAGGAGGCGCTCCTGGCCAATGCGTATCGGTCCTGCCTGCGCCTGGCGGACGAGCTCGAGGCGCGGAGCGTGGCGTTCCCCGCCATCAGCATGGGGATCTACGGCTATCCGCCCGACGAGGGGGCCCGGGTCGCGGTCCGGACGGTGGCGGAGCACCTCGCCGGCGCCACGCAGATCGAGATCGTGCGCTTCGTCCTGTTCAGCGACGACACGTTCGAGGTCTTCCAGGCGGCGGTCGCCGATCTCGGCTGAGCCGCAGGCGCTAGGATCCGCTGCGTGGAGGGCACGTCCGCGACGCCGATGATCAGCACCCGAGGGCTCACGAAGCACTACGGCGGCATCTCGGCGCTCGACGACCTGACCCTGGACGTTCGGCCAGGAGAGATCTTCGGCTTCCTGGGGCCGAACGGCGCCGGCAAGTCGACGATGATTCGCACGCTCCTCGGGTACCTGCACCCGACGGCCGGCTCCGCCACCGTGCTCGGCCTGGACATCACCACCGACTCGGTCGAGATCCGGTCGCGCACCGGGTACCTGCCCGGCGGCGTTGCCCTCTATGACTCGATGACCGGCGAGCAGGTGCTCGACTACCTCGCGCGGCTCCAGGGCCGGGGCGCCTACCGCCGCGACGAACTGGTGGAGCGGCTGCAGATGCCGCGCGCCGACCTGCGGCGCCGGGTGCGCGACTACTCGCGCGGCATGCGCCAGAAGATCGGCGTCATCCAGGCCCTCCAGCACGAGCCGGAGCTCGCGATCCTCGACGAGCCGACCGAGGGCCTCGATCCCCTCATGCAGCAGTCCTTCTACGGCATCCTCGGCGACCTGCGAGCCGAGGGGCGCACGATCTTCTTCTCGAGCCACGTCCTGTCGGAGGTCGAGCGCGTCTGCGACCGCGTGGCGATCATCCGCCACGGTCGCCTGATGGCCGTCCACGAGGTCCGGGAGCTGCTCGCCCACCGCCGGCGCAAGGTCTCGATCCGATGGCGCGGCGCCGCCCCCGACGCGGGCACCCTGCCCGGGCTGGTGGATGTCACCATAGACGGCGACCGACTGTTCGGCACCCTCCAGGGCGACGTGTCCGAGTTCGTCCGGGCCGTCGCGTCGCCGTCGCTCGAGGACCTCACGATCGAGCCGGCCAGCCTCGAGGAGGCGTTCCTCGAGTACTACGCGGACGACGTCGGCGAGGTCGCGCCGACCGACGCGGAGCCGGCCGCATGAACCTGCCGCTCTTCTTCCGGACCCTGGCCTGGCAGCGCGTCCGGTGGCTGCTCATCGGCGCCGCGCTGTTCGGCTGGGGACTGCTGATCCCGATCATCTACACGGCCTTCTCCGAGGCGATCCGTGACCTCGCGAACTCGGGCGTCATCCCGGAGGAGCTGCTCAGCTTCGGGTCCGGCTCCTTCTTCAGCCTGCCGGGCGCCGTGACGCTCGGCACACAGCACCCGTTGGCGATCGCGATGATCGCGGTCTTCGCGGTGGGTGCCACCGCAACGGCGATCGCGGGTGAGCGGCAGCGCGGGACGCTGGAGGTTCTGCTCTCCCGTCCGCTGACCCGCACCGGCCTGTACCTGACCATGCTCGTCGCGCTGCTGCTCGTGGTGGCGACGGTGATCGCCGCCCTGCTCGCCGGCTACGTGGTCGGCGCCGCCACGCAGGGCCTGCTGGACGAGCTTCGGCTCGAGCATCTGCCGATGACCTTCCTGAACGGGTTCCTGCTGTGGGGGGCATTCGCGACGTTCGGGCTGGCGGCATCGGTCAGCTTCGATCGACCCGGCCCCGCCATCGGCCTGACCCTTGCCTACCTGCTGATCAACTACTTCTTCGAGATCCTCGGATCCCTGTGGCGCGACGTGGAGTGGACGCAGGAGTACTCGCTCTTCCACCACTTCCAGCCCGGCGACATCCTGGAGGGCGCCCTGGATCCGTTCGACCTGCTGGTCGTGGCGATCGCCTTCGTGCTCCCGATCGTCTACGCCCTCGTCGTCTTCCCCCGTCGGGACCTGGCTGCGCCCGCCTAGCGCTCCGCGCCGGCAGCGTTCGTCCAGCCGAGCGCGAGCTCAGCCGCCTCGGACACGCTCATGCCCAGCCCCTCGTCCCACATCGCCGCCAGCTCGGGGTCGCTGATCATCTTCTCGGGTTCGAACTCGTTCCACGACCGGTTCAGCGCGCCGAGCTGGCTGCCACCCGCCGCCTGGACCGCGCGGGCCGCGCCGGCGAGTCGCATGGCGAGCGGCCTGTCCCCGAGCAGGTAGGCGCTCGCGGCGAAGCCGTCGAACACGAGAGCGAAGCCCGACAGGTCATCGGCCTCCAGGAAGTATTCGAGCGCCGGTCGGAAGTGCGGGAGCGCGCTCCCGGGATCTCGGGCGATGTTCTCGTTCGCGCCGAGCATGTAGTGCGTCCACGCGGCCATGAACCGATTCCCGACTTCGTCGAAGATGGCCAGCGCCTCCCGGCCGATGCGGCGCACCGCATCGTGCTCGCGGGCAAAGATCTGGACGTTCATCGCCGCCCACAGGATGTTGCCCTCGCCGGCCCGGTCACCGAGGCGGCGGTAGATGGCGAGGGCCTCGTCGATCGCGGCCTGCGCCGCCGGGTCCGTTGGCGTGAACGGGTCATCGAAGTTGACGGCGATGCTCGAGGACAGGTTGTAGAGGGCGTTGGCCACGGCCGGCTCGTCGCCCACCTGCCGCTGGAGGTCGAGGGCGACCTGGTAGTGCTCCTGCGCCGCCGCCATGTCGCCCTGCCAGTAGAAGATCCCGCCCGCCGCCTCCTCCGCCTCGGCGAGCAGCTTCGGATGCTCCACGATCCCGGCGAGCGAGAGAACGGCGCGCGCCCGTTCGACGGCCTCCGGGAGGTGCCCACGCACCTGCCAGAAGCGCCAGCAGGCCGGCAGCCAGCGCAGGGCCATCTCGACGTCGTGCTCGATCGACCAGGCGATCCCGGCTCGAATGTTGTCGTGCTCCCGCTCCATGGTCCGCACCGCCTGGCTCTGCGGCCTCAGCACCGTTGGCGCAAGTCGCTCGGCAAGCTCGAGGTAGTGGCCGGCGGCGGCGCGCCGGACGGCGTCGGCGTCCGCCCGCTCGTCGAGCCGCTCGGCGGCGAACTCGCGGATCGTCTCGAGCATCCGGAATCGTGTGGCACCGTCATCGCCTTCGTCCCGGCGCAGCAGGCTCTTGTCGAGGAGCGACGCGATCTGCTCCAGGGGGTCCCGGCCGGCCATCGTTACCCGTTCGATGGCCTCGAGGTCGGCGCCGCCGCGGAAGACGCTGAAGCATGCGAAGAAGCGCCGGTCAGCCTCGTCCAGCAGGTCGTAGCTCCACGCGATCGCGCCTCGCAGCGTCTGCTGGCGCTCCGGGCGGTCGCGCATCCCCGTGGCGCCGAGATCGAGGCGACGGTCCATCCGCTCGACCATCGCCCCCGGTGGCAGGATGCGCACCCGGGCGGCCGCGAGCTCGATGGCCAGCGGGAGGCCGTCGAGCCGCCAGCAGATCTCGGCGACGGCGGCCGCGTTCTCGGCCGTGATCGAGAAGTCCGGCCGAACCGCGCGCGCTCGCTCCACGAAGAGGGCAACCGCAGGGAGGCGCTCGATGGTCGGGTCGAGGTCGATCGTTCGCGGATCCGGCATCTCGAGCGGCGGCACCGGGTACTCGACTGCTCCATAGATGCGCAGCGCGATGCGCGAGCTGGCCAGGATCCACAGCTCCGGCGCGCGACGGACGAGCTCGGCGAGGTCGGGCGCCGCTTCGACCACCTGCTCGAGATTGTCGAGGACCAGCAGCACGCGCCGACCGGCGACCCGCTCCGGGATTCGCTCGAGAGGCTCACGGCCCGGCTCGATGATGCCGAGCACCTGACCGATGGTGGGCAGCACCAGCTCAACCTCGCGGAGCTCGACCAGCGGCACGAAGTACACGCCGCCGGGGAATTCCACTGATGCGGACGCGGCCACGTGAAGACTGAGCCGCGTCTTGCCGGTCCCACCCGGCCCGGTGAGCGTCACGATGCGATGCTCGCGCAGCAGGCCGGCGACCGCCGCCGCCTCCGCCTCGCGACCCACGAAGCTGGTCAGCTCGAGCGGAAGGTTGGTCGGGTTCACCGTCACGCCGCGGAGCGGGGGGAACCGATCCGCCAGTCCGTCCGCGGCGACCTGGAACAGATGCTCCGGCGTGGGAAGGTCTCGGAGCTGGTGCGCGCCGAGGTCCACCAGCCGCACACCCTCGAGCGAGGCGCGGGCGAGGGCCTCCGTCGAACCGGAAACGAGGACCTGGCCCCCGTGCCCGGCAGCCATGATGCGAGCGGCCCGATGCACGTCGAGCCCCACGTATGTCGCCTCGACGACCGAGGCCTCGCCGGTGTGGAGGCCGATCCGCACCCGCACCGACTCGCCAGCGGGCCACGGCTCGACCATCAGCGCCCGTTGGACGTCGACCGCCGCCGCGACTGCCTGTCCAGCACTCCCGAACGCCGCGAAGAACGAATCGCCCTCGGTGCCGACCTCCACGCCGCCGTGCCGGCCGAGCGCCTCCCGCACGATGGCCCCGTGGCGTGCCAAGAGCTCGGGCCACCGGGCGCCGCAGGACTGGAGCAGCCGCGTCGAGCCCTCGATGTCGCTGAAGAAGAAGGTGACGGTGCCGGTCGGAAGCTCGGACATCCGCCGCGAGTGTGCGTCCGGCGCGCCGTCGGGCGCAAGGCCCGGCGGTCGAGTAGCCTGCGCCGGTGCACCCGCTCATCCGCCTCCTCGCCGAGCGGCCGGCCCTCACCGCCTTCGCCGGGGCACTGACGATCGCCTTCTCCGCGATCTTCGTGCGTCTCGCCGACGTGCACCCGATCACCGCGGCCGTCTTCCGCTGCGTCTACGCCCTGCCGCCGCTCGCGCTGCTGGCCTGGATGGAGCGGCGGCGCTACGGACCCCGGGCAGCCGGGCAGTCGCGCCTGGCCTGGATCGCGGGCATCTTCTTTGCGGCCGATCTGGTGCTGTGGCACTACGCCATCGGGCACGTCGGGGCGGGGCTCGCGACGGTGCTCGGCAACACGCAGGTGGTGATCGTGCCGATCGCGGCCTGGCTCCTGCTCGGCGAGCGGCCGGGCGGGCGCGTCGCGGCGGCCGTGCCCCTGGTCCTCATCGGCGTGGTGCTGATCTCCGGAGTCCTCGGCGCGGATGCCTACGGCGACGATCCGCTGCTCGGGGTCGTCTTCGGGGTGGCGACCGGCGTGGCCTACGCCGGCTTCCTGCTCGTCCAGCGGCGGGCGAACGCGGATCACCGCCGACCGGCCGGCCCGCTGTTCGACGCGACCCTCTCCGCCGCGGTCATCTCGCTGGTCGCCGGCGTCCCGCTCGGAGGCATCGACCTCGTCCCGACCTGGCCGGCGCACGGCTGGCTGGCCCTGCTCGCGATCAGCGTCCAGGTGGTGGGCTGGCTGCTGATCAGCGTCGGACTGCCACGGCTGCCCTCGGCCATCACGTCGGTGATCCTCACGGTGCAGCCGGTCGGATCGGTGCTGCTCGGGGTGTGGCTGCTGGCCGAGGCGCCGTCCGGGCTGCAGCTCGTCGGCGTCGCCTTCATCGTCGCAGGCCTGCTGGTCAGCACGCTCCGCGTGCGCCGGCGCCGATGGCGACGCGCGCAGCCGGAGGTCGGCTAGTCCTCCGCTCCCGGCGGCCGTGCGGGCAGGGTGATGACGAAGCAGGTCCCCTCGGACGAGCTGCGCACGTCGATCAGCCCCCCGTGCCGGACGACCACGTTGTGGGAGATGTGGAGGCCCAGGCCCGTTCCCTTGCCCGGTGGCTTGGTCGTGTAGAACGGCTCGAAGAGCCGCGGGCGGACCTCGTCGGGGACGCCCGGGCCGGAGTCGCAGATCTCGACGAGCACTCCGTCGCCCTCCGGATCGGGCGCCGCGCGGACCGTCAGCGTCCCGTGGCCGTCCATGGCATCGATCGCGTTGTCGACGAGGTTCGTCCACACCTGGTTGAGCTCCGAGCCATACGCCTCGATCTCCGGGACGGCCTCGTCGAGCTCGCGGCGCACCTCGATCCCGTCCCGCAGCCGGTGCCGCAGGATCACGAGCGTCTGCTCGAGGCCGGTCCGCACGTCGACGCGCTGGACCGGCGCCTGGTCGAGGTACGCGTAGCCCTTCACGGCCCCGACGATCTCGCTGATGCGGCCGATGGCCATGTCGAGCTCACCCAGCAGAGCATGGACCGACGCATCGGCGGCGAGCCAGGGAAGCACGTCGCGGGGATGCGGCGCGAGGGTGCCCGCGGTCCAGCCGGCCGCCACCAGCGCCGCGGCCATCTCGGAGTCGACGCCGAGTCCCATGATCTCCTCGATCCGGTCCGAACGCTCCAGCGCCGATGCGGGCGGAGGTCCGTCCGGGGGACGCGGCGGTGGCGTGGGCCGCGGCAGGCTCTCGGCGCTGCGAATCGCCTCGCCGAGGTTGTCGACGGCGCGCTTGGCGGCGGCGGCCGGGTTGTTCAGCTCGTGGGCGAGCCCGGCGGCCAGCGTGCCCAGGCCGGCCAGCTTCTCGCGTTCGCGGAGGGTGAGCTCCATCGAGCGCAGCCGCGCCACGGCGGTGCGGATGACCGCCAGCGCCACGTCGGGTCCCGATCCGAGCAGCTGCCGCACGGCGCTGATCGGGATGCTGAGCACCTCCGCGTCGGTGATCGCATGGACCGACGCCAGCCGGCGGCCGCCCTCCAGCGCGGCGATCTCCCCCTGCAGCGCTCCGGGCCCGACCCGCGCCAGGGGCACCTCGGTCCGATCCGATCGCTTCGTGACCTCCAGCTCTCCCTCGAGCACGACGTACAGGGCATCGGCCTCGTCGCCCTCGCGGATGAGCACGTCCCCCGGTCCGAGGTCTTCGATCGCGCCAAGGTCGGCCAGCGTGCGCAGCTGCTCCTCGTCGAGCCCGCCGAACAGGGGCGTGTCGCGCAGCCGCTCGAGGACGGCATCGCCGGCCGCGTGCCGGTGCTCGCCGCGGTTCGCGGTCACAGGCCGGTGAGGTACTGGTGGACGAACTGGACGGCCATCGAGCCCTCGCCGACGGCGCTCGCGATGCGCTTGACCGAGCGGTGCCGGACGTCGCCCGCCGCAAAGACGCCGGGGAACGAGGACTCGAGCAGGAACGGCGGCCGATCCAGAGCCCACCCCGCGCCCCGGTCGACGTCCGAGCCGGTGAGGATGAATCCCCGCTCGTCGCGGGCCAGCACGCCCTCCAGCCATCCGGTCCGCGGCTGCTGTCCGATGAACACGAACACCGCTGAGAGATCGAACGATGCCTCGCCTTCGGACGTCGAGAAGGTGGCGCACTCGAGATGGTCGGCACCGACGAACGTGGTCGCCTCGACCCGTGTGTGGAGCGTCACGTTCTCGAGATCGGCGATCTGGCGCACGAGGTAGTCGCTCATCGTGCTGGCGATGTCCTCGCCGCGCACGAACACGTGGACGTGGCTCGCGAATCGGGCCAGGTGCACCGCCGCCTGCCCGGCGGAGTTCCCGGCACCGATGACGCCCACCACGGCATCGCGGTACAGGAGCGCCTCGGTGGTGGCGGCGCCGTAGTACACGCCGCGTCCCGCCAGCTCGGCGGCGCCGGGGATCTGCAGCTGCCGGTACGCGACGCCCGTGGCGATGATCGCGGCCTGGCACGACAGCTCCGTGCCGTCCTCGAGGACGAGGATGCGATACGGATCCTCCCTCCGCAGCGTGGCGATCTCCTGCGAGGAGAGGATCTCCGCGCCGAGCCGGCGTGCCTGGGCCAGCGCTCGGCGCGCGAGGTCGCTGCCCGACAGGCCGGACGGGAAGCCGAGGTAGTTCTCGATGCGGCTCGTGGTGCCGGCCTGGCCGCCGGGAGCCTCGCGCTCGACGAGCAGCGTCTTCAGCCCTTCGCTCGAGCCGTAGACCGCCGCCGCCAACCCGGCCGGCCCGCCACCCACGATGACGAGGTCGTAGAAGGGCAGCGCCGCGTGAGTCGACAGCCCGATCGCGCCGGCCAGGTCCCGGTTCGACGGGTCCGTCAGCACGCGCCCGTCGGCGAACAGCACGACCGGGCGCGCCGGGTCGACCGGCTCGGGGAGCGAGCCCGCCAGGCGCTTGCCGGCCTCGTCGCTGATCGGGTCGAACCAGGCGTACGGCACCTGGTTGCGGGTCAGGAAGTCGCGGATGGCGTGGCCGCGTGGCACCCATCGGCCGCTCAGCAGGCGGAGCCCCTCGAACGGCGGCCGGAAGCTGGCGGTCCAGTCGGCGAGCAGGTCGTCGAGGACCGGGTAGAGGCGCTCCTCGGGCGGATCCCACGGCTTGAGCAGGTACTGATCCAGGCGAATCTCGTTGATCGCCGAGATGGCGGCCTCGGTATCGGCATAGGCGGTGAGCAGGACGCGCTTCGCATCGGGCTGGAGCGGGAGCGATTCGCGCAGCAGCTCGATGCCGGTCATGACCGGCATGCGCTGGTCGACCACGAACAGGGCGATCGCGTCGCCGCGGCGGGTGAGCTCCCTCGCGATCTCGAGCGCCTCCGCGCCGGAACCCGCGGCGAGGATGCGATAGTCCGACCCGTACCGCGAGCGCAGGTCGCGCTCGATGGAGCGCAGGACCGGCTCGTCGTCGTCGACCGTCAGGATGCTCGGCCTGGTCGCCATGGGCCCTGAGTGTACGCCTCGGTGCGCTACCCTCCCGCCATGTTGTGGACCATCGTGGTCATCCTGCTCGCGCTCTGGCTCCTCGGTCTCATCCTCCGCGCGTTCGGCGGGCTGATCCACCTGCTGCTCATCGTGGCGCTCATCGTCGTCATCTATCGCCTGGCCACGAACCGCCGCGCCCTCTGAGCCGATGCTGCTGACCGGCACCGGCCGGCTCGCGCCCGGCGGCCGGTCGCCGTGGGCCATCGTCGTGCGCGACGGTCGAATCGCCTGGATCGGCCATCCATCGGATGCCCCGGACGACGACGAGCGCATCGAGCTCGGGGCTGCGCTCGTCACGCCGGGCCTGGTGGACAGCCACACGCACCCGGTCTTCGCCGGGGACCGATCCGACGAGGCAGCCGCTCGCCTGGAGGGCCAGCCGTACACCGAGGGTGGCATCCTGCGAACGGTGCGCGCGACCCGAGCCGCGGACGACGCCACCCTGGAGGGGCTCGTCGAGCGGCGACTCCGCGCGGCGCTGGCGGCCGGCACGACGACCGTCGAGTGCAAGTCCGGCTACGGCCTGTCACTCGACGCCGAGCTCGGCCACCTGCGTCTGCTGGGTCGCGTCGCGGAACGTCTGCCCGTCCGGGTGGTCCGCACCTTTCTCGGCGCCCACGCCGTGCCGCCCGAGGCGGCCTCCGCCGCTGAGCATGCGGCGCGGGTCGCCGAGGAGATGATCCCGGCCGTCGCGGCCGACGGGCTGGCGGAGTTCGTCGACGTGTTCGCCGATGCCGGATTCTTCGACCTCGACGCCACCGAGCGCGTGGCCCGTGCCGCGCTGGAGGCCGGCCTCGGCGTTCGGCTGCATGCGGAGCAGCTGGCCCGGACCGGCGCGGCGGAGCTCGGCGCTCGGCTCGGTGCTGCGTCGGTCGACCACCTCGAACAGCTGGACGATGCCGGGGTGGCGGCCATCGCGTCCTCCACCACCGTCGCCACGCTGCTCCCGGCCCCCGCCGTCGTCCTGCGCGACCGCCTTCCCCCGGCACGGGCCCTCCTCGCCGCCGGCGCCCGCGTCGCGCTCGCCAGCGACGCGAACGCGGGAACGTACGGCGGATTCGGAACGATGCCGCTGGTGATCGGTCTCGGCGCGACGCTCCTCGACATGACGGTCGGCGAGGCGGTCACGGCCGCCACCGCCGGGGGGGCGGACGCGCTCCGGCGCCCGGATCTCGGCCGGCTGGTCGCGGGCGCTGCGGCCGATCTGGTGGCATGGGACGCGGAGCACGAGGGCGCCTTCGCGCTGCGGCTCGGATCGGTGCGGGCGCTGCGGACCTGGGTCGCCGGCCGTGAGGTCACGGCCGGGCCCCTATGATGCCGGCCATGGATCGGTTCGACCTCGTCGTCATCGGCGCCGGCACCGCCGGCGAGGCGGCAACCCACTACGCGGCGGCGCAGGGCGCATCGGTCGCCGTCGTCGATCGCGATCTGTTCGGCGGCTCATGCCCCTTCTGGGCGTGCATGCCGTCGAAGGCGCTCATGCATGCCGCGAACGTGCATCACGCCGGCGGCGACTACCCATGGTCGAAGGCGTCGGACTTCCGCGACTACATGATCAACCGGCAGGACGGAGATCGGCCCGACGACTCCGGCCACGTCCGCTCCCTCGAGGACGCCGGCGCCACCGTGATCCGCGGTTCCGCGTCGCTCGCCGGCCCGAACCAGGTCCGGGTCGGGGACCGATTGCTCACCACCGACCACGTGATCCTGGCCGTCGGCTCCGTCTCGCGCGTTCCGCACGATCTGCCGGGCCTCGACGAGGCGGCGCCGTGGACGAACGTGCAGGGCACCGGTACCCGGGAGCTGCCGAAGTCGCTCGCCATCCTCGGCGCCGGCCCGACCGGCGTGGAGCTGGCCCAGGTCTATGCGCGATACGACGTGCCGGTCACGCTGGTCCATCCGCGCGACCGCGTCCACGATCGGGAGCACCGGCGGTCGTCGGAGCTCCTCGGCTCGGCGCTGGAGGCCGATGGCGTGCGGATTCGGCTCGGCGAGCGGGCGGTGCGCGTGGATGCGGCGCCGCGCGGCGGTCCGCACACCATCCACCTCGACTCGGGCGAGGCCGTCACGGGGCACGAGATCATGCTCGCCATCGGGCGGGACCTCCCGCTCGGCGGCCTGGGGCTGGAGACCGTCGGCGTCGAGCCGAAGGGCGGGCGCCTGGAGCCCGACGAGCAGCTCCGCATCGCCGATGGCGTCTACGTCGCCGGCGATGTGGCCGGGCCCGAGCTGCACACCCACCTCGGCCACTACACCGGAGAGGCGGCGGCCCGCATCGCGCTGGGCGACTCCGACTACCGGCCGTTCCTCGACGCCATCCCGCGGGCGACGTACACCTCGCCCGAGACCGCATCGGTCGGGCTGCTGGTCGAGCAGGCGAAGGCGCGCGGCATCGACGCGGTGGAATTCACGCAGGACATCGGCACGTCGGCCAAGGGCTACACCGCGGAGGCCGACGGGCACGTCACGATCGTCATCGACCGCCGTGAGCGCGTTCTCGTCGGCGCGTTCATGGCCGGACCGGCCGTCTCGGAGGCGATCCACGAGTGCGTGCTCGCCCTTCGGGCGCGCGTTCCACTCGCCATCCTGGCCGACACCATCCACGCCTTCCCCACCGTCGCACGCGTCCTTGGGACCGCCTTCATGCGCGCCGACCGCGAGCTCCGCTAGCCAGTCCCCAGCTCGCCCAGGGATTTCCCGGTGCAACGCGTCCACGCCGGAGTAGCATCGGCGCATGGCGGACGTCCTCGCCGAGACGACCGACCTCCTGCGACGAACGCCGGAGGTGCTTCGCGCCCTCCTCCACGGCCTGCCCGAGTCCTGGACCGACACGACCGACGTGCCCGAGGAGGGATGGCGGCCGCGGGACGTCGTCGGGCACCTCATCACCGGCGAGCTCACCGACTGGATCGAGCGCACGCAGCGCATCCTCGAGCACGGCACGGCGGTCCCGTTCGACCGATTCGACCGGTTCGCGCATGCGGACCGCGACGCCGACGCGAGCCTCGACGACCTCGTCGAGCACTTCGCCCGCCTGCGCGCGGAGAACCTGGCCCGGCTGGCTGGCCTTGCCACCGACGCCGACCTGGATCGGCGCGGCATGCATCCCAGCCTGGGCGAGGTGACGCTGCGGGAGCTCCTCGCCACGTGGGCCGTGCACGACCTCGACCACGTCTCGCAGATCTTCGCCGGGATGGCCGGCTCGCACGACGCCGAGGTCGGGCCGTGGAAGATGTACCTCGGCATCCTCCTGCGTCGCGAGGACCCGTCCGCCATCGCCGGCTGACCCGTCATATCGGCGAATGCCGGGTTCTCGGCTCGCCTCACCCGATCCGTCACACGGCCGTCATCCGGCACGCCCATGATGGCGGCCCATGCGCGGAATCGTGCTCCTGGTGCTCGCCGGCGGCCTGGTGCTGACCGCGTGCTCGCGACCGATGGACGCCGCGCCGAGCGTCACGCCGGTCGCGCCGAGTGTGGCCGCCTGGCCCGATCCCCCGCCCGCTCCGAGCGGCGCGCTCGAGTCCGATGTCGCGCGGGCGGTCGATCGACTCGTCGCCGCAGCGAGCGCTGCCGCCGATGCGGATGCGCTCGCCACGGTCGCGGCGTCGGGCGATCCCCGGCTCGCCTGGCTGCTGTCCGATCTCCTCCGCATGACCGTGACACCGGATGCCGAGGCCGCCCTGGTCGATGCCTTCCGCCAGCTCACCGGCGCCGATCCGGCCGACCCGCGCTTCGGCGCCAACGCCTGGCTGGCGCAGACCAACCTCCTGATCGGCTGGGATCTGCCGGCGCCCCCCGGCTACCGGGAGCGCAAGGCTGAGCTGCTGCTCCGCCTTGAGCCCGCTTGGGAGCCGCTCTTCGCCGACCCGGATGGGACGCTCGACTGGCGCCACGTCACCTGGGGCGGCGTCTTCATGGATTCCCGTCCGTCGGGGAGCACGGAGCCCTGCGATCGGGCCTGCATCCCATCGCTCGACGATCCGCCGCTCACCACCGCGGCGGACGGCGGCTGGTACCCGGATGACCGCACGGTGTTCGGGATCGTGCTGGGCGGCGAGGCGGTCGCCCTGCCGAAGCACATCATGGAGGTCCACGAGCTCGCCCATCTCACCCTGGCCGGCCGGCGCCTCGGCATCCCGTACTGCACGCTGTGCGCATCGGCGCATGCCTTTCTCGTGGACGGCGTCGCGCCGGATGGGGAGCCCCTGGTCCTCCGTACGAGCGGCCTGCTCAGCCGATCCAACAAGGTGATGGTCGATCTCGCGAGCGGGTCGGCGTTCCACACGTTCACCGGGCGCGCCGTCACGGGACCGCTGCGCGAGGCCGGCGTCGTGTTGGAGCCGTTGACGGTGACCGTCGCCACCTGGGGCGAGTGGCGGGCGATGCACCCCGCGACCAGGATCGTGGCGCGCGACGGGGGCATGGGCCGCGCCTACCCGGACGATCCGCTCTGCGGCCGTGACGAGGCCGGACCGATCTTCCCCACCGGCCCGTTCGACGCCCGACTCCCCGCCCAGGCGGCGGTCATCGGCGTCATCGGTCCCGGGGAGCGCCCGGTCGCATTCCACGCCGAGGCCGCCCGCGCCGCGCTGGCTGCGGGGCGGCCGGTGTCCCTCGGTGGCGTCGAGCTCCACGGCGGCGACCTGCGCGCGATGGACTCCGAAGGCCGGGAGCTCGTGAGCCAGCAGTCGTTCTGGTTCGCGTGGAGCCAGTTCCACCCGGCGACCTCGCTCTGGAGTCCGACGGGCCCCGGCGCGCACCCTCCGCCGGCAGCCTCCGGGACCAGCCCCGGCAATCCGGAGGGCTGCGCCGAGGTCCTTGACGTCCTCGACCGCTGAGCGCGAACCACAGGGGCACACATGTTGCACATGGCCTGCTGATCACGCCAACTCCGCAGGAGGGAGCACATGGAAACGGTTCAGAACTGGGGCGATGCCGTCATGGTGTCGGCGACGGAGGCGATGCGGAACCTGCTCGGCTTCCTGCCGGCGCTCATCGGCGCCATCCTCATCCTCATCATCGGCTGGATCATCGCCGGCATCATCGCCGGGTTGATCGAGAAGGGCCTCAAGGCCGTCGGCTTCGAGAAGGCCGCCCAATCGACCGGCATCGCCGGGTTCATCGAGAACGCGGGCAGCGGCTGGACCGCCAGCAAGCTTGTCGCCGAGATCGTCAAGTGGTTCATCCGCCTGATCGCGATCCAGGCAGCTGCCTCGATCCTCGGCCTGACCCAGGTCAGCCAGGTCATCAACGCGATCCTGCTGTGGCTGCCCAACCTGGTCGTGGCGATCGTCATCATCGTCATCGGCGCGCTGATCGCGAGCTTCGTGGCGGGCATCGTCCGCGGATCGGCCGCGGAGATGGGCTTCTCGACCCCCAACCTTCTCGCGAACATCGCACGCTACGCGATCATCGGCTTCGCGGCGGTCGCGGCCTTCAACCAGCTCGGGATTGCCCCCACCGTGGTGAACACGCTGTTCATCGGCCTGGTGGCAACCCTGGTCCTGGCGTTCGGCCTGGCCTTCGGCCTCGGCGGACAGCAGACCGCCGCTCGCATCACCGAGGGCTGGTACGAGAAGGGACGGCAGACGACCCCGAAGATCGCGGAGAAGATGAAGGAGGCGGAGGCCGATGTTGCCCCCGCCGGCGCTCCGACGACCAGCCAGCCCGCGACCGGCTCGACGTCGGTGGCGACGCCGCCCGATGATCGTCCGCCGCGCACCGGGCCCACCGGCTAGGCACCAGACGCACGGCGACCACGAGGAGCGGCCCGCACGGGCCGCTCCTCTAGCATGCGAGGGTGACCCCCGAGACGATCCTCCTCGCCCTGCTGTTCCTCGCGGCGGCCGTCCTGTATGCCAGCGTCGGACACGCGGGCGCATCGGCCTACCTCGCCGCGATGGCGCTCGTCGGACTGAGCCCGGAAGTGATGCGCCCGACGGCGCTCGTGCTCAACGTGTTCGTGGCCAGCATCGTGGTCGTTCGCTTCACGGCCGCCGGCCACCTTCCCTGGCCCCGGCTCGTGCCGCTGGTCGCCGGATCGATCCCCGCGGCCTTCGTCGGCGGGCTGATCCAGCTTCCCGGCGAGCTGTATCGGCCGCTCGTGGCGTTCGTGCTGCTGGTCGGCGCATGGCGACTGGCGCGCGGCGTCCTCGGGCCGGAGCCGATGCGCACCCGCGTCCCGTGGATGCCCGGCATGGCCGCGGGCGTCGCGATCGGGCTGCTGGCCGGCCTGACCGGGACCGGCGGCGGCATCTTCCTCACGCCCCTGCTCGTCCTGCTCGGCTGGGCCCCCACCCGCGAGGCTGCCGGCCTGTCCGGCGCGTTCATCCTGGCGAACTCGCTGGCCGGCCTGGCCGGGGTGCTCGTCGGCGGCATCACGCTGCCGAGCGAGCTGCCGATCTGGATCGGGGCGGTGGCAATCGGCGGCCTCGTCGGCTCCTGGCTCGGCGCGGCGCGCTTCAGCGTGCTGAACCTGCGGCGCGCCCTCGCGTTCGTGCTGGTCATCGCCGCGGCGAAGCTCGCCTTCTTCCCCTGATGGCGGCGGTAGGATGGAGCCGATGACGGCCACCCGCGAGCCATCGGCCCCGCTCCACGGAAGCGATCTCGTTCGCCTCGTCGGCGCCGACACGCTCGTGCCACGCGTGAATGGACCCGAATGCCGGTACGTCAACCTCGACTACGCGGCCTCGGCGCCGTCACTCGTGCGCGTCCACGATGCCGTCGAGGAGCTGCTCGGCTGGTACTCGTCCGTCCATCGCGGCGCCGGGTTCAAGTCCCGCGTGGCCACCACCGCGTACGAGGGCGCGCGCGAGTCGATCCGCCGCTTCGTGAACGCCCGGGACGACGATGCGGTCATCATCACCCGCAACACGACCGACTCGATCAACCTTCTGGCCGGCACGCTGCCGGAGGGGACGCACGTCGTGTGCTTCGCCGGCGAGCACCACGCCAACCTCCTTCCCTGGAAGCGGATCGGCGTCCGCTATCTGCCGGTGCCGGAGACCCCGTCCGCGATGCTCGCCGCCCTGGCCGACACGTTGCGCGACCTGCCGCACTGCGAGGACCCGCATCTCGTCGCCGTGACCGGGGCCAGCAACGTGACCGGCGAGATCTGGCCGGTGGCGGACATCGCGCGCGTGGCGCACGACAACGGCGCCCGGCTCCTCGTCGACGCCGCGCAGCTCGCCCCGCATGCGCCGATCGACATGGCCCGCGACGGGATCGACTTCCTGGCGCTGTCGGGACACAAGCTGTACGCGCCGTACGGGGCCGGTGCCCTCATCGGCGAGCGCGACTGGCTCTCCGCCGGCGACCCGTTCCTGCGCGGCGGCGGCGCCGTGAAGATCGTGACCGTGGACGAAACCCTGTGGGCGGACCTGCCCGACCGCCAGGAGGCCGGCTCGCCGAACGTGGTCGGCGCCGTGGCGCTCGGCGTGGCCTGCGACACCCTCGCCGAAGCCGGCATGGACCGCGTCGCCGACGAGGAGCGCGCGCTCCTCGCCTACGCCCGCGAGCGCCTGGATCCCATCGACGGGTTCGAGGCGTACCGCGTCTGGCCCGCCGACCATCCACGAGTCGGCCTGTGCACCTTCAACCTCCGCGGCGTCCCGTACGACCTGCTCGCGGCGGTCCTCTCCGCCGAGCACGGCATCGGGATCCGTCACGGTTGCTTCTGCGCCCACCCGCTGATGATGCGGCTGCTGCGCGTCGACGACGCGGAGGCTCATCGGCTGGTGGAGGAGACACGGGCCGGCCGCCACGAGCGCCTGCCGGGCGCGGCGCGCATGAGCCTGGGCCTGGGCTCGACCCGGGAGGATGTCGACGCACTCGCCGATGCCCTCGCCTCGATCGCGGCCGACGGGCCGCGCTGGACCTACGCGGTGAATCCGGAGACCGACGAGTACGAGCCCGATCCGGACCCGCGCCCACTCCCGCCGCTGCCGATGCGGCTCGTCGACCACCCGCACGGACACGGCGAGTCCGCCTAGGCGGCGCAGCGTTCCGGGCCACCTGGCCCGGCCCGGCCCGGGACAACCGGCCCTGTCAACGCCCATCGACCGGATGGCCCAATGACGGCATGAGCCGTCTGCCGGTGCGCGCGTGAGCGTGCTCGTCATCTCGACCTTCCTCGCCGTCCTCGTCCTGGTGGCCGCCTTCGGCGTCCTCCTGACGCTGACCTTCCTGGCCATGGACCGGACGCGGATGCTTCCCGGCCTGATGGATGGCGTGCGCGGGCTGGTCGGACCGGCGGCGCTGTGGCTGGCGTTCGTGGTGGCGCTGACCGCCACGGTCGGCAGCCTGTACTTCAGCGAGGTCGCCAGGTTCACCCCGTGCGTGCTGTGCTGGTATCAGCGCATCGCGATGTACCCGCTCGTCGTGGTGCTCGGGATCGCCGCCGTTCGCGGCGACCTTGGCATCCGGCGCTACGTGGCGCCGATCGCCGTCATCGGCGCGGCGATCTCCATCTGGCACATCGGCGTCGAGCGTCTCCCGGGCCTGCCGACCGGATCGTGCTCGCTCGCCGCTCCCTGCGACCTCATCTGGGTCGAACGCTTCGGCTTCATCACCATCCCGGTCATGGCCCTGGTGGGGTTCCTGGCCGTGCTGACCCTGCTCTTTGCCTTTGCCCGTCCACGAGAGGAGTTCCCGGCGTGACCACCAAGGCCGAGCGATCCCGCGGCATGCCGCGGCGACGCCCCATCGAAACCCCTGCCGCACCGTCGCGGCTACCCCTGCTGATCATCGGCGGCGTGCTCGCCGTGGTGGTGATCGTCGCGCTCGTCGTCGCCTTCGCCCTCGGGTCGACCCCGTCGAGCAACGTGGCCGAGCCGGCGGTCCGCCCGCTGGCCGTCACCGGATCGACCCTGCCTTCGTTCACCGATCCGGCGAACGATCCCGCCATCGGGCAGACGCTGCCGACCCTGTCCGGCATCGGGATGGATGGACAGCCGCTGTCGATTTCGCCCGGCCAGGGCCCGATGGCGATCGTCGTCCTCGCCCACTGGTGCAGCTTCTGCCAGGCGGAGGTCCCCCAGCTCGTCGACTACGTCGAGGCCGGCCGCCTGCCCGAGGGCGTGCAGCTCGTGGCGCTGGCGACGGGCATCGATCCCACGCGGCCCAACTTCCCGCCCTCGAGCTGGCTCGAGCGGGAGGCATGGAGCGGCCCGACCCTGATCGACGACGGGTCGAGCAGCGGCCTCGCGGCGCTCGGCCTCAGCTCGTTCCCCGGCTTCGTGTTCGTCGACGCCGATGGCCAGGTGGCCTACCGGCACACCGGCGCGCTCGGTGCCGACGCCTTCGGCCAGCTTGTCGAGGCGATCGCTCCGTAACCGCGGCCCGGCCGGCGGAATGGCCGGCGGCCCGCGTTGCGCCCGCGGGGCCGGGGTGGGACGATCGGTCCCATGCCGGCCCCGCTCACCGTCCTCGACACCCTCGGCCGCCCGATGCGCGACCTGCGGGTCAGCGTCACCGATCGGTGCAACTTCCGATGCGGCTACTGCATGCCGCGCGAGGTCTACGGCCCCGATCACGCGTTCCTGCCGCGGCCCGAGATCCTCAGCTACGAGGAGATCACACGGGTCGTCCGCGCGGCCGTCGCGCTGGGGGTCCGGAAGGTCCGGCTGACCGGGGGCGAGCCGCTCGTGCGCCGGAACCTCCAGACCCTGGTCGGGATGCTCGCGGCGATCGACGGCATCGACGACCTGACGCTCACCACGAATGCCACCCTGCTGGCCGCGAAGGCGCAACCGCTCGCCCGGGCCGGGCTGCATCGCGTCACCGTCAGCCTCGACGCGCTCGACGACGAGACCTTCATGCGCATGAACGACGCCCGTGTGCCGGTCTCGACCGTGCTCGACGGGATGGCCGCCGCCATCGGTGCGGGACTCGGTCCGATCAAGCTGAACGCTGTCATCCGTCGTGGCCTCAACGAGCACGCCGTGCTCGATCTGGCAGAGCGCTTCCGCGGGACCGATACGACCGTGCGCTTCATCGAGTACATGGACGTCGGGCACACCAATGGATGGCGGCTCGACGATGTCGTGCCGGCCGGCGAGATACTCTCCACCATCGACGCGCGCTGGCCGCTGGAGCCCGTGGATGCCTCGTATCGCGGCGAAGTGGCCCAGCGCTGGCGCTACCGCGACGGAGCGGGCGAGATCGGCGTCATCAGCAGCGTCACCCAGCCGTTCTGTGGCGACTGCACCCGGGCCCGGCTGTCGGCCGACGGATCGATCTACACCTGCCTGTTCGCCACCGCCGGCCATGACCTGCGGCCGGTCCTCCGCTCGGGCGCCGACGACGCCGCGGTGGCCGATGCCATGCGCGCCATCTGGACCGGCCGCTCGGACCGCTACTCCGAGCTGCGCTCGCTCGACACGGTCGACCTGCCCAAGGTCGAGATGAGCTTCATCGGCGGCTAGGGCCCACGGCGAGATCGGTCCCCGTTGATACCCGGCGCGGTCCCACCTCGCTACCCGTGGATCGGGCCCGGGCGGTCGCGCAACCGGCCCCCTGACCGGCCGTGAAGCACGGCGAGGATCTCGGCCGCGATCGCGGTGGCGACCTGCTCGGCCCCATCGGCCCCGAGGTCCAGGCCCGCCGGAGCGTGGATGGCGGCGCGGTCCGCCTCGGACGGGGGCGGCGTGGGCAGCTCGGCCAGGAGCCGCTCGGTCCGATCGCGCGGGCCGAGCACTCCCAGGTAGGTGACACCGCGCCCCAGGAAGCTGCCGAGGAACGCAGCGTCACGGAGGTAGTCGTGGCTCATGATCACGACCGCGGTCCACTCGCCGGCGCCGGTGGCATCGGCCGCCTTCGACGGTTCCGCGTCGACCAGCCGCGCGCCGGGGAACCGCTCCTCGCGGAGCCACGACCGGCGCGGATCCACGACCTCGACGCGCCAGCCCTGGCGGACGCCCGCCGCCACGAGCGGTGCGGCATCCGGGCCAGCGCCGCACACGACGAGATGGAGGGGCGGCAGGATCGGGTCGAGGACCGATTCGCCGATGAGCGCCGGCCGACCATGGGCGACCGCTCGCGCGGCACGCTCACCGAGCGCGTCGGCCTCCACGGCGGTCAACCGACGGCGCTCCCCTTCGAGCGAGGTCAGCAGGTAGGTCGGCCGACCCTCGACGCGGGCCGCAGCGAGAGCATCGAGGGTCTCCGCCGCGAGGGAGGGTGGCTCGGCGAGGAGCTCGATCACGCCGCGGCACCCGAGCCCCGAGCCCCACAGCTCGTCCCCCTCGTGCGAGTGGTCGATCGTCACCAGCAGCGGCACGTCGTCGGCGATGGCCTGTCGTGCCAGGCGCGCCGCCTCCTCCTCGAGGCAGCCGCCGCTGATGAGCCCGACCGGCGGGGAGTCGCGCGGGACGAGCAGGCGGGCGCCGGGACGGCGGTAGGACGAGCCGCGCACGGTGACCACCGTCGCCAGTCCGATCGGCTCGCCGGACGCCCGAAGTCGCTCCGCCGCGGCCAGGACGTCGTCGATCTCGCTCATCGGTCCTGACTGTAGCGGCCGTCTACCATCGGTGCGTGAGCGCCTTCCTCGACGACCTGCGGCGTCGCGTGCCGGACCTGAAGCTCCTGACCGACGAGATCGATCGCGAGTCGCACCGGCGTGACGAGACCTCGCACTGGGAGCCGGGGCTGCCGCTGGCGGTCGCCCTGCCGACGACCACCGACCAGGTCGCGACCGTCATGCGGATCGCCACCGAGCACCGCGTGCCGGTGGTGCCGCGCGGCGCCGGATCGGGCCTCTCGGGCGGCGCGGCCGGGGTCGAGGGGGCGCTGACGGTGGCCCTGACGCGGATGGACGCGATCCTCGAGATCGATCGGCCCAACCTCGCGGCCGTGGTCCAGCCGGGCGTCATCAACGCCGACCTGAAGGCCGCGGTGGCGGAGCAGGGCCTGTTCTACGCGCCCGATCCGGCGAGCTATGAGATGTGCTCGATCGGCGGCAACATCGGCACGAACGCCGGCGGGCTGTGCTGCGTCAAGTACGGCGTCACGCGCGACGCCGTCCTGGCCCTCGAGGTCGTGCTGGCCGATGGGCGCGTCATCCGCACCGGTGGCCGCAACATGAAGGATGTCGCGGGCTACTCGCTGACCCACCTGTTCGTCGGGTCGCAGGGGACCCTCGGAATCGTGACCGAGGCGACGCTGCGGCTGCGCCCCGCTCCTCCGCCGAAGCGGACGATGCTCGCCTTCTTCCCCACGCTCACGGCGGCCGGCGACGCGGTGGCCCGCATGGTGGCCGCAGGCCTGGAGCCGTGCACGCTGGAGCTCATGGACGGGGTGGTCATCGGCGCCGTGGACGACTGGCACAACCTCGGCCTGGACCGATCCGCCGCTGCCCTCCTCCTCGTCGAATCCGATGCGCCGGGCGACGTCGCCGAGGCCGAGCTCGCCGTCGCCGAGCGCTGCTGCACCGATGCCGGGGCATCGGGGGTGCATCGGGCGACCGACCCGATGGAGGCCGATTGGCTGCGCCAGGTCCGCCGGCTGGCGTATCGGGCCATGGAGCGGCTGGGCGTGGCGCGCATGGAGGATGTCGGGGCGCCGCGCTCGCGGATGCCGGAGCTCGTCGCGGCCATCGAGCGCATCGCGGCCGCGCACGACGTCCACTGCGGCACGTTCGGGCACGCCGGCGACGGCAACCTGCATCCGACCTTCGTCTGGTCGCGCGGCGACGCAGCGGCCGAGGGCCGGGTCCAGGCCGCGTGCGAGGAGCTCTACCGCGCGGCCATCGCGCTTGGCGGGACGGTCACCGGCGAGCACGGGATCGGCGCCTCTCGTCGCGACTTCCTCGTCGAGCAGCACGGTGCGGACGCGGTCGAGGTCATGCGCTCCATCAAGGCCGCGCTGGATCCGCTCGGGATCCTCAACCCCGGCAAGGTGCTCTGAGCTCCCGCTGCGCGGCCGATTCCGGCTGACGCCGGCCACCATCGCGGTGTGCCCGCGGCCGCCCCGGCCAGGCCGCGTGCGGCCGGCAGCTGCGGCCTGGATCGGCCGCTCAGCGTGGTCGGTGCTCGTCCAGGAAGTCGCGCAGGAGCTGGTTGAAGCGCTCCGGCTGCTCGAGGTTGACCATGTGCGCCGCCCCCTCGAAGACCTCGAGCCGCGCGTCGGGCACGACCGAGGCGAGGTACCGGCAGTGCGCCTGCGTCTCGACCTCGTCGAGGTCGCCGACCATGACGAGCAGGGGCGCGCGAAGATCGGCGAGCCGCTCGTTCGCCGGCGGCGAGAGCGGCTGCGGCGTCCCCTCCTCCTTCTCGGCGCGGTACGTCTCGAGGATCCAGCCGTGGACGAGCTCGCGCACGGCGGGGTCGGCGCGTCCGACCGGTTGGCCCGGGCCGTCGACCCAGAAGCGCGTCTCCCACTCGGACAGCGCGTCCCAGTCCTTCGCCTCCTGCAGACGTTCCGGCTCCTCCCAGACCGACGGGTCCGACTCCTCCGGCGCGTCGTAGCCTCCCACGCCGCCTCCCGAGAACACCACTGACCGTACGCGATCGGGAAACTCCAGGGCGAAGTCCAGGCCGATCTGGGCGCCGCGCGACAGGCCCACGAGGTGGGCCGATCGTTCGCCGACGTGGTCGAGCACCGCCGCGATGTCGGCGCGGTTCGAGTACTCGACCGCATCGGTCACGGTTCGCCCGAAGCCGCGGGTGTCGTGCCGGATGACGCGGTAGGCATCGCGCAGCGCCGCGACCTGGGCGTCCCACATCCGCAGGTTCGCCACGCCGGCGTGGACCATCAGCACCGGCTCCCCGTTGCCGGCGACCTCGTAGTGGATGCGCGCGCCGTTCGTCTCGACGAAGCCTGTCTCATGTGTCATGCGCGCATTGTGACTGCCGGGTGGGACGCTGCTGGCGAGCAATGAGGTTCGTCGAACGCATGCGGCTCGAACGCCGGCGCGGGAGGCTAGCGGGGAAACAGCACGCCGGGGTTCATGATCCCGGCCGGGTCCCAGGCCTCCTTCAGCGCCCGCATGGCCGCGACCGTGTCTGGCCCGCGGTCGCGCTCGAGCCACCCAACCTTCGCGACGCCGATGCCGTGTTCGGCCGAGACGCTCCCGCCGAGGTCGACCACGAGCGAGAGGACGGCGTCATCGACCGCATCGTCGTCGGGGCCGGGGCCGAGGACGTTGACGTGCAGGTTCCCGTCGCCCACGTGACCGTAGACGATCGTGCGCGCACCGGCGTGGACCGATGCGGCCGCCGCCGGCGCCCGCTGCACCAGCTCGGCGTACCGCGCGAGCGGCACCGACACGTCGAGCTTGTGCGGCACGCCCTCGGCGCTCACCGCCTCCGTGTGGCGCTCACGGAGCTGCCACAGACGCTCCCGGCCGCCGGGATCGGTGGCCAGCGCGGTCGCCGCCTCGTCGATGCCGATGCGCTCGAGCAGCGCGACGAGCCCGTCCGTCGGATCGGACTCGTCGGAGCCGGCCTCCACGAGCAGGTAGAACGGACGGCGCGCGGAGAACGGGACCCCGATCCGCGCATGCCGCATGACGAGCTCGAGGCCCTCGTCGGTGAACAGCTCGACGGCGAGGAGCGACCCGAGCTCGCGACGAAGCCGCGCCGACGCGCCGACGGCAGCCTGCACGTCGGCGAACCCGACGACGGCCACCGCGCGGTGGGCGAGTCGCGGGACGAGCCGCAGACGGACTCCGGTGATGACCGCGAGCGTGCCCTCAGAGCCGGCGAGCAGCCCGGCGAGGTCGTAGCCGGTGTTGTCCTTCGGCATGCCCGGCAGCCGGCGGACCACGCGTCCATCGGCCAGAACGGCCTCGAAGCCGAGCAGCTGCCGTCGCATCGAGCCATGGCGCAGGACGTGGATCCCCCCGGCGTTCGTCGCCACCATGCCGCCGATGGTCGCCGAGTCGCGGGCTCCGAGGTCGACGCCGACCTCCCAACCCGCAGCGCGAGCCGCAGACTGCACGGAGGCAAGGAGGGCGCCCGCGCCGACCGTCACCTCGCCCGCATCGGCGTCCACCTCACCGACGGCGTCCAGCCGTCGCAGGCTCAGGACGACCTCCCCATGACGCGGCACCGAGCCACCGACGAAGCCGGTGTTCCCGCCCTGCGGGACCACGCCGACACCCGCCTCCCCGCAGGCTCGCAGGACCGCCGCGACCTCGGGGACCGAGCCCGGTCGAACCACCGCCAGCGCCGGCCCGGTGAAGCGCCGTGTCCAATCGGTCTCGTAGCCGGCGCGCAGCGCCGCATCGGTCAGGCAATGGCGATCGCCGACGATGGCGCCGAGGGCATCGACCAGGGCATCGGTCACGCGGGCCATCCTACCGGCATGCCGCTTGCGCTCGAGATCGCAGGAGGTGACCAGACCGATGGAGATGCGAGACGACCGCCTGCCGCTCCCCTCCGAGGACGGCGGCGACCTGGTGTCCGAGCCCCCGACCGGGCAGACCGACGACCCGCTCGTGGCGACCGAGGAGGGCGTGCCCTACGTGCCGCCGACGGATCGCGTGCTCAGCGAAGGCCGCGGTTCCGATGGTGCGCCCGATGAGGCCGGCACCGCTCCCACGGACGCCGGTGAGCTGGAGCGGGTTGACGCGGTCCAGCCTGCCGGTGGCGGCGGCGTCCCGCGCGACGACGAGCTCGCCGCCGACGTGGTCGAGGCGCTGCGCGCGTCGGATGTCGTCGCCGGCGACCGCATCCGGGTGGCGGCCGATGGCTCCCGGGTCGTCCTCACCGGCGAAGTCGAGTCGGTGGACGTGCTCGACGAGATCCTCGGCATCGCGGGCGACGTGCGGGGCGTGGACGAGGTGGTGGACGAGATTCGAGTCGCCCGCGCCTGATTGCATGGTCATGCGTCAGAGAGTATGATCATGCGCTCATGGCCTCGGAACACACCCGGCCCCTGTGGGGCAGCCGCGTTCGCGCACCGCTCACCCCGGCCGCAGCGGCGCTCTCCAGCTCGACTGACGTCGATCGGCCGCTGGCCCGCCACGACGTGGCGGCCAGCCGCGTCCATGTGCGTGAGCTGCACCGCCTCGGGCTGATCTCCGACGACGGACGGGACGCTCTCGACCGGGCGCTGACCGACATCGGCGGCGCGCTCGCATCGGACACGTTCGCCTGGGACGATGCCCGCGAGGACGTCCACATGAACGTCGAGGCCGCCGTGCGAGCGGCGGTCGGGCCCGAGCTCGCCGGGCAGCTGCAGGCTGGTCGCAGCCGGAACGACGAGGTCGTGACCGACGAGCGGCTCTGGGTCCTCGACGCCGTCGGCCGGCTCGACTCGCTCCTCCATCGGCTCCAGGCCACCCTCGTCCGGCGCGCCGAGGAGGAGACCGAGGCGATCCTCCCGGCGCATACGCATACCCAGCCGGCGCAGCCGATGCTGCTCGCCCACCACCTGCTGGCCCACGTCGAGGCACTCGGCCGGGACCGGGCGCGCCTCGCCGATGCGCGCACGCGGGTCGACCGATCTCCGGCAGGATCGGCGGCGTCCGTGGGCAGCGGGCTGCCGCTCGACCGCGAGGCGGTCGCGTCGGCCCTCGGGTTCTCCGAGGTCACCACCAACAGCCTGGACGCCGTCGCCGATCGGGACTACGCCGTCGAGGTCGTGGGCGCCGCGACCCTGGCCTTCACCCACCTGTCGCGCCTGGCCGCCGACTTCGTGCTGTGGTCGACGCCGTACCTCGGCTTCGTCCGCATCTCCGACGGGTACGCCACCGGCAGCTCGATGCTGCCGAACAAGCGCAACCCCGACGTGGCCGAGCTCGTCCGCGGACGCGCCGCCCGGGCGAACGGTGCACTGGCCGGCATGCTCTCGCTGCTCCACGGCCTGCCGCTCGGCTACCACCGCGACCTCCAGGAGCTTCGGGGGCCGATGCTCGAGACGATCGAGTCGCTGGCCCTGTGTCTGGAGGCGGTCGACGGCATGGTCGCCGAGGCCACCTTCGACGCGGATCGCATGGCCGATGCCGCCCAGCGCGGCCACGCCCTGGCCACGGCCCTCGCCGAGCGGCTCCTGGCCGCCGGCGTGCCGTTCCGCGACGCTCACTGGCGCGTCGGCGAGCTCGTCGCCGAGGCCGAGCAGCGCGGCTGCGACCTGGTCGAGCTTCCAATCGAACGCCTCCGCGAGGCGCTGCCGGAGCTCGCCGGCCACGACCCGATCATCCCCAGCCTGGCCGATGCCGTGGCCGCCGCCGACGTCATCGGCGGCACCGCGCCCGAGCGCGTGCGACAGGCGCTGACCACCGCGAAGGAGCACCTGCGTTGACCGAGACCGTCGTCCTTGCCTACTCCGGAGGACTCGACACCTCCGTCGCGGTCCCGTGGCTGCGCGAGACGCGCGGCTGTGACGTCGTGACCCTCACCGTCGACGTCGGCGGTGGCGCCGTCCCCGACGAGATCCTCCAGCGCGCCCTCTCGGGCGGCGCGACCCGGGCCCTGGCCGTTGACGCGCGCGAGGCGTTCGTGACCGACTTCGTCTGGCCCTCGCTCCAGGCGGGCGCGCTGTACCAGGGCATCTACCCGCTGGCGACGGCCATCGCCCGGCCGCTCATCGCCCGGCTCCTGGTCGAGACGGCGCACGAGGTCGGCGCGACGGCGGTCGCGCACGGCTGCACCGGCAAGGGCAACGACCAGGTCCGGTTCGACGTCGCCGTCGCCGCCCTCGACCCGAAGCTGCAGGTCATCGCGCCGATGCGGGTCGGCATGGGCATGAACCGCGACGAGGAGATCGCCTACGCCGCGGAGCACGGCATCGAGATCGAGGTCGGGCCCGAGTCGCCGTACAGCATCGACCTCAACCTGTGGGGCCGATCGGTCGAGGCCGGCATCCTGGAGGATCCCTGGGTCGCGCCGCCGGCCGACGCCTTCACCTGGACCCGGGACCCCGCCGACGCGCCGCGCGAGGCGACGGAGGTCGTCATCGGCTTCGCGAACGGCATCCCCACCTCGCTCGACGGCGAGCGGCTCGCCGGGCCGGACCTGATCGAGCGGCTCAACCAGCTGGCCGGCTCGTACGGGATCGGGCGCATCGACCACGTGGAGGACCGGCTGGTCGGGATCAAGAGCCGCGAGATCTACGAGGCGCCGGCGGCGGTGGTGCTGCACCAGGCCCACGGCGCGCTGGAGTCGCTGACCCTCTCGCGCGAGCTGCTCGCCTTCAAGCGCGGCGTCGCCGATCGACTGGCGACGCTGGCCTACGACGGGCTGTGGTTCAGCGAGCTGGCCCGTGCCATCCGTGCCTTCGTGGCCTGGACCCAGCGCCACGTCACCGGCGAGGTGCGTCTTCGCTTCACGGCCGGCAACGCCCAGGTCGTGGGCCGGCGCTCGCCGCACTCGCTGTACGACGTCGGCCTGGCCAGCTACGGCGGGGAGGACCGGTTCGACCACGAGGCGGCCGTCGGCTTCATCACGTTGTGGGGCCTGCCGATCCGGACCCAGGCCGCCGTCCGTGGTCCGTTCGAGGATCCCGACGAGCAACCGCTCCTCGGTCGGCTGCCCACCACCCGCCGCGAGCCGAACGGCAACGGCGGCCGGCCGGTGGAGCCGCCGCCGAGCGCGCCGGTCGGTGTCGCGACGTCCGCGATCGCCGGCCACGAGCCGGAGCCGCGCAAGGTCGTCTCGCCGCTGACCGCGGGCGCGTCCTACCAGCGACGCGCCCGGGCCGGCGACGCCGACGCGATCCACGCCCTCAACGAGCGCTACGCGCGGCGCGGCATCCTCCTGTCGCGAACGCCGGACGAGATCCGCGAGCAGCTCGGCTCGTTCCGCGTGGCCGAGCTGGACGGCGCCGTGGCGGGCATCGCGGCGCTGCGCGACTATGGCGACGGCATCGGCGAGCTGCGATCGCTCGCGGTCCACGACACGGCCCAGGGCCGCGGCCTCGGCGACATGCTCGTGCGGGCGATCACGAAGGACGCCAAGGAGGCCGGCATCACCCGGCTCTACGTGCTGACGGCCAATCCCGGCTACTTCGCCCTTCACGGCTTCGAGGAGATCGCGTGGGCCGATGTGCCGGCCGTCCTCGACGCCGATCGGGCATCCGGGATCGCGCGCCGGCGGTGGAACACGGCCATGGTGCTGGAGCCGTGATGGCGGCCCCGCGCGCGGTTGCCGCGCACGCCGGGCCGCGCCACTTCCTCTCGTCCGGTGACCTCGATCCGGCGACCCTCGAGCGCCTGCTGGACGCGGCCGAGCGCCTCCGGACCCAGCGCGCCGCGGGATCGGTGCCACCGCTCCTCACCGGCCGCCAGGTGGCGATGCTGTTCGAGAAGCCGAGCCTGCGGACCCGCGTCACGTTCGACGCCGGCGTGTCGGCCCTCGGCGGGCATGCCATCTACCTGTCGCCCGACGAGGTCGGGATCGGCCGTCGCGAGACCGCGACCGACATCGGCCGCAACCTGTCGCGCTGGGTGGACGCGGTCGTGCTGCGCACCTTCGCGCACCGAACGCTGGAGGAGCTGGCCGCGGCCTCATCCGTCCCGGTCGTGAACGCGCTCACCGACCTGGAGCATCCGTGCCAGGCCCTCGCCGACGTGCTGACTCTCCGCCAGCGGCTCGGCGATCTCCGCGGGCGAGCGCTCGCGTTCGTCGGCGACGGAAACAACGTCTGCCACTCGCTGCTCCTCAGCGGCGCGCTGGCCGGGATGGACGTGCGGGTCGCCACGCCGCCCGGCTACGAGCCCGATCCGGCCATCGTCGATCGCGCGCGGGCCTTCGCCGCCGAAGCCGGCGGCTCGGTCGCGATCGGGGCCGATCCGGTCGTCGCCGTGGACGGCGCCGATGCGGTGTACACCGATGCCTGGACCAGCATGGGCGCGGAGGCGGAGGCCGACCTGCGGAGGCTGCGCTTCGGCGGCTACCGGGTCGACGAGGCGCTGCTCGCGCACGCCCCGGACGCGCTCGTCATGCACTGCCTCCCCGCGCATCGGGGCGAGGAGATCACCGACGAGGTCCTCGACGGTCCGCGTTCGGTCGTCCTCCAGCAGGCCGAGAACCGGCTCTACGTCCAGCAGGCTCTGCTCGTGGATCTCCTCGGATAGCGTCCCTCGAGCAGCATGACCGGGTTGGGATGCCCGGCGGCGAGTTCACCTGGCGGTGCTCTCCGTGCCGGGTGTCTGCCGCAGGTCACGTCAGGCGAGCCCAGGCGCTCCGGCACGCCGCCGCTACCATGGCCCGCATGCCGACGCAGGACGATGTCCGCCGCATGTCCCGTGCGCTGCCGGAGGTGACCGAGGAGGACGGCCGGTTCGCAGTCCGAGTGCGGGGCAAGGCCTTCGCCTGGGTCTGGCTCGCGCGGCCCGAGCCGGGAGCCCGCCGCATCCCAGACCCGGACGTCCTCGCCGTCCGCGTGGACGGGGAGTCGGAGAAGGAGACGCTCATCGGCATGGATCCCGACGTCTTCTTCACCGAGCCGCACTACGACGGCTTCCCCGCCGTGCTCGTGCGGCTGCCGGCCATCGACGCGGGGCTGCTCGAGGAGCTCCTCGTCCGCGCCTGGCGCATCCAGGCGCCGAAGCGCCTGGCCGCTACGCTGGACCGATGAGGATCACGCGACTGTCCGACACCTCCTCGGAGCCGATGGCGTCCGATCACTTCGCGGGCGCCGTCAGCCGGCGCGACTACGGCGCGATCGAGACCCCGCCGGGATCGGCGCTGCGCGTCCGCTTCCCGGCCGGCGCCCGCACCCATTGGCACGCCCACCCGGGCGGCCAGGTCCTGTACGTGACCGAGGGTCACGGGAGCGTCGGCACGCGCGACGGGCGCGTCGAGCGCATCGCGGCCGGCGACCTGGTGGTGACCCCGCCGGGCGAGGAGCATTGGCACGGCGCCGCCGCGGAGGGCGAGCTGGAGCACCTGGCGCTCTCGTTCGGTGACACCACCTGGGCGGAGAAGGTCGAGGACTAGGTGGCCATCGACAGCGACGCGGTCGTGGTCGGGATCGACAACGGCGGCACGAAGAACAACGCCACCGTCCTCGACGCGACTGGCCGCTTCCTGGTCGATCGCATGCACGAGGTCCCGAGTCGCGTGACGGAGGGGCCGGGGGCGGCCATCGAGGCCATGGTCGACGCCATGGACGTGGTGCTGCGGGCGTGTGCCGTCGACCGCGACCGGGTCGCGGCGGTCGGTCTCGACACGCCGGGTCCGGCGAGCGCCGACGGCGTCATCAGCGTGCGGGGCGCCACGAACTTCGCGCAGCCGGCGTGGTGGGGCTTCGACGTTCGCGGCGCACTCGAGGCCCGCATCGGCCTCCCGGTCGTCTACAACAACGACGGTAACGCGGCGGCGCTCTACGCGCATCACGTTCACTTCGGCCCAGCCGCGGCCGAGCGGTCGTCGCTCTCGGCCGTGGTCGGGACCGGCCTTGGCGGCGGTGTGGTGGAGATGGGCCGCATCATCCGGGGCGCCTCGGGCCAGGCCGGCGAGCTCGGCCACATCGTCATCTCCATGGACGGCCTGCTGGTCGAGGACCAGCCGATGCCCGCCTGCAACTGCGGCAACCTGGCCGATGTCGAGAGCGTCGCCTCCCTCACCGGCATCGCGAAGAACCTGCTCCCGTACTGGCTCGGCCGGTACCCCGATCACCCGCTGGCGGCCATGGACCCGGCGGCCGCCGCGAAGGCGGTGCGCGGCTACGGCGAGGCCGGCGACGAGCTGGCGCGGTCGCTGTTCGAGCAGCAGGCGATGGCGCTCGGGCGCCTGTTCACGATCGGTGCGAACGTCACCGATCCCCACGCGTACTTCGTCGGCGGCGGGGTGGTCGAGGCGTCGCCCGAGTTCGGCCGCTGGTTCCTGGATCGGGTGCGCGCCCACACCCGGCTCCGGGAGGAGCAGGCCGCCGTCGCCGAGTTCGCCCTCGTGCCGGAGCGCGACATGGCCGGTGCCCGGGGCTCCGCGTTTGCCGCGCTGGACGCCCTCGCCACGAGGTAGGCTCTCGCCATGACGACGAACGTGCTCGGCTCTCGGCCCCGCGTGCTGGCCGACCTGGTTCCCGGTGGGGCAGTGCGTGACCTGGCGCTCATCGCCGGAGCCGCCGCTCTCACCGGCCTCGCGGCGCAGGTCGCGGTGCCGCTGCCGTTCACCCCCGTCCCCTTGAGCCTGCAGACGTTCACGGTGTTGCTGGCGGCAGCGGCGCTGGGGCCGTATCGGGCCGGATCGGCGATGCTCCTCTACCTGGCGGCCGGCATGGCCGGCGTGCCTTGGTTCGCCGAGCAGCGCTCGGGCATCGGCTTCCCGTCGTTCGGCTACCTGGTCGGCTTCGTGCTGGCCGCGGTCGTCGTGGGCGCTCTGGCGCGACGCGGGGCGGATCGGTCACTGAGCGGGGCGGCGGGCACCATGGTGCTCGGCAACCTCGTCATCTATGCCATCGGCGTCCCGTACCTCGCCTTCGCCATCGGCGCCGACCTGCCCACCGCGATGGCCCTCGGGCTCACCCCGTTCCTGCTCGGGGATGCGCTGAAGATCCTGCTCGCCACCGGCCTTCTGCCGGCGACGTGGCGCCTCGTCGGGCGACGGAGCTAGAGGCCGAGCGTCGGCGCCGGCTCGACCGGCAGCAACAGCTCGGGCCCGTCGGTCCCGACCCGGTTCACGGCAGCACTCACCGGCCAGACCCGGACGCTCGCCTCGGGCGCGGGGGTCAGCATCAGCGCCAGGTCCGCCGGCGGCGTGCCCGGGTCCAGCCACTCGTCGACCAATGCCCGATCCAGCAGCACCGGCATCCGGTCGTGGATGCTGGCCACCGCGGCGTTCGGGTCGGTGGTGAGGATCGCGACCGTCGGAGGACCGTCGCGGCGCGGGCTCCAGATCCCGGCCATCGCCAGCAGCTCTCCCTCGGCCGCCGGGCCGATGGCATACGGCTGGCGCGGCGTGACGGATCGGTCCCATTCGTAGAAGGCGTCGGCCGGCACGATGCAGCGGGTGGCACGCAATGCCGGCCCGAAGGCGGGCGAGTCCCAGGCGGTCTCCGAACGCGCATTGATCCAGGCGCGTCGGGCGTCGTCGCCCGCCCAGGCCGGCCGGAAGCCCCAGGTCGCCGCCGCGAGCCGTCGCTCACCATCACGCTCCACGACGACGCGAATACGCTCGGTGGGCGGGACATTCCAGAGCCCGCCGGGCAGGTCCGCGTCGGGCTCGGCGTCGAAGTAGTCGCTCACCCGTTTCGACGGCTCACCCTGGCTGAACCGGCCGCACATCAGCCGACCCGCCGCGCAGATGCAGCCGAGCCGAGCACGCCCTCACGCACGCATTGCATGATCATGCAGCCGTCATGCATCATGAGCCGATGGATCGGGTGCGCGTCGCCATCGTCGGAGCCTCCGGGTACGCCGGGGCCGAGCTGGTCCGGCTGCTGGCAGGCCATCCCCACGTCGACATCAGCGCACTCTACGCGCGGAACCGCGACGATGCGCCGATGGGTGGCGAGTTCCCGCATCTGACCCCCCTCGGCCTGCGACTGGTCGACGGCACGCCCGAGCCCGGATCGGTCGACGTCGCCTTCCTGGCCCTGCCGCACGGGGCGTCGGCGGAGCTGGCGGTGCGCCTGGCGGAGGCCGGGACGACGGTGATCGACATCGGCTCCGACCTGCGGCTCCGCGACCCGGGGGCCTACCCCGACTGGTACGGCTTCGAGCATCCGGCGCCCGATGCACTGGCCACTGCCGTCTACGGCCTGACCGAGCATGCGCGCTCCGACCTGCCCGGGGCGCGGCTGATCGCGAATCCGGGCTGCTATCCCACGGCCACTCTGCTGGCGCTCACCCCCTTCGCGCGGGCCGGCGCCCGCAACGGCCACGTGATCGTGGACGCCAAGTCGGGCGTCAGCGGCGCCGGGCGGACTGCCGGTGGCGACTTCCTCTACACCGAGCTGGAGGGCGGCACGAAACCGTACGGCATCCCGCGACACCGGCACGCGCCGGAGATCGCCCAGGGGCTGGCCGCCGCCGGCGCCGAGGTGGGGCTCACCTTCGTCCCCCATCTCGTGCCCCAGGTCCGCGGCATCGTGTCGACCTGCTACGTGACCCTGGCCGAGGACCTCGACGATGTTGCCCTGCGTGGCATCCTCGACAGCGCGTACGGCGGAGAGCCGTTCGTGCATCCGGTGGACGCGCCGCCGTCCTCGAAGCTGGCCTCGGGCTCGAACCACGCGTTCGTGTTCGCGGCTCGCACCGCACCACGGCGCGCCGTGGTGGTGGGGGTGATCGACAATCTCGGCAAGGGCGCGGCAGGCCAGGCGGTGCAGAACATGAACGTCGCGCTGGGGCTGTCCGAGACCGCCGGCCTCGGCGCCGTGGGCCTCTACCCGTGAGCCTGCGCCAGATCCGCGGAGGCGTCACCGCCCCGCGCGGCTTCGCCGCGGCAGCGACCCGGGCCGGTGTCCGCTCCGCGCCCGGCGACGACCTGGCCGTGGTCCTCAGCGAGCGAGGCCCCGTGCCGGCGGCGGCCATGTTCACCACCAACCGCCTCGTGGCGGCGCCGGTGATCCTGTCGAAGCGGGCGCTCCGTTCCTCGGGCGGTCGGGCGGCGGCGATCGTGGCCAATGCCGGCTGCGCGAATGCCGGCACCGGCCGCGATGGCCTCACCGACGCGGCCGCTGTGCGACGTGCCGTGGCTCGCCGCCTCGGCCTTCCGGATCGGCACGTGCTGGTGGCCTCGACCGGCCTCATCGGCTCGCGGTTGCCGGTCGACCGCATCACCGCCGCGCTCCCCGGCCTCGATCCGTCGCCCTCGGCGCGTGCGGGAAGCGACGCGGCGCGGGCCATCATGACCACCGATACGCGGCCGAAGCAGGCGGCCGCGGAGCTGGACATCGGAGGCCGCTCGATCCGCATCGGCGGCATGGCCAAGGGCGCCGGGATGATCCATCCGCAGATGGCCACGATGCTCGCCTTTCTCACCACCGATGCCCCTGTCGAGCCCGACGGCCTGCGGGCCGCCCTCCGTCGCGTGGTGACCCGGACCTTCAACCAGGTCAGCGTCGACGCCGACCCATCGACGAACGACTCGGTCTTCCTGCTCGCCTCCGGGGCCGCCGGCGGCCGAGCGCTCACCGCCAGCCCCCTCGCGGCGTTCGAGGAAGGGCTCGAGATGGTGTGTCGCTCCCTGGCGATGCAGATCGCCGCCGACGGCGAGGGCGCCCGACACCGGATCGACGTCCACGTCACGGGCGCGCGCACCGACGCGGAGGCGCGCATGGCGGCGCGGGCCGTCGCCAGCTCGAACCTCGTGAAGTCCGCGGTCCACGGCGGCGATCCGAACTGGGGTCGCATCGCGTCGGCCGCGGGTCGGTCGGGCGCGCGCCTCGATCCGGAGCGGCTGCGGGTTCGGATCGGTCCGATCGCCGTCTACGACGCCGCCCCGATCGCCTTCGACGAGCGGGCCGCCAGCCGCCGATTGCGCGGGAAGGTCGTCGAGATCGGCCTGGAGCTCGGGCTCGGCGATGGCAGGGGCGAGGCCTGGGGTTGCGACCTGTCGGCCGAGTACGTTGCGATCAACAGCGAGTACCGCACGTGAGCGCGCCGGTCACGATCAAGCTCGGCGGCATCGCCGGGGCGCACGCCGACAGCCTGCTGGCCGTGGCCCGGTCCGCGCCGCCGTCGACCGTGATCGTTCACGGCGGCGGCAACGAAGTGGCCGAGTGGAGCCGGCGACTGGGCATTCGGCCGCGGGTGCGGGACGGCCTGCGGGTCACCGATCCGGCGACCCTCGAGGTCGTGGTCGCGGTCCTCGGCGGCCTCGTGAACACCCGCCTGGTGAGCGCCCTGAGTCACGCCGGCCGGCCGGCGGTCGGCATGACGGGGGTGGACGGTGGCCTGCTGCGGCTCGAGCGTCGCGATCCGGCCCTCGGAGAGGTCGGCGAGGTCGTGGGCGTCGATACCCGCGTCCTGGACGCGACGCTCGGCGCGGGTGACGTGCCGGTCATCGCCTCCATCGGGGCCGATGCGAGCGGCGCGCTGCTCAACATCAACGCCGACGAGGTTGCGGGCGCCATCGCCGCGGAGCGCGGGGGACTCCTCCTGCTCTGCACCGACGTCGCCGGCGTGCTGCGCGACGGCGCGCCGGTCGAGCACGTCGGAACGGCGGACGCTGAAGCCATGCTGGCCGACGGGACCGCGTCGGCGGGCATGCGGCCGAAGCTGCGGGCGGCGCTGGCGGCGGCGCGGGCAGGCTGCACGGTGCGTATCGTCGACGGGAGGGATGCGGCCGGGCTCGCTCGAGCCCTGGCCGGCGAGGAGATCGGAACGGAGGTGACCGCCGCATGACGGCAACCGACCTGACCAGGCCGCTCGCGCGGCGCCAGCTCATCCGGCGCCTCATCGCGACCGGGGAGATCCACTCGCAGGAACAGGTGGTGGAAGAGCTCGCGCGACGCGGCGTGAAGGTCACCCAGGCCACCGTCAGCCGCGACTTCGCCGAGCTCGGGATCGTGCGCGGCGTGCGTGGCGGAGCGCCGGTCTACCTGTCGTCCGATGACCTGCCCACCGCCCGTGACCCCGGAGCGGCGGATCGGCTTCGCCGCCTGCTGCTCGACCTGCCGTTGACCATCGACGAGGCGCCGCCGCTTCTCGTCCTGCGCACCTCGCCGGGAGCGGCCAACGCCATCGCACGGGCCGTCGACCTGTTGCCACTCGACGGCGTGGTCGGGACGCTGGCCGGCGACGACACGATCTTCGTCGCCTGTCGTGACGCGCACACCATTCGCCGCCTTCGCGAGCAGTTCGAGGCCTATCGCGCCGGTGAGGATCTGCCGGGTGGTTAGGGTGGATGGGGCACGTACGTCGAGGAGCGCCCGGTGACCGAGAAGGCCCTCAGCAGCCCGATCGAACGCGAGGCGCGTGTCCACCTGCCGGTCTACGCCCGCCAGCCGCTCGTCATCACCCGTGGCGAGGGGTGCTGGGTCTGGGACGATGCGGGAAACCGCTACCTCGACCTCGTCGCCGGGATCGCGGTGAACGTCCTCGGCCACGCCCATCCGGCGGTGGCCGACGCCCTGGCCGCCCAGGCGCGCACGCTGCTCACGACCTCGAACCTGTACTACACCCTGCCCCAGCTCGAGCTCGCCGAGGCGTTACTGGCCCGCTCCCCGTTCGATCGCGCCTTCTTCACGAACTCGGGCACGGAGGCGAACGAGGCGGCAATCAAGCTCGCCCGTCGCCGCGGACACGAACGCGGTGCGTTCGAGATCGTCTCGCTCGTCGGCTCGTTCCACGGGCGGACCTTCGGCTCGCTGGCGGCGACCGGCCAGCCGAAGTACCGAGCCCCGTTCGCCCCGCTGCCCGAGGGATTCCTGCATGTCCCGATGAACGACGTCGCCGCCCTGCGAGCGGCGGTGAGTGACCGGACCGCGGCCATCCTCCTCGAGCCGATCCAGGGCGAGAGCGGCATCCACCCGCTGACCGACGAGTTCCTGGTCGCGGCGCGGGAGGCCGCCGACGCTCACGACTCGCTGCTGATCCTCGACGAGATCCAGACCGGCATCGGGCGCACCGGGACCTTCTTCGCGTTCGAGGCAACGTCCGTCGTCCCGGACGTCGTGACGCTGGCCAAGGGACTCGGCGGGGGCGTGCCGATCGGCGCCATGCTCGTGCGCGAGACGGCCTCCGCGTTCCAGGCCGGGGACCACGGCACGACGCTCGGCGGCAACCCGCTCACGGCCGCCGCCGCGCTGGCGACGCTGCGCATCCTCGACGAGCAGGACGTGATGGGCAACGCGCGGACCATGGGATCCCGCATGTCGGATGCGCTCGGCGAACTGGTGGCGGAGGGGCTCGCCACGCAGGTTCGGGGTCGCGGCCTGATGATCGGCCTGGAGACGGCCGCGCCGGTGGCCAGGGAGGCCGTGACGCGAGCGCGGGACGATCACGGGCTGCTGGTCAACGCGACCGGCGAGACGACCCTGCGGATCGTGCCGCCGCTGATCATCACCGCCGCTGAGGTGGACGAGGCGGTGAGGCGCCTGCACGGCGCGCTGGACGCGACCCGTGGCGACCCGGGCGCCCGGGCCTCGACAGGACCGCTACGCTCTCCTTCGTGAGCCGGGAGCCCGAGCGCCGCGACAACCCCGAGTGGCGTGCCACGCTGCTCGGCACCGACCCGCAGCTCGTCCGGCTGCGACGAATCTTCCGACACATTCCCAGCGACCCTCGCTGCAAGATGTGCCTGTCGCCGCAGGGCGGCATCGGCGGCCCTCTCGTGCAGCTCTTCGGCTTCGGGCGCTACCCGCAGAACCCCCAGCTCTGCAACAGCTGCTTCCGATCGGCACAGCAGCACCCCGGCGGCGCCGAGATCGAGATCACTGCCCTGTTCGCCGACATCCGTGGGTCGACGGGACTGGCGGAGACGATGTCCGCCTCCGCCTACTCGGCCGCCGTCGACGAGTACGTGCGGGCCGCCAGCCGTGCCATACGCGACCCGGGCGGGCTCGTGGACAAGCTCCTCGGGGACGGAATCATGGCGCTGTTCATCTCTGGCTTCGTCGGCGAGAACCACGGTCAGGCGGCGGTCGACGCGGCGCGCACCATGCTTCGGTCGGTCAGCCTTCCGGTCGGTGTCGGCATCCACACCGGCCCGGCGTGGGTCGGCTTCGTCGGTGGCATCGACGGCGTGTTCGACTTCACGGCCCTCGGCGACGCGGTGAACGTGGCCAGCCGTCTCGGCTCGGAGGCGGGAGCGGGCGAACTGCTGCTCAGCGGCGCCACTGCGTCAGCCGCCGGCCTCGACACCAGCACGCTCGAGGCTCGACGACTCGAGCTGCGCGGCAGGGACGAGCCGGTGGATGCCTGGGCGCAGCGCATCACCAAGGCGACTGCCGTCACTGCCTAGCCCCGCGCTGCGGCCACGTGTCGCGGCCCGCTGCTTGCATGGTCACCGATGCAACGACGCACGGAGCGAGGACGAGACATGACCGACGACACCGAGCGCCGGGAGGGCGGCGCCTGGATCGGGCAGCATCCCGATGCGAACACCGAACAGGTGCGCGAGCAGCTCGACGACGGTGCCGAGCGGGTTGCGGTGACCAACAACGAGTCCGGCGAGCCCGGCCAGCCCGATCAGCCCCGAGGCCACCGCCAGGGCGACGACGCCGGCGACGACGACGTCCGCCGCGCGGGACAGAATCGATAGGAGCACCGATGAACGAGCACCGCGAGCACACCGAGGACGAGGCGACCAGCGTCGACGCCCCCACCGGGCGGCCGCCAGATGCCGACACACCGTTTGACCCCGAGATGACGGAGGGAGACGAGGCGAACATTCCCGAGGAGTCCGCCGCCGACCCGGAAGGCTGACCTCCCGACAGGAACCTCGAACGGCCGCCCCGACAGGCGGCCGTTCGGCGTCCCGGCCCCGCGCTTGCACGTGGCCCCGGGCCATGGCCGACGCATTCTCCCCCTTCCGCTTCGCGATGCGCGCCGCGCTCGGCGTGCTGGTCGTGCTGATCGGTGCCGCCCTCGCCTGGGAGCTTCGCCAGCTCCTGATGCTGGCGTTCCTGGCCATGCTGATCGCGGCCGCCCTCGCCGGCCCCGCTTCATGGCTGGAGGGGCGCGGCGTTCCTCGTATCGCCGCCACGCTGTCGTTCTACGTCGCGCTGGCCGCCGCCCTCGGCGGTGCGCTCTTCCTCGTCATCCCACCCCTTGTGGACGAGGCGACCGATCTGATCGAGAACCTCCCGGGCCTTCTGGAGGAGGCCGAAGGGATCGCCACCGATCTGCTTGGCGGCCTGCTCGGAGCAGGTGCGGTGGACCGGGCGTTCGACGTCATCGGCGGGGGTGTTCAGCCCGATCCGGGCACCGTCCTGCAGGGGCCGATGCTGGTCGCGGAGGTGCTCATCAACCTGGTGGTGGTCCTGGTGCTCAGCATCTTCCTGCTCCTCGAGCGCGATCGGATGCGCGAGTGGGTGCTGCGCTTCCTCGATCCCGAGCAACGACCCGCCGCGCGAGCCCTAGCGGCGAGCGCGGCCGGCAAGCTCGGCGCGTACGTCCGAGGCCAGCTGATCCTCATGACCGTGGTCGGCATCGGCGCGACCGTCGGGATGCTGCTGCTCGGCGTTCCGTTCGCCCTGCCGCTCGGCGCCCTGGCGTTCTTCGCCGAGGCGGTTCCGATCGCCGGTCCATGGATCGCGGGCATCCCGATCATCCTGATCGCGCTCCTGGAGTCTCCCTGGACCGCCCTCCTCATCGGCCTGTGGTTCGTCGCCCTGCAGCAGATCGAAAGCTACGTGCTGGGTCCGATCGTCCACGGATCGGTGGTCGAACTTTCGCCGTTCGTGGTGATGATCTCCGTCCTGGCCGGTGCGGCACTCGCCGGGGTCGTCGGAGCAATCATCGCGGTGCCGTTGGTGGCCGTGGCGGATCTCGTGATCGATGAGATCATCCTGCCGCTGCGCCACGGACGCGAGGCACTCCCGCCCGAGGCGGCCTGAGACCCGTTCCTCGCCGCTGGCACAGGGCTTGCGGCGGTGGACCGCACATCCTGGAGATTGGCCGCTCTCCGTATCCGCGGCCACGGTGGAGACGGCGCACTGCGTCGTCTCTGCCCGTTTATCTGACGCCACGAGGACCGCCCAACCGTGAACAACCAGCTCCCCGTCGATCTCTTCCACTGGTCCACCGCCCTCGTGCCGATCGTGGTGCTGCTCGTCCTGCTTGTCGGGATGCGCTGGAAGGCGCCACAGGCGGGCCCGATCGGGATGTTCCTGGCGGCGCTCATCGGCATCGTCCTGTTCCAGGCCCCGCTCGACACGGTCGCGGTGGCTGGCGGCAAGGGCGTCTGGGACGCGGTCTTCATCCTGTTCGTGGTCTGGCCGGCCCTGATCCTGTACCGCGTGGCGGACGGCGCCGGTGCGTTTCGTGCGCTCCGCGACGGCATCCAGCGGTTCAGCCGCAACGAGCTCTTCCTTGTGCTCGCCTTCGGCTGGGTGTTCGCGAGCTTCCTCCAGGGCATCGCAGGCTTCGGCGTGCCGATCGCCGTCGTCGCGCCGCTCCTGCTCGGCCTCGGGGTGAAGCCCATCTACGCTGTGGCCATTCCGCTCATCGGCCATGCCTGGGCGAACATGTTCGGCACGCTCGCGGTGGGCTGGCTGGCGACCCTGCAGGTCGTGGATCTCGAGGACCAGCTCCTGACCGCCGTCGAGACCGGCATTCTGCTGTGGATCCCCAATCTGCTTGCCGGATTCGCCATCGCCTGGCTGTACGGGCGGATGCCCGCCGTCCGACACGCGTGGCCGCTGGTCCTGATCATCTCGGCGGTCCATGGCGGACTCCAGCTGGGACTCATGTTCTGGGATCCGATCCTCTCCACCTTCCTTGCCGCGACGGCCGCCCTTGCCCTCCTCTACCCGCTGACGAAGTGGCAGCGCTATGCGGATCCGGCCGAGGGCATCGACGAGACGCCGGCCATGAAGGACGACCGGGAGCACGTCGCCGAGGAGGACGAGAAGAAGGAGAAGCCGATCATGGGCCTGCCGATGGCATTGCTCCCCTACGGCGTTCTGACGGTGGCGGCCGTTATCGCGCTCGCGATTCCGCCCATCGAGGAGGCACTCGGCCAGCTCGAGGTCGGGCTGGCCTTCCCGGCGGTCGAAACCGCCCTCGGCGTGGAGATCGAGGCCGAGGAGCCGTACTCACCATTCGCGCCCTTCACGCACCCGGGCATCTTCCTGCTCCTCGCCGCGGCGGTCGGCTGGGCCGTCTACCACTGGCGCGGGTTCTACGCGAAGCGGGCCGAGCGCACCGGCGAGGAAACCAATCTGTGGGCATCGGTGGTGGAGGACGCCCTGCCGGCCTCCGTCGCCGTCATCGCCTTCCTGGTGATGAGCACGCTGATGGACCACTCCGGCCAGACCGACGTGCTGGCACTCGGCATCGCGGCGATCGCTCCCGTGCCGATCTTCGCCTTCCTTGCGAACTTCATTGGCGTCCTGGGCGCCTTCATGACCTCGAGCAACACCGCGTCGAACATCCTGTTCGCCCCGCTCCAGGAGCAGACCGTCGAAGCGCTCGACGGGCTGCGGGAGCCGTCGATCATCGCCGCCCAGAGCACCGGTGGGGCGATCGGCAATGCCATCGCGCCGGCCAACGTGGTGCTCGGGACCGGGACCGCCGGAATCGTCGGCCGGGAGGGCGAGGTGCTCCGCAAGACGTTGCCATGGGCCGGCGCCACAGCGGTCCTCGTGGGCGCGGCGACCGTCGCCCTCAACATGCTGGGAGGTGAATGACCGATGCCTTCGATTTTGACGACGAACCTGGTCCAGGGCGTCGCCTTCGTCCTGTTCCTGGTGGCGCTGCCGCTGATCAGCTTCGGCTCGACCGGGGGGAACGATTCGCTCTGGTGGATCGGCCTCGGCCTGCTCGTGGTCGCGGGGGTGCTTCCGCCCATCACCCGCTTCGTACCACTGGCGGATGAGGATGAGGACGAGGCAGAAGCCGGAGGGCAGGCCGACGGCGACGCCGAGGCCGACGAGACCGAAGGCGAGCGGAAGGAGGAGTCGACGTGAGCCACCCCAACGGACCCCGCACCGGCCGGCCCCCGACCTACGCACCGCGCGGGATGGTGTCGACCTCGCATCACCTCGCGAGCGTCGCCGGCCTGAACGCGCTGCGCGCCGGTGGCACCGCGGTCGACGCCGCCATCGCCGCCAACGCGGCGCTCTGCGTCCTCTACCCGCACATGGCGGGGCTCGGCGGGGATGGATTCTGGCTCATCCATGCTCCCGGCGGATCCGGGGTGGAGGCCCTCGACGCGGCCGGCCCCGCGGCGCGAGCCGCCACCCGCGAGTTCTACGCCGCGCGTGGCCACGACGACGAGATCCCCGGCCGCGGGCCGCTGGGGGCGCTGACGGTCCCCGGAGCGGTCGATGGCTGGCGCGAGGCACACGATCGACACGGGCGCCTGCCGTGGGCGGACCTGTTCGCCGATGCCATCGTGCTGGCCCGTGACGGGGCTCCAGTCGGCCGGTCGCTGGCCGATTGGACCGCGGCCGACGTGCCGGTCCTCACCGAGCACGAGCGCACCGCCGCGATCTTTCTCGACAGTGGGCGTGCGCGGCGAGAGGGAGAGCGCTTCGTCCAGGCCGAGCTGGCCCGCACTTTCGAGACGCTCGCCACTCGTGGCGCGCGCGCCGGCTTCTACGAGGGCCCCGTGGCGTCCGCCATCGGCAAGGACCTGGCGGACTCCGGCTCACCCCTGCGCGCCGAGGACTTCGCCGACTATCGGGCGGCCTGGGTCGATCCGGTGAGCACCGACTTCCATGGCACGCGCATCGTCGAGTTTCCGCCGCCGACCCAGGGCTTCGCCGCGCTGGCGATCCTGAACATCATCGAAGGCCTCGACCTCGAGGCCTTCGGCGATGGATCGGCCGACTACTACCACCACATGGCGGAGGCGGTGAAGCTGGCCTTCGCCGATCGCAACGCCTGGCTCACCGATCCGGCCTTCGTCGACATTCCGCTCGACCGTCTCCTGGACAAGCGCTATGCCGCCGAGCGGCGCTCGCTCATCAACCCCGAGCGGGCCATGGAGATGGAGTCGGTCGAGGCCGGGATCGGCTTCGAGGACGAGGCCCGCCGCGTGGCCGTGGGTGCGGGTCGATCTCCCGAGGGGGACACCTGTGCCTTCAGCGCCGTGGATGCCGAGGGGATGGTGGCGTCGGTCATCCAATCGATCTACCACGACTTCGGCAGCGCGGTCGTCGGCGGCGATACCGGGGTCATCCTCCAGAATCGCGGATCGTTCTTCTCGCTCGACGAGTCGCACCCGAACCGACTGGAGCCGGGCAAGCGAACATTCCACACCCTGACGCCCGGGATGGCGTTGCGCGATGGCCGGCCGCTCATGGCCTTCGGCACGATGGGCGGCGAGGGCCAACCCCAGACACACGCTGCCATCCTGACCCGCACGCTCCTGTTCGGCTACGACGTCCAGCAGGCGATCGAGGCGCCGAGGTGGCTCATGGGCCGGACGTGGGGCGCCGAGTCCCAGGATCTGTCGCTCGAAGGCCGCATCTCGGACGAGGTGATCCGGGAGCTCGAGCTCCGCGGGCAGCCCGTGAAGCCGCTCGCCGACTGGAACGACAACATGGGGCACGCGTCGGCGATTCGCATCGACCCCGAGAGCGGCCTGCTGGAAGGCGGGGCCGATCCGCGCGGCGACGGCGCCGCCGTTGGCTACTGACCGAGTCGGCGTGAACGGCCTGCCGCTCGACCCGCTGCACTGGGGCCTGGCGCTCGTCCCGCTCGTCGTGCTCCTGGTCCTCCTCGTCGGCCTGCGCTGGAAGGCGCCGCAGGCGGGCCCGATCGGGATGTTCGTTGCCGCGGGCATCGCGATCGCCGCCTTCGAGGCGCCACCGGACGTGCTCGCCATCGCGGGCGGCAAGGGCATGTGGGACGCGGTGTTCGTCCTGTACGTGGTGTGGACCGCCCTCCTGCTGTACCGCGTCGTGGAGCGCGCAGGCGGGTTCCACGCCCTGCGCGAGGGAATCAGCGACTTCAGCCGCAACGACCTGTTCCTGGTGCTCGGCTTCGGCTGGGTGTTCGCCAGCTTCCTGCAGGGGATCGCCGGCTTCGGCGTGCCGATCGCGGTCGTGGCTCCTCTCCTCGTGGGCCTGGGGGTGAAGCCGATCTACGCGGTGGTCATCCCCCTGATCGGCCATGCCTGGGCCAACCTGTTCGGGACGCTGGCCGTCGCATGGCTGGCCACCACCCGCGTGGTCGACCTCGACGACCCGGTGCGCACGGCCTTCGAGACCGCCGTGCTGCTCACGATCCCGATCCTGGGCGCCGGGCTGACGATCGCCTGGCTGTATGGCCGAATGGCGAGTGTCCGCGCGGCATTGCCGCTGATCGGCATCGTGGCCGCCATCCACGCAGGAGGCCAGCTCGCCCTCTCCCTCGTCGAGCCGGTGCTCGCCGGGTTCGTGCCGGCCGCGGCGGCCCTGGTGGCCCTCTATCCCCTCTCCCACTGGAGCCGATACTCCGAGCCGGACGAGGATCTCGAGAACCGACCGGCCATGGCCGAGGACCGGCAGGCGGACGAGCGAGAGAAGGAGCCGACGATGGGCCTCGGCATGGCCCTGCTGCCGTATGCCGTGGTCGTCGGGGCCGTGCTCATGCTCGCCGTGCCGCCGATCGCCGAGGCGCTCGAGGCGTTCGAGGTCGGCCCGCCGTTCCCCGCCGCCGAGACCGGGCTCGGCCTGGAGATCGGGGCGGAGGACGCGTACTCGCCGTTCGCGCCGTTGAGCCATCCCGGGACGTTCCTGCTGCTGGCCGCGGGAGTGGCATGGCTGGCCTATCACCTCAGCGGCCACTACGACACCTGGGCCGAGCGTGCCGACGGGCGCGGCCTGTGGGCTGGCCTGGTCGACAACGCGATCCCCGCCTCAGTTGCGGTCTGCGCGTTTTTGGTCATGAGCAAGGTGATGGACGACACGGGCCTGACCGACGTCCTGGCAGGCGGGATCGCCGCCATAGCGCCGGCCGCGGTGTACGCACTGCTGGCGCCGACGATCGGCGCCATCGGCTCGTTCATGACATCGAGCAACACCGCGTCGAACATCCTCTTTGCGCCCGTCCAGCTCGAGGCGGCAGCGACCATCGACGGCCTGGCCGAGACGACCACCATCGCCGGTCAGAACGCCGGCGCCGCGATCGGCAACTCGATCTCGCCAGCGAACGTGGTGCTCGGGACCGGGACGGCCGGCATCGTCGGGCGCGAGGGCGATGTGCTGCGACGGGTCATGCCGTGGGCCGGCGCGTCGGTGCTGCTCGTCGGGCTCGCGTGCGTGGCGCTCACCCTCATCGGCTGAGGGATCGGATCATCGGAAGCCCGGCCACCAGCGCCCATGCCGCCATCGCGAGTACACGATCGCGTAGGCGAGGGAGCCGACGACCCCCGCGAGGAGGTCGTTGATCGTCTCACGCACGTGAGCCACGTTCTCGGTCCCGACCAGCACGTCGGTGTAGTACTCCTGCGCCTCGAGCAGGATGTGACCGATCTGCACGATCGCCACCGAGCTGCCGAACGGCAGGCGCAGCGCCTCCATGAGCACCACCGTGATGGCGCCCGGCCCGGTCGAATGCGGCAGGAGGTCGAAGTAGTACCAGCTCTCATACAGGTCGAGCGAGTTCCCGAGCATGTCGAGCCACACGACCGAGAGCCACAGTGAGTCGGTCCACCATGGGTACGCTGACCACGACCGCCGCCGGAGCTGATGCATGGCCGGGAAGACGAGGCTGTAGGTGCCGATGATGATCGCGTTGCGGATCGCGATGCCCTTGCCGTCGAAGCGAGGGTCGTCGTCCGGGGCCAGGAGCGCTTCGGCCGCGAAGAAGACCATCATGGCCCGGAGGGCCATGTTCAGCCCGATGGCGACTCGCAGCGACATGCGCTCGACCCCGCAGGTCGCATGCCGTCGCCCGAGGTGACTTCCGCACCCCTGCGCCCGGTCCGCCCGGCACTGGGCACTCCCCGCTCGCGTGTCGCAGGGTGGGGCATGAACCGACGCACATGTGCGTCCAACCGGAGGTGAACGTGATGACGCAGCGCAACCTCGTCCCGGGCCTGATCCTCATCGTGCTCGGGGCGTTCCTCTTCTTCGTGCAGTCCACCGGCGTCGGGGGCGAGGCCATCGTCGCCATGATCGGCGGCGGATTCCTGATCGCCTATGCCGTCACGCGCAACTACGGGTTCCTGGTGCCGGGCGGGATCCTGACCGGCCTGGGCCTGGGCATCGTGTGGGAGACGAGCGGGCCGACGGCCGGCGGCGTGGTGCTCATCGGCCTCGGGCTCGGCTTCGTGTCGATCTGGCTGGTCGACATGCTCATGAAGCACACGCCGGTCCCGTGGTGGCCGCTCGTCCCCGGCGGGATCCTGGCCACCATCGGCTTCCTTGTCGAGACCGGGCGCGAGGGGATGCTCTCGGAGCTCAGCTGGCTCTGGCCGGTGGCCCTCATCGCCATCGGCCTGGTGCTGCTCTTCTCGACGGCCGTCCGTCGATCGGAGGAGCCCACCAGCTCCGAGCAGGCACATCAGCCCTGAGCTGACCCGGCGATCCGAAGGTGACGGCGGGGCCCCGGCCGGCGGTCGGGGCCTCGCTCATGACCGGGCAGGTGCCCGATCGAGCGGAATGGCCTAGCATCGGGTTCCAGCTTCCCAGGAGACGCCCGATGCCCCTGCCCCACGACCCCGATCCGAAGCTCGCCGAGTACGCCAACCCCGAAAAGCTCGTCACCACGGCCTGGCTGGCCGAGCATCTCGACGATCCGGGCCTCGTCGTCGTCGAGTCGGACGAGGACATCCTGCTCTACGAGACCGGGCACATCCCCGGGGCGGTGAAGGTCGACTGGCACACCGAGCTCAACGATCCGATCACCAGGGACTACGTCGACGCCCAGCGCTTCGCGGAGCTCATGTCGGCCAAGGGCATCGGCCGCGACACGACCGTCGTCTTCTACGGCGACAAGTCGAACTGGTGGGCCGCCTACGCCCTGTGGGTCTTCAGCCTGTTCGGGCACCCCGACCTGCGCCTGCTCGACGGGGGCCGCGCGAAGTGGGAGGCCGAGGGACGGCCGATGACCACCGAGGCGTCCGAGCGCTCCCGCGCCGAGTACCCGGTCGTCCAGCGTGACGACGCCCGCATCCGCGCCTTCCGCGAGGACGTGCTCGCCCACCTCGGCAAGCCGCTCATCGACGTCCGGTCACCGGACGAGTACACCGGCAAGCTGCTCCACATGGCGAACTACCCGCAGGAGGGCGCACTGCGCGGCGGCCACATCCCGGGCGCGAAGAGCGTGCCGTGGGCGAGGGCCGCCAACGAGGACGGCACCTTCAAGTCCCGCGCGGAGCTCGAGGCGCTGTACGGCGACGAGGCGGGGCTGTCGCCGGACGACGAGGTGGTGGTGTACTGCCGCATCGGCGAGCGCTCCAGCCACACATGGTTCGCGCTCAGCCACCTGCTCGGCTACGACAACGTCCGCAACTACGACGGCTCGTGGACCGAGTGGGGCAACAGCGTTCGCATGCCGATCGAGCGCGAGGTCGAGCCGTCGTCGTGACCGAGGGCGCGCTTCCGCCGCGGCTGGCGGAGATCGTCGAGGACTTCGCGTCGGTCGAGCCGCGCGATCGGCTCGAGATGCTCCTCGAGTTCAGCCAGTCGCTGCCGCCGCTCCCGGCTCGCTATGCCGAGCATCCGGAACGGCTCGAGCCGGTGCCGGAGTGCCAGTCTCCCCTGTTCGTGGCCGCCGAGGTCGACGACGAACGACGGGTCCACCTCTTCGTCGACGCCCCGGCCGAGTCGCCGACCACCCGCGGCTTCGCCGGCATCTTCCGTGATGCCCTCGACGGGCTGACCGCCGACGAGGTGCTCGCCGTACCGGGCGACATCGCCTCCCGCCTGTCGCTGACCGAGGTGGTCAGCCCGCTGCGGCTGCGAGGCGCGTCGGCCCTGCTCGGCCGCGTGCAGCGCCAGGTGCATGATCAGCTCGCCACCACTGCCTGACCGATGAGGGCGCCGTTCGTCATGACCGTGCTCGGACCGCTCCCGGCCGCCGATCTCGGCGTGACGAACGCGCATGAGCACCTGTTCCTGGCCAGCCCCGCCCTGGCCGGGCAGGAGATCACCGACCTGGATCGCTCGGCCGCCGAGGTCACCGAGGCGGCCGAGCTCGGGCTGGCGGCGGTGGTCGAGATGACGCCGATCGGGCTCGGCCGGCGGCCGGACCTGCTCCGGGCCCTCGCGGAGCGGACGGGCGTGCACGTCATCGCGGCCACCGGCTACCACCGCGACGCGCACTACCCCGACGGCCACTGGGTCCGCGAGGCCCCGGCGGAGCGGCTGGCGGAGCGGATCGTGGCCGACCTGGAAGCCGGCATGCACCCGCGGGACTGGGACGGCGAGGCCGACCCGGACCCGGCGCGCGCGGGCGCGATCAAGGCCGGCGCCTCGTACCACGTCATCTCCCCCGGCGAGCGTCGTCGCCTGGAGGCCGCTGCGAGCGGAAGCCTGCGCACCGGCGCCGCGATCCTCGTCCACTGCGAGGTCGGGACGGCGGGTCACCAGATCGTCGACCTGCTCGCCGGCGCCGGCGTCGCGCCGGACCGCATCATCCTGTCGCACCTCGACCGCAACCCGGACGCCGAGCTCCACGCGGAGATCGCGTCACGCGGCGTGACGCTCGAGTACGACACGGTCGGCCGCACGAAGTACCACCCCGACTCGACGCTGCTCGACCTCATCGGGCGGATGGTCGAGGCCGGTCACGGACATCGAATCATGCTCGGCTGCGACCTCGGCCGCCGCGACTACTTCCGAGCGCACGGCGGCGGGCCGGGGATGCGCTACCTGCTCGAGACCTTCGTCCCCCGCCTGCGCCGGCGGATCGGCGGCGCGGCGACGGACGCGATCCTCGTCGCCAACCCGGCGCGCGCCTATGCCATCGGCGGCGCGGCATGAGGGAGCAGTACGACGTCGTCGTCGTCGGGGCCGGCTCGGCCGGATCGTCGGCCGCCATCACCGCGGCGCGGCAGGGCGCGCGCACGCTCCTCGTCGACCGCCTCGCCTTCATGGGCGGCACCTCGACCGCGGTGCTCGACACGTTCTACGCCTTCTACACGCCCGGCGACGCGCCGCGACGGGTGGTCGGCGGCATCGGCTGGGAGGTCGTGGAGCGGCTCACCGACGAGGGCGTGGCGTTCGAGCGGCCGAACACGTACGGCGCCGGCACCGGGGTGACCTACGACCAGGAGGCGCTGAAGGTCGTCTGGGAGCGGATGGCCGAGGATGCGGGGGTCGAGCTGCTGCTCCATACCTGGGCCACCGGGGCGCGCGTCACCAATGGCGCACTCGAGGCCGTGCGGCTGTGGAACAAGGGCGGCGAGCGCTGGGCGGAGGCCGGCGTGGTGATCGACGCCTCCGGTGACGCGGACGTGGCGGCGCTCGCAGGCGCCGACCACGACAACGCCGCGCGCCAGGGCACGGTCCAGTCCCTGTCGACCCTGTTCAAGCTGGCCAACGTCGACATCGAGCGCGCATCGAGCGTGAAGAAGGCGGAACTGTGGGATCGGATGCGCGACGCCGCGGCGTCGGGCGACTACGCCCTGCCCCGGGTCGAGGGCTCGTGGCACCGCACCCCGTTCCCGGGCGTGGCCCTCATCCACATGACCCGCATCCCGAACGTCGACGCCACCGATCCGCAGCAGCTCACCCGCGCCGAGGTCACGGGACGCCGCCAGGTGCGCGAGTACGCCCGATTCCTCCGCGACCGCGTGCCGGGGTTCGAGGAGTCCGTCGTGGTGGCCACCTCGCCGGCGATCGGGGTGCGCGAGTCCCGGCGTGTGCACGGGACGTACGTGCTGACGCGCGACGACGTGCTGTCCGGCCGCCGCTTCGACGACGAGATCGCCCTGTGCGGCGCCCCGATCGAGGACCACCATGCCGGCGGCGACACCGACTGG
>DATHTR010000065.1:0-7793 GCA_035463095.1 Candidatus Angelobacter sp. | reverse complement strand
GATGGGCCGACCGCCGTGTCCGCCGGTGGCGGATGGCGGTGCCTCAGCCGTCGATCGGCTCGCCTGCGGCCACGCCGTGCCCGGCGCTGATCGTCCGCTCGTGAGTCGCGGCGGTGGCGGCGGTATTCATCTGGAAGCGTGAGGGCGGTGCCGCGGCCGCGAGCCGGGCGATCTCGTCCTCGGTGAGCTCGTAGCCGAACCGAATGGCCGCGACGTTCTCGTCGACGAAGCGGCGAGGGAGCGACTCGCGGATCGCCGGCTCGTCGAACTCGATCGCGGCGAGCCGCAGCAACCGGCCCAGGGCGATCATGTTGCCGAACAGCTCCTTGCCGAACTGCTGGCTGCCGAGCGAGGCAAACGGGATCTGCTCCGCCCCCGGCACGTCGAGGCCGAGGTCGGCCACCACTTTCCTGCCGCTGATGCGCAGGTGGCCCTTGTCGGCAAGCTTGAGCATGATGTCCGCCTCCTCCACCACCGGGTTGAGGATGGGCTCATCGTCGAAGATGAGGAACGCGTCGGACATCGACCCGCGCACGCTCGAGTCATAGTCGAACAGCACGGTGACCTCCTTGCCCATGCGGGCGAGAAGCGCGCCCATGACGCCCGCGATGACGCGGACCCCCTGGCCGCCGACGCCGTCGAGCGCGATGCGCGTCGTCATTCGGGCTCGATCCCCGCCTCGCGCATCGCGTCCTCGAGCGTGATCTCGCGCTTCGCGACCCGCAGCTTCAGCTCCGAGGGCAGGCGCTGCATGAGCGCGAGCTTGCGCTGCGCCTCTGCCCGCTTGGCTTCCTTCGGATCGGCTGGAGGCTGGACCGATGCCGGCCTGGCGTCGTCCGCGGTCCGCGGTCGCACCGGCTGGGTGTCGCCGCCCGGCTGCCCGCCGACGAGGTCACGTGCCTCCGCGGCCGCCTCGGCCTTCTGGGCATCGAGCTCCGGCTTCGTCTCGCTGCCCGGATCGGCGCCGGTGGCGGACGGCTCGACGTCGCCCGGCGCGACGGGGGCATCTGCCGGCGCGGAAGCACCGGTCCGCAGCCACTCGGGAATCTCGAGGCCCGCCGCCGAGAGGGCCTGCGGCAGGGTGAGCTCGCGCTTGGCGACCTGCATCTTCACCTCGGGCGAGAGCTGGGCCATGAGCTTCGCACGCTCCTGCGACTCGGCGCGGCGACGAGCCTTCTCGTCGTCCGGCACCGCCGGCTTCTCGACCACCTCGGTCGCCGCTTCGGGCGCCGTGGCACCGCCCTCGCCGGGGGACTCGGTGGCCGATGCCATCGGTCCGACCGGCTGGTCGGGCAACGCCTCGGGGCGCTGCTCGCCGGACCCCGGTGCGGGCGCGGTGCCGTTTCCATCACCGTTGCGCGCCGGGTGATCGTGCGGGTAGACGACGCCGATCTCGAATGCGTTGAGCTTCTCCGCGTCCTTCGACGCGCGCCTGTACGTCTTCCGATAGAAGGTGAGCATCTCGTTCGCGCTCGCGAAGCCGATGCGCCGCCCGTTGTTCTCGATGCACTGGCTCGTGATGTCGACGAAGCTGAAGCCCGGCCACTCGATCGCCTCGCGGATGACGTTCCGCATGTGGAGCTGGTGGTAGACGGTCGTCTTCGCGTACAGCGCGTGCGGTGAGCTGCGCACGAGACCCTGGAGGTTGATCGGCGTGTTCGGGTTGCCGCCGGGCGAGGACAGCGTCTTCGTCCCGGTCGGCGTGGTCGGGCCGGTCTGGCCGCCGGTCAGCCCGTAGATCTCATTGTTGTTGCACAGCACGGTGACCGGCGCGTTGCGTCGGATGGTGTGGATCAGGTGGTTGCCGCCGATGCTGGCCGTGTCCCCGTCGCCGGCCACGACGATCACGTTCATCTGCGGCCTCACGGTCTTGATCGCCTCGGCGACGGGCAGCGTGCGCCCGTGCAGCGTGTACACCGCCTCGTGCTTCAGGTAGCCGCCCATCCGCCCGGTGCAGCCGATGCCGGTGACGATGATCGTGTTCCGCTCGTCGAGCCCCATCTCGTCGAGGGTCATGGCCAGCTGCATCATGATTGTGCCGATCCCGCAGCCGGGGCACCAGATCGTCGGGAACAGGTCGAGCTTGAGCCGATCCTTGTAGGTCATCTCGGCCATCGGCGCCTCAGGCACTGGGTACCTCCCTCGGCGCCGACGTATCTATCACATATGCTCCAACGGCAACGAGCATCAGCCCACTCCCAGCGGCGATCGCGGCCGGTGCTCGGTCGGCTCCGGCGGGATCGGCGGCTCAGACGGCCCGCCCGACAGGACCCGGTCGATCCCTTCCCGCACGGCCTCCAGGCTGATCCGCCCGCCGAGCAGCGGCACCCGCTTCACCTCCCGATGGATCGCCAGCTCGACGAGGTCGGCGTACTGGCCATCGTTGGCCTCGACGACCACGACCTCGCGGTAGCGGGCGCAGATCTCGCGCAGCTCGTCGCCGAGGATCGGGTGGATCCGAATCGGGCGGAAGAGCGCGAACTCGTCGCGCAGGGGTGCCGCGACCCGCGAGACGATCCCGTAGCAGATCACGAGCACGTCGGCGTCGACGTTCCATCCGTGCTCGTAGAACGCATAGCGCTGCGCCACCTCGTGATGGCGATGCTTCGTGGCGTAGAACTGGCGCAGGTACTCGTCGGCATCGGCCGTCGCCGGCTCCCCGGCATTCGGGCCGTGCTCGTACATGAGCACGCCGGCGAAGAACCGTGGGGCGTCGGTGAACTCGCCCAGCGGCGGCAGCTCACGGTCCACCAGCCGCGCCTCGGCCGCGATCTCGTCGAGATCGACGACCTCGTTGAGATGCGCGACGAACGTGTCGGACAGCAGCACCACCGGCGAGCGCGACTCCTCGGCCGCATTGAAGGCCTCGACGGTCATGCGGAATGCCTCGGCCACGCCGTTGGGGTAGAAGGCGATCGGCGTGTAGTCTCCGGTCGAGCCCCACTTCACCTGCATGATGTCCCCCTGTCCGGGCATGGTGGGCATGCCGGTCGCGGGGCCGACGCGCATGACGTTGACGAAGACGCACGGCACGCCGACCTTCTGCGCGTAGCCGACCGCCTCCTGCATCAGGCTGAAGCCTGGCCCGGAGGTGGCCGTGAAGGACTTCGCGCCTGCCAGCGACGCGCCGATGATCGCGTTGGCCGATGCGATCTCGTCCTCGGCCTGGAGGAAGCGCAGCTCGGGGTGCTCGGCCGCCCACCCTGACGCGATGTTCAGGATCTCGGTGGAGGGGCTGATCGGGTAGCCGGCGTAGTAGCTGGCCCCGGCGGCGATGGCGCCGCGGAAGACCGCCTCGTTCCCCTGCGTGAGCTTGCGCGTCATTTCCCCGGCCCCTCCTTGCCCTTCGCCGCATGCGCGGCGACCGCCTCGGGAATCATCTCGATCGCCAGGTCGGGGCAGTAGCGCTCACACAGCCCGCAGAGGATGCAGTTGTCCTCCTCGATGATCGCGTCGTTGCGCAGCACCAGCGTGTCCTTCGGGCAGATCTCGACGCAGATGTCACAGCGCTTGCAGAACACCGGGTTCCAGCTGATGTTCCGGTAGTCGACCCATCGGATCCCGTCGCGGTGGTCGTCGGACGTGCCGGACCCGAAGTCGAGGGCGGAAGCGTTCTGGGGCTCAGGCGTCATGGGCCGTCGATGATACCGCCGCCGCGCCGAACCATCCGATGGGCGGCGGATCCTGCACGCAGAAAGGGCGCCGGCTCGACGGCGCCCTTTCGGGGACCAGGAGGCCGCCGCAGCTCAGGGCAACTGACCCCGAATTTCGCCCGACGGCACCTGCGAGGTGTGGACGTTGACGTACGCCGTTCCGGCGCGGATCTCGTCGACGAGCTCCGCGAGGCTCATGCCGGTCACATCGCCTTCGGTGATCGTGCCCGTGGCCAGGACTCCATCGTGACGCCCGGGGATGAGCGCAGGCGGGGGTCCGTCCGGATACAGCCAGACGGCGATCCCGGCGTTGGCTCCGGGGCCGGCACAGCAATGAATGTGCGCCATGAGCACGTTCTCGATGTTGCTCGCAATGAGGCGGTAGGACAGCTCGGTGCCATCCGCGCTGAGCTGGAAGATGGCGACGCCACGCGCCCGCGTGTCCACGCCGATGGTGCCGTCCGGGAGCACCTCCTCGGCGCCGTTCAATGGCGCCACGAAGTTGCGGGAAGAGCCGGCCAGGGCCGTGGTGGTCGCGAGGGCGACCACCAGGATGGCGCCGAGCACGACGATGATCGTTTTCCGCATGCGGGGTCCTCCTCTCGTCGCTCAACCTGTACGGCGCGGGTTACGTCCGTATACTCCCGGTCGGATGACCCGCACCCGCTCCGACGCGTCGGCCACGAAGCCCCGATCGGCCGCGGCGCCCGACAGCCAGGCCCCATGGCCCCGGACCGTGGTCGGCATCGCGGCCGTTCTCGCCGCCGGGGCGTCCCTCCTGCACTGGGCGGGCGTCCGTACCCTCGCCCATGACCTCACGCCCGAGATCGTCTACGCCGTCGCGGCCGCCTCGGCCCTGATGGGCGTATCGGTCCTGGTGGGCGCCGAACCATGGCGCTCGCTCCAGGTCGAGCCCGGCATGCAGCTGGCTCGGAGGATCTTCCTCGCCGGGCTCGGCGTCGCCGGGGTCGCGGCCGTCGTGTCGGGCATCGGGGCGCTCCCGTACCCGGACAGCGGCGACCACGCCGGGCACGCGGTCACCACCGTCGCCGATGGCGACGTGCGCGAGTGGATCCGGCTGGGCCTGGAGCTGCTGCTCGTCGTCGCCCTCGGCTGGCTCGCGATCCGAGCCATCGGTCCCGGGCCCGACGGCTAGCGTGCCGCGCGGTCGGCCGACGCGGTTGTACTGGGGAGGCTCCGCAGGACGACGCCCAGCAGGCTGAACGCGAGAAGCAGCATCGCCAACGCCGGCACTGCGGCAGCCGGGCTGGCGCTCAACGTCCCCACCGCGGAGCCGACCATGCCCCCCAGCGGAGGTCCGAGGCTCCCGGCGACGACGCCGGCGGCCGCCGCTCGCCCGACGACGGGCGCCGGCACCGATGCGAGGACGAGCCGGAAGGCCGCCACCAGCGGCACGGAGCCGGCCGCGACGAAGAACGCGGCGACGATCGGCACCGCCACCGGCAGACCGATCAACGCCGCACCCACCGTGAGGACGGCGGCCACGACGAGCACCATCCCGCCGACGATGGCCAGCGATCGGGCGCGGCCCGGATGTCGAGCCGTCGACCACCACCACGCGACCAGCCCGACGATGCTTCCGGCCAGGCTCGCCATCCCGGTCCACGCCGCGATGTCTCCCGAGCCACCGCTGGTGCGAGCCGACGCACCCACCGACGCGACCACGGCAGCAGCCCCGAAGGCCGTCACGGCGACCCCGATCGCCGCCCGTCGCACGTGCGCGCCCCTCGGCGTCGAGACGGCCGCTCCCGAGCCGATCGCCAGGAGGACGAGGCCCGCGGCGAGCAGCGCGACGCGCACCACGGTGAGCGAATCCAGGCTGGTCGCGCCCACCAGCCCACCCACCAGGATGGCGCCGAGGCCGCTGGGGTCCGCACCCGCCAGGGCAAGAGCGGCGCCAGTACCGAGCAGCGTGGCCCCGACGAGCGACCGGCCGATCAGCAGTCCTCCGGCCGGCGCCGAGATGGCAGGCTCCACGTTCGGGCCCGCACGCGCCGCCGCCACGACCGCCACCATCATGATCAGGCCGCCCACCTCGAGCGCCGGCCACCCGGTCTGCAGCAGGACCGCGCCTGCGGGGCGCGCCAGCAGGATCACCCCGATGAGCCCCCCGATCGCCGGGACGCGCTCGCGCATCGGCAAGGTAGCGGCCGCCGAGAAGGCGGCGGTCAGGAGCGCCCCGAGGCCGGCTCCCAGTGCGAGGAACGCGGCGACGAGCCAGGCGAGCGCTCCCATCGGCGCCAGGCCGATGGCGACCATGCCCGCGTAGGCCAGGACCGAGCCGCCCAGCGCAGCCACGGCAGCGGAGCGGTGCTCGACGACGAGCGCAGCGGCCACCGCGCCGACGGCGAGTGCCGCAATCCCCACGATTCCCGCGCCGATGAGGGCCGAGCCCAGGCCCATGCCGCCCTCACGCTCGGCGATCAGTCGCGGCGCGGCGTCCATCGTGGCCTGGGCGACGAGAACGGCCGTGCCCAGCAGCAGCGTCGTCGAGCGCATGGACCGGCAGTCTAGGCGGGTCCGGACGCCATTGCTCGTGCCCGCCACGGGCGATACGGCCGCGAAGGTGTACCATGCCGCCCGAGCGAACGTGGCGTCCGCGCCGCCGTCTCACCCTCTATCAGTCGTGTTCTGGGGATCCCTGCATTGCCACCCTCCGCTCTCCGACGCCCGCGCCGCAGCGCCCGCCCGATCCTGGCGGGAACCCTCGGCGCCACGCTGTTGCTGGCCGCCTGTTCGGCAGCCCAGACGCCGCAGGCGTCGCCCTCGACCTCGCCGAGCGCGGCCCCGTCGAGCGTGCCCCCGGCGTCCTCCCCCAGCCCGAGCGCGGCGCCGACCGATGCGCCGTCACCGACGGCCACCGCCGAGCCGACCCCGACGCCTGAGCCCACCGGAGGCGTCTACGCCGGGACCGTGGCCGGCGTGCTCGACCCGCGGGTGGCCAACCTGCCCCACCGTGTGTACGTGCCGAACGAGCTGTCGAACGACATCGCGGTGATCGACCCGGAGACGTTCGAGATCGTCGGCCGCTTCGCCGTCGGCGCGGCGCCGGAACACGTCTCGCCCGATTGGGACCTGAGCACCCTGTACGTCAACAACATGAACAACGCCACCATGACCGTGATCGATCCGGTGACCGAGGAGCCGATCGACACCATGGAGGTGCCCTTCCCGTACAACCTGTTCTTCACGCCGGACGGCGAGAAGGCCATCGTGGTGGCGGATTACCTCGGCTACGACATGGTCGCCGACAACGGCCTCCACTTCTACGACCGGGAGACGTGGGAGCACCTCAAGTTCGTCCAGGTGCCGTACCCGGGCGTCAACCACCTCGACTTCTCGGCTGACGGCAGCTACCTGATGGTCAGCACCGAGACCGCCGGACACGTGGTCAAGGTGGACGTCGAGACCATGGAAATCGTCGGATCGGTCGACGTCGGTGGCTCGCCACTCGACGTCCGACTTGCCCCCGAGGGGGACATCTTCTACGTGGCGAACCAGTTGACGCACGGCGTGGACCTGGTGAACGGCGACACGCTCGAGCACGTCGGCTTCATCCCCACCGCCCTCGGCGCACACGCATTCGGGTTCAGCCGCGACGTCTCGAGGCTGTTCGTGACGAACCGGATGGCGGGCACGCTCACCGTCATCGACACCAAGACCCGCCAGGTCATCGACGAGTGGAACATCGGCGGGTCGCCCGACATGGTGACCCTGTCGCCCGACGGCAGCCAGATGTGGATCAGCAACCGGTTCCACGGGACCGTGGTCGTCATCGACCCCGATACCGGCTCGACGCTGGCGACCATCGAGACCGGTGGCAACCCGCACGGGCTCACGTACTGGCCTCAGCCCGGAACGATCAGCCTCGGACATAACGGCAACACCCGCTGATCGCCGCGACCGCATGACACTCCGCCGAGTCACGGTGATCGCCATCATGGCGGTCCTGAGCGCGTGCGGCGGGACCGCCGTCGATTCGCCGTCGCCCTCGCTCGTGGCCTCCGCGTCGCCAACCCCCAGCACCGAGCCGAGTCCGACGGCGTCGCCCTCTCCATCGACGTCGGAGCCCACGGCCACCCCGTCGCCGACGCCGGCCATCGGGGACGTGTACGCGGC
>DATHTR010000064.1:0-4201 GCA_035463095.1 Candidatus Angelobacter sp. | reverse complement strand
CCCAGGATCTGGCTGTCCTGCTTGAAGACGATGCCATTGGCCTCCTCGAGGCCCAGCAGCTCCGCGTTGGCCATGTCCCACATCGTCCCCTCGTTCGGGTAGTCGAGGACCTCGAGCATCGGCCCGTCGAAGGTCGGGGCTCCCGTATCGCTGACCGCGGTGGCCAGGAAGATGCGGCCGTCGATGTCCCGGAACAGGACACCGTTCACCAGCGACGGGTTGTCGGCGGTGTCGGGGCCGTTGGCGATGGCATCGGCGATGCTGCCGCCGGGGCCGGAGAAGGCGCCGGGGTCGACGGTGATGGTGCCGTCGACGGCGCGCTCCGGCGCGGGCGCCTCGGTCGGCTCGACGGTCGGCTCCGACGTGGGATCCGCCGGCACGCTCGGCGTCGGCGTCTCGGATGCAGGTGCGCCGACGGTCGTGCCGCAGGCCGCCTGGGCGACGGCGAGGATCACCAGCGTCAGCAGAGATCGGATCGGGAAGTTCATCGGTCGTTGAGTCCATTGCGGGCGGCACTGGGATCGGCCGCGATTGACTGCATGGTCGAGGGTGCGGGGCGTGGCGCCATCGGCCGTCGGGTGGAGGTCCGGCCGGGACATTGAGGAGTAAATCGCCGTCCGGGCAGTAAAGGAATGGCCGATACAACCCGGCGCACCTTTATCCGAGCGACGCCTCGACAGAGGGCGGATCGTCAACCGCGCGGCCGGCGGCGATCTCGAGGCGTCGCAGGAGGAAGGTGCGCTCGTCGAGCCGTCGGCGGCGCATCCAGGTGGTGACCTCCTGGTTGCCCTTGCTGGCGTTGCACGACCCGCAGGCCGGCACGATGTTGTCGAGGGTGTAGCGGCCACCCCAGGCGATCGGCTGGACGCAGTCACGCTGGAGGGGGGCGCCCTGCGCGCCGCAGTAGGCGCATCCACCCCAGGCGTCGAGGAGCGCGGCCCACTGCTCGGCGCTCAGGTCATGCTCCACGCGTCGCATGCGGCGCCTGCGCCGACGGGCGTATCGGGCGGATCGAGATCGGCTGACGGCCATCGGCGGCAATCGTAGCGTCGGCGAGTGGCCCGAGCATGTAGTGGCGGGAGTCGATACCCTCGCCGTCGTGAGCTCGACAGGCGAGGGGCACGCGGCCGAGGTCCCGCGGCTCCGAGGATGGATCCACCTCGTCGCCTTCGTCATCTCGCTGGTGGCGGGCGCAGCGCTCGTGGGCGTCGCGGCGGCGGTGGGGGACCTCACCGCGATCTTGGTGACCGCCCTGTACGCGGTCGGGCTGAGCGCCCTGTTCGGCGTGAGCGCCCTCTATCACCGGCGCCGGTGGCGGAGCACGCGATCACGGGCCTGGATGGGGCGCCTGGACCACGCCACGATCTTCGTCTTCATCGCCTGCTCGTACACCGTGTTCGCCGTCCTCGCCATGCCGGCCGATCTGGCTCGCGCGCTGCTCGCGCTCGTGTGGCTCGGCGCTGCCGCCGGCGTGGCGCTCGAGCTCGCCCGGCCGGCCGGCCGGCGGTGGCTGCGCGTGCCGCTGTACCTGGCGCTGGGCTGGGCGGTCGTGCCGGTCATCGGCCAGATCGGCTCGCACCTGGAGCCAGGGACGATCGCGCTGCTCGCGGCCGGCGGGGTGGCGTACAGCATCGGCGCCGTCCTCTACGCCGCGCGCTGGCCGAACCCATGGCCGCGCACCTTCGGGCACCACGAGGTGTTCCATGCGGCGACGGTCGTGGGGGCAACGTTCCACGCCGCCGCGGTGTGGATGCTTCTCATCGGCTGATCCGCAGGCGGCCGATGAATCCGGGCTGACAGGACCGTCTGAATCGGTGCATCATCCACGACCCGCCTTCACCGACAGCCACGAGGAGCCGATGGACGAGACCCCCTGGGGCGCGATCGAGGTGCGCGGCGCCCGCGAGAACAACCTGCGCGACGTGGACCTGGACATCCCGAAGCGGAAGCTCACGGTGTTCACCGGCGTGTCGGGCTCGGGGAAGTCGAGCCTGGTGTTCGAGACGATCGCCGCGGAGAGCCAGCGGCTCATCAACGAGACCTACTCCGCCTTCCTCCAGGGCTTCATGGGCACGCCGCCGCGGCCGGACGTCGAGTCGCTCCACGGGCTCACCGCCGCGATCATCGTCGACCAGGAGCGCATGGGCGCCAACGCCCGGTCCACGGTGGGCACCGCCACCGATGCCTACGACATGCTCCGCGTCATCTTCAGCCGGCTCGGTGAGCCGTCCATCGGGTCGTCCAGCGCGTTCAGCTTCAACGTCCCGGCCGGCACGATCAGCGGCGAGATCACGCTAAAGCGCGGCGATGGCCACACCGAGGCCCGCGAGATCACGATCACCGGCGGGATGTGCGCCGCCTGCGAGGGGCTCGGTCGGGTGGCGACGGTGGACATCGGCGAGCTCGTCGACCGGGACAGGAGCCTGAACGAGGGGCCGATCAGGTTCCCGAACTTCTCGGTCGGCAGCTGGTACCACCGCATCTTCGTCGACTCCGGCTTCTTCGATCCCGACAAGCCGCTGCGCGACTACACCGAGGCCGAGTGGGAGCAGTTCCTCCACGGGCCGGAGACGAAGGTCAAGACCGACATCGTCAACTCGACGTACTTCGGCCTGGTGGAGCGCATCCGGCGCCAGTACCTGGTCAAGGATCCCGAGTCGCTGCAACCGGCCCTGCGCGCCGCCGTCGAGCGCATCTCGACCACCGCGCCGTGCGAGGCGTGCGGCGGGACGCGGCTCAACGAGGTCGCCCGCTCGTCGCGGATCGCGGGGATGAACATCGCCGAGTGCGCCGCCATGCAGATCAGCGATCTCGCCGCATGGCTCCGATCCCTCGACGCTCCGGGCGCGGGGCCGATGATCGAGCACCTCGGCGCCGTCCTCGACCACTTCGTCCAGATCGGCCTGGGCTACCTGAGCCTGGACCGACCGTCCTCCACGCTCTCTGGCGGCGAGGCGCAGCGGACGAAGATGGTCCGCCACCTGGGCTCCAGCCTGACCGATGTGACCTACGTCTTCGATGAGCCGACGATCGGCCTCCACGCGCACGACGTGCAGCAGATGAACGGCCTGCTCCGCCGCCTGCGCGACAAGGGCAACACGGTCCTCGTGGTCGAGCACGAGTCGGAGGTCATCCGCATCGCCGATCACGTGGTCGACATGGGTCCCGGGGCCGGCGTCCACGGCGGCGAGGTGGTGTACGCCGGACCGTACGCCGGGTTGGCCGTCTCCGACAGCCTGACCGCGCGGCACCTGGACGTGACCGCCGCGCTCAAGGAGACGGTCCGTGCGCCGACCGGCTCGATCCCGATCCGCAACGCCAACCTCCACAACCTGGCCGACGTGTCGGTCGACGTGCCGACCGGCGTGCTGGTGGCCGTTACCGGCGTCGCCGGATCGGGGAAGAGCTCGCTCATCCGCGGCTGCCTGCCCCGCACCGATCCGGCGGTCACGTTCATCGACCAGTCCGCCATCCGCGGCTCGCGCCGATCGAACCCGGCCACGTACACCGGCATCCTGGAGCCGATCCGCAAGGCCTTCGCATCGGCCAACAAGGTGAAGCCGGCGCTGTTCAGCGCGAACTCGGAAGGGGCGTGTCCCGCGTGCAAGGGGCTCGGCCTGATCTACACCGACCTCGCCTTCATGGCGGGCGTGGTGTCCGTCTGCGAGGTGTGCGAGGGCCGCCGCTTCACCGACGAGGTGCTCGAGTACCGGCTCCGCGGCCGGAACATCGCCGAGGTGCTCGACATGGCCGTGGAAGAGGCGCAGGCGTTCTTCACCGAGAAGCCGGTGCGGGTCATGCTCGACCGCCTGGCCGATGTCGGCCTCGGCTACATCAGCCTGGGCCAGATGCTGAACACGCTCTCGGGCGGCGAGCGCCAGCGGTTGAAGCTGGCGATCGAGATGTCGGGCGACGCCGACGTCTACGTGCTGGACGAGCCGACCTCGGGGCTCCACATGAACGACGTCGACAACCTGGTCGGCCTGCTGGATCGGTTGGTCGATGCTGGCCGGACGGTGATCGTCATCGAGCACAACCTCGACGTGGTGGCGCGCGCCGACTGGGTGATCGACCTGGGGCCGGGCGCCGGCCACGACGGCGGACGGGTCGTGTTCTCGGGGCCGCCGTCCGAGCTCCTCGGGGTCGAGGGCTCGCTGACCGGCCAGCACCTGCGACGGCGGGTGGAGGGGAGCACGGCGGT
>DATHTR010000063.1:0-9265 GCA_035463095.1 Candidatus Angelobacter sp. | reverse complement strand
CGATCACCGCGGTCCGGCCGGTCATCCCGCGGACAGCGGGCGGCCGGCCCGGCACGCGACCGAGCAGCAGGAGGCGCAGGACGGTGTCGTTCCGCATCGGTGGCCTATCATCGGTCAGGTGAGCACGAAGCCGTTCGCCTCATCCGCGGATCTCGCCGAGAAGCAGGCCACGCTCGAGCGCCTCGCCGATGGGGTGATCGCCTTCACCGCCCAGGGCGATCCGAACGTGGGAGCCATCGTCGGCGAGGACACGATGACCGCGATCGAGGCGCGTGCGACGCCGCTCATGGCCCGGCGCTGGATCGATGAGCTTCGCGCGGAGGTGGGTGAGCTTCCCTTCGAGAACCTCGTCCTCACCCACTACCACGCCGTCCGCACGCTCGGCGCGGCCGCCTTCGAGGCGCGGCGGATCATCGCGCACGCGAACACGAAGGCGCTCATCGACGAGCGGGGGATGGCGGATTGGGCCTCGGAGCAGGGCCGCATGCCGCGCCTGTTCACCGGCGCCGATTCGATTCCGGGCCTCACCCATCCGACGGACACCTTCGACGGCGCCATGACGCTCGACGTCGGCGGCCGCCGGGTCGAGCTCCGCCACCTGGGCCGGGGACACACCTCGGGCGACATCGTGGTGTGGCTGCCCGAGGAGCGGATCCTGTTCGCGGGCGACCTCGTCGAGGCCCAGGCCGCGCCGTACATGGGCGATGCGCACATCGGCGACTGGTCCACCACCACGCTCGATGCCGTCGCGGCGCTCGGCGCTGAGCAGCTCGTCGGCGGCCGCGGGCCGGTCGTGCGCGGCGAGGCGGTGGCCCGCGCCGTGGAGGACACGCGGGCCTTCCTCCGCGCCACCCTGGACGGTACGCGCCAGGTGAGGGAGGCCGGCGGCACTCCGCGCGACGCCTATGAGCGCGTGCATGCCGAGCTGGCGCCACGCTACGGGGAGTTCCCGATCTTCCAGCACACGATGCCCTTCAACGTGCAGCGCGCCTGGGACGAGCTCGACGGCATCGATCATCCCCGCATCTGGACCGCCGAACGTGACCGAGAGGTCTGGGACGCCCTCACCGGCTGACGCAGGGCCCGGAGCGCCGCGCCGCATCGCGGTGATCGGCGCCGGCGCGGTCGGCATGACCCTGGCCGGCCGGCTCGCGCAGCACGGCGCGTCGGTCGAGGTGTTCGAGGCGCAGGCGACCCACGAGCGCATCGGCTCGCGGGCCATCTGCATGCAGCGCGAGACGCTCGAGATCTGGCAGCGGCTCGGCATCGGGCAGCGCGTGGCGGATCGCGGCGTGCGCTGGAAGGTCGGACGCACCTACTTTCGTGGGCGAGAGCTGTTCAGCGTCTCCCTCGCCGAGGGGGACGATCACTTTCCGCCCTTCGTGAACATCGACCAGTCGGAGGTGGAGGTGCTGCTCGAGGAGCGCCTGCGGGGCCTCGGGGTGCCGATCCATCGGGGCCACCGCCTGATGGCGCTATCGCAGGATGCCGATGCCGTGACGCTCACGTTCGAGACGGCCGACGGGCCTGTGGTTCGGAGCGCCGGTTGGGTGGTCGGTGCCGATGGAGCGCATTCCGCGGTTCGGCACGCGCTCGGCATCGCGTTCGCCGGCTACACGTTTGACGATCGCTTCCTCATCGCCGACGTCCGGGCCGCGCTGCCGTTCCCCAACGAGCGGCATTTCCACTTCGACCCGCCCTGGAACCCCGGCCGCCAGGTCCTCATCCACCCGCAGCCCGATGGCGTCTGGCGCATCGACTGGCAGGTTCCGTCGGGAACCGATGCCGACGAGGAGCGGGCCAGCGGCAGGCTCGACGAGCGCATCCGTCAGGTCGTGGGTCCCGGGACGCCCTATGAGCTGGTCTGGATGACCGCGTACCGCTTCAGCCAGCGCCTGGCCGACGCGTTCCGGGCGGGGCGGGCCTTCCTTGCCGGCGACGCGGCGCACGTCATGTCGCCATTCGGCGCCCGTGGGCTCAACTCCGGCGTCGCCGATGCGGAGAACCTGGCCTGGCGCCTGGCAGCGGTCGAGCGCGGAACGGCGGCACCGTCGATCCTGGGCGGCTACGAGGACGAGCGCCGAGCGGCCGCGCAGGAGAACCTGGCGGCGACCGACGCCACGATGCGCTTCATGGCGCCGCACGGCCCGGTGAGGAGGGCGTGGCGTGACCTGGTGCTGCGGATGGCGCCCCGCTCCACCTGGTTCCGCCGGCGGGTGAACTCCGGCCGCCTGGCCGAGCCGGCGCGCTACCGTCTCCCCGGCACGACCACCGTGACGGGCTCACTCTCCGTCGGAACGGTGGCGCCCGACGTCCCACTCGCGGCGGGCGGCCGGCTGCGTGACCGCATCGGCGCTGGATACCTGGTCGTCACGTCGACCGCGATCGACGTCGGCGGCCTGCCCCTGGTGGAGGTGGGAACGGAAACACCGTACGGTGCGGACCACGCGTGGTTGGTCCGGCCGGATGGCTACCTCGCCGCCAACGCGCGGCTCGGCGACGCCTCAGCGATCGCCCGGCTCGCCTCGACCGCCGGATACGGCATGGGCCGCGGCGGCCAGGAGGGCGACCCCGACCAGGACGGTCCCCAGGAGCGTGAGCAGGAGCGACGAGCCGCCGGCGGCTGACATCGCCACGTCCGGCAACGATCCGCCGGTCGTCGGCGCGGGGGTCGGGGTCGGTGCCGCCGGCTGGCTGGCTGCGGCCAGCACGATGACCCGGCCGGTCATCGTCGGGTGCGGCGTGCAGAGGTATTCGTAGGTCCCCGGCGCCGTGAAGGTGATGGTGCCCGACTCGTCCTGGTCCAGCAGCCCGGTATCCCACGAGCCATCCGTTGCGGTGGCGGTGTGCGGGATCGCATCGCGGTTCGTCCACGTCACGCTGTCGCCCACGGTGATGGTGATCTCCGGGGGAGCGTAGGCGAAGTCGACGATCTCGACACTGTGCCCGGAGCCGGCACGAGCCGGGTCGGCCCCGACGGCGAAGGCCGCGGCGGCCCAGAGCAGTGACAGGCCGATGACGGCGATGATGGTGAGCGTTCGACGGCGGGCGGCGCGCATCGGGCAGATCCTCGCGACGTGGGATTCGATGTGGATAACTCCGCGCATCGTATCGGACTTCGTGGACAACCGGGGTTGATTCGCGACCGGTTCGGCGGGCATGATGGGGACGTCCCGAAGGGGCAGCTGGCTGATCCGAGATCACATCAACGGTCGCCGCGGTTCCTTCGGGACATTTTCGTGCGCAGCGTTCGAACCGGGCCGGATGGACCGCCTGCGCCGGGCCTGCTACGATGCGGCCCTCCGGTCGGGGCGTGGCGCAGCTTGGTAGCGCGCGTCGTTCGGGACGACGAGGTCGGAGGTTCAAATCCTCTCGCCCCGACCATTCCACTCCACCCGCATTCATCTCCGCAGCGCCGCACCTCAGCGGCCCCGCCTCCGGCGTTGCACCACCGGTCCGGGAGTTGCGCTTGGAGCACGGCGGCGACCTCATCACCACCCTTGCCCTCGGGCTGAGCGCCGCCTTCGTCGGCGGCCTCGCCGCTCGCCGGCTCCGCCTGCCGTCGATCGTCGGCTACCTGCTCGCCGGTGTGGCACTGGGCCCGTTCACCCCGGGCTTCTTCGCCGATGCCGAGATCGCGCTCGAGCTTGCCGAGATCGGCGTCATCCTGCTGATGTTCGGGGTGGGCATCCACTTCAGCTTCCGCGATCTCCTGTCCGTCCGCGGCATCGCCATTCCGGGCGCCGCCGTCCAGATCAGCGTCGCCACCCTGCTCGGGCTCGGGCTCGCCACGGTGCTCGGATGGAGCACTCCTGCGGGAATCGTCCTGGGCCTGTCGCTGTCGGTCGCGAGCACGGTGGTGCTGCTGCGCGCGCTCATCCAGCGCAACGCGCTCGACACGGTTCACGGCCGCGCGGCGGTCGGCTGGCTGATCGTGGAGGACCTCTTCACGGTCCTGGTGCTCGTGCTCCTGCCGAGTTTCGCGGTGCTGGTGGGCGGTGAGGGCGGCGGGAGCGGGACGTCGATCCTCTTCGAGCTCGGTACCGCGCTCGTCAAGGCCGCCGCGCTCGGGGTCCTGATGCTCGTCGTCGGCGTCCGGGTGGTCCCCTGGCTCCTGCTCCAGGTGGCGCGCGAAGGGTCGCAGGAGATGTTCACCCTGGCGGTGTTGGCGCTGGCCATCGGCCTCGCCTTCGCCTCGGCGGTGATCTTCGACGTGAGCCTCGCCCTGGGCGCGTTCTTGGCCGGCGCGATCATCAGCGAGAGCGACCTGTCGCACAAGGCGGCCGCGGACGCGCTGCCGATGCGCGACGCCTTCGCGGTCCTCTTCTTCGTCTCTGTCGGGATGCTGGTGGACCCGGGCTACCTGCTGGATCACATCCCGGCGGTGATCGCCGTCGTGCTGCTCGTCGTGGTCGGCAAGTCCGCGGCGGCCATCGCCATCGTCACCCTCCTGCGCTACCCGCTGCGGACCGGCCTGACGGTGGGCGCCGGGTTGGCCCAGATCGGCGAGTTCAGCTTCATCCTTGCGACGGCGGGCGTCGCCGTGGGCATCCTGCCGGACGAGGCGTACCAGCTCGTCGTCGCGGGCGCGATCATCTCGATCACGCTGAACCCGTTCATCTTCGCCCTCGTCGACCCGGCAGAGCGCTGGCTCAAGGCGCGTCCGGCCGTTCACCGCCTGCTCGACCGCGGAGGCGGCCGGTTGGCCAGGCCGGCGCCGGAACACGAGCCGATGCACGGGCACGCCGTCATCTGCGGCTGGGGCAGGGTCGGCAGGATGGTGGGCCGGGCGCTCGAGGCGCGCGGGTTCGGCTACGTCGTGATCGAAGAGCATCGGCCGACCGTCGAGTCGCTGCGCGAGCGCGGGATCCAGGCCCTCTACGGGGACATCGCCGACGAGCACCTGCTGGAACACGCCGGCATCGACCGCGCGCGGGTCCTCGTCTTCGCCGCCTACGATCCGCCGGCGGCCGAGTTCGCCGTGGAGTTCGCGCGGCGGGTCAACCCGCGGATCGAGATCGTCGCCCGGGTCGAGACGCCGGAGGAGGCGCAGCGCCTCCTCGACCGCGGGGCGACGCAGACCGTCGAGGGAGAGCGGGAGCTGGCGGTGCAGCTTGCCCGCTACACCCTGCGGCGCTTCGGGGTCACCAGCCGCGAGGTCGACGTCATCACCCAGGGGCTCCGCCGCCGGCCCGGGGGTGGCGCGAGCGCCTGAGCCACCCACACGAGCGTAGACTCGGCCCATGGCAGAGGAACTCCGCCCCCAGCCTCCGATCGGAGTCCGAAGCGCCGGCGACCGCACCTGGCACATCGCGGCCGCGGAGCGCTGGAGCGACGGTGAGCTCATCGGGCACCGCACGTTGTGCGGCCGGAACTATCCCGGGACCGCCGAGCGGAACGATCCGGCGGGACTGACCGACATCTGCTCGGACTGCACGGCGCAGGTCGCGCACCGCCACTGACGATGACCCCGGACGGGCACGAAGAAGCCGCCCCGGCGTGTGCCGGGACGGCGTCTCTGGCCGCGAGCGAAGGCCGACGGGTAGGCCGACCGGCCACGCATCAGCGGCCGATGCAGGGTTACGCGCTGACCGGCGCGCCCCGGAACAGGGCCAGCTCGCCGATCACGGTGGTGCCAAGGCGGACGCGGTCCGCGATGTGCTCCTTGACCCAGGCGCCGGCGCTGCGGGCCGAGTCCTGGGCCTGCTCGCGCGTCTCCCAGATGCTGATGGCCATGACCTTCTGGTTGCCAGCGTCGACCAGTCCGTAGTTCACGAAGCCCGGCTCCTTGGCGAGCATCGGCAGGATGCCGTTCTCGACCAGGCCGGTCAGCTCCGGAAAGGTGCCGTTCGTGACGTCGTACGTTGAGATTCTCGTGTACTGCATGTGTACTCCTCTGCCCCCGAATGCGGCTAAGTCGTCACGAAGCGGATGGCCGGTGGCTCTCCGTCGGTCGAGGGGCCAGAGGATGGTGCGGTTCGCAGCCTTGCAGCCGTGTCTCGGAGCAGTGTAACACGAACCGACTCGTGATATATTCGACACAAGTCCGTTACGACTACGTACAAGAGAGTGATCGTGCCGCGAGTCGAATTCGAAGCCGACACCGAGGAAGAGCTGGTGGCGCTCGCATGGCGATGGGTCATGGGGCCGGCGCAGCCGGGCAGGCATGGCGGTGGCCGTGGCCTGGCGGCGCGGGAGGATCGCGCCGACCTGCATCGGCGCCAGCTCGGAGAGGTCCTGAATGCCATCCGTGGTGCGGACAGCCGCCGGCTTCTCCGCGAAGTCGCCGAGCTGGCAATGCGCGACGCTGTCCTGGTCCTCGATGCCGATCTGGCGACCCGCTACGGGAAGCGCACGGGAACCGCATTCGCCGGCATCGTCGCCGGGCCGAACAAGGTCATGCGACGGGTCGCGCGGCGCGACCTCATCACCTGGGATCCGGATGCCCGCGGCTATCGCATGGATCGCGGCGACGCGGAGATCGTTCTCGATCGCTGGTCGACGCACTGACGGAACGCACCCACCACGACGGTTAGCGCTCGACCCGAAGCTCGGGGAACGCGTCGGCCAGCCCTGGGGCCACGACCTGGAACAGCTCGTGCTCGTCGCTGATGCCGCGGAGCCGAACCGCGCCGAGGGACCGGAGCTCGACCGGTGATGCATCGGCCAGGGCCGATCGCGTCGACCGGGACAGCACGATCTGCCCGCCATTGGCGCAGGCACCGATGCGTGCCGCGGTGTGGACCGAGATGCCCTGGTACCCCTCCGGGGTCAGGGTCGGCCGTCCGGTGTGAAGCCCGACCCGGACGCTCAGCGCCCGCCCGTCCGGCCACGCGTGGGACGCCATGTCGCGCTGGATCGCGATCGCCGCATCCAGGGCGGCAGCCGGCTCGCGGAACACCGCGAAGAACTCGTCGGCGCGCGCGTCCACCTCGTACCCTCCACGGGAGCGGACTGCCCCGCGGTGGATGCGTCGAACGGCGCTGAGCGTGGAGCTGTACCGCTCACCGAGCTCGGCGAGGTGTCGGCTCGAGCCCTCGATGTCGGAGAACAGCAGGGTCAGCTGACCGCTCGGCAGCCGTGGGCGGAGCTGGCCCTCGATGAATCCGACCGGCACGATGCCGTGGCGCTTCGCGGCCCTCAGCAGCTTCGAGCGGGCGCGGTCCCGGGCCGCCTCGTCCTCGAAGACCACGCGGTTGAAGCGCGCGAGGGCATTCCGCACGTGCGCCTCATCGTGGATCGGGAGTCGGCGCCGGCCGGCCGAGTCAACGTAGGCAAAGGCCGAGTCGGGAAGCTTCGCGCGCTCGCGGGCGCTGAGGTCGGCCATGACCGACTCAGCCTACCGCAGGCGGGGCAGCACCTCCCGGCCGAAGACCTCGACGAATCGCTCCTGCTCGGGGCCGACCTCGTGGAGGTAGATCCCGTCGAACCCGCGCGCCAGCTCCTCCTCGATCCAGGCGACATGGCGTCCCGGGTCGTCCGAGATGCGGATCGCGTCGTCGAGGCGATCCGGGGTCGCGTGCTGCGCGGCGGCGGTGATCTGTGCCGGGTGGGCGAGCGATGTCATGACGCTGTTGTCGAGCGTGTTCTGGCCCCACTGCGCGAACGCAGCGTCACGCGCCTCCGACTCGGTCGGCGCATAGGCGAGGTGCATCTGCAGGTACATCGGCTTGTCCGCGCCGCCGTTCGATCGGAAGGCCTCGATGATCGAATCGAGCTGCTCCGGCGCCTGGACGACGGTGATGAGCGCATCGGCCCACTCGCCGACCCATCCTGCGGTCGCCGGCGTCACCGCGGCTCCGACGAGCATCGGCGGTCGCTCGGGACGGGTCCAGAGCTTTGCCTCCGACACGGTCACGTGTCCCGAATGGGTGACCGTCTCTCCGGCCCACAGCAGCCGCATGATGTCGGCGGCCTCGCGGAGCCGTGCGTTGCGGTCCTCCTTGATCGGCCAGCCCTCGCCGGTGATGTGCTCGTTGAGCAGCTGCCCCGAGCCGACCGCGATCCAGAACCGATCCGGGAACATCACGTTCAGGGTGGCCGTCGCCTGGGCGATGATCGCCGGGTGGTACCGCTGCCCCGGCGCGTTCACCACGCCGAACGGCAGGGCGGTGGTGGCCATCGCCGCGCCGAGCCAGGACCAGGCGAACCCGGACTCGCCCTGCTCCTCGCTCCACGGTGCCCAGTGATCGGAGCACATCGCGGCATCGAACCCGGCCACCTCCGCGGCCTGGACCAGGCGCAGGAGCCGATCCGGCCGGAACTGCTCGTGGCTGGCGTGGAAGCCGATGACGGGGGCCATGGTCACACTCCCTCTCGCCGGCCGAACCAGCGGTACTCGTACGGGCCGAGCTCCATGCTGAGCCGGCCACCGCCGAGGCTCGGCGCCTCGCTGTCGGATGGCGCGAAGAGCTGGTGCCAGCGTCCGCCGGCCGCCTCCTTCGGCAGCCGGACGGTGAACTGCGCCGGCGCGTCGCTGAAGTTGTGGACCGCCAGCACGCACCGGCCGTCCCAGATCGATACGTGGGCCAGGACTGCAGCGTTGTGCGTGCCGAGCACGGAGGGTTCGCCCCAGCCGAACTCGGGCCATTCCTTCCGCGTGCGGATCGCCTCTTCCATCCAGCGCAGGAACGAGTCGCGGTCGCGCTGCTGGGTCTCGACGTTGAGCTCGCGATAGCCGAACGGTCCGTCGCGCAGCAGCTTCCGTGGCAGCGACCCTTCGTCGGCCTTGGTGAAGCCCGCGCCCGGCTCCGCGGTCCACTGCATCGGCAGGCGGACCGCCTCGCGTTCAGCCATCGCGGGATTGTCGCCGAGTCCGATCTCCTCGCCGTAGAACAGCACCGGGGTGCCGGGGAGAGTCAGGCACAGCGAGTACATCAGCTCCATCCGGCGCCGATCGCCCTCGACCATCGTCGGCAGGCGGCGACGAATGCCGCGGTCGAACAGCCGTTGCGACGCCTTCGGCGCGAAGGCCGCGAACACCTCCTCCCGCTCCGCGTCGGACAGCTTGTCGAGGCTCAGCTCGTCGTGGTTGCGCACGAAGGTCGCCCACTGGCTCTCCGGCGGGATCGGCGGAAGCGACCGCACCGCCTCGGCGACCGGCGTGGCCTCGCCCCGCGCCAGGGCCAGGTACATCGCCTGGTTCACGACGAAGTTGAAGGCGACGTGCATCTGCTCGCCGTGCTCACCGAAGTAGTTCGGCAGCAGGTCGAGCGGCTCATTCGCCTCCGCCAGGAGCATCACGTCCCCGCGCCGGCGGCTCGCG
>DATHTR010000062.1:0-21029 GCA_035463095.1 Candidatus Angelobacter sp. | reverse complement strand
CACGCTTCCAGATGAATACCGCCGCCACCGCCGCGACTCACGAGCGGACGATCAGCGCCGGGCACGGCGTGGCCGCAGGCGAGCCGATCGACGGCTGAGGCACCGCCATCCGCCACCGGCGGACACGGCGGTCGGCCCATCAGGACCCTGACCAGCCGGAGCCGGCCCCTCAGTCGTCGAGCTCGGACTGGCTCTCGGCCGGGTCGATCGCCTCGTCGAAGAGCGGCGCGCCACTTCCCTCCGGATCGCGCGTGGGGCTCTCGTCGTCGCCCTGGCAGCCCGCGGCGCCCACGGCCAGGAGCACGGCGAGTCCGATGGCGTTAAGCCCGTGGCGCCGTCGAGGACGCTGAGCGCTCATGGAAGCGGCTACTGCTCGCCCGGCGCCGTCACGCCGTCCTCGATGACCGGATCGGTCGCCTCGCTGTCGGCCGGGGTGCAGCCGGCCGCGATGGTCATGACCACCGCCAGGATGAGGGTGCTGATTCGCTTCATGCCCCGATCGCTTGCAGATCGCCTGCCAGTGCCTCGACCCTGCCGGTAAGATCGGCCGATGGAGCCACCGAGCCGCGGGCTGGACCTCGACACCATGCGACGGGCGCCCAAGGTGCTCCTGCACGACCACCTCGACGGCGGCCTGCGGCCCGGCACCGTCCTGGAGCTCGCGAGTGACGCGGGATACCGGGAGCTGCCCACCACCGATCCGGACGAGCTCGCGCGCTGGTTCACGCTCGGAGCCGACCGCAAGTCGCTCGAGCTCTACCTCGAAGGCTTCCGCCACACGGTGGCGGTGATGCAGACCCGAGACGCCATCGAGCGGGTGGCCGCCGAGTGCGCGGAGGACCTGGCCGCCGACGGGATCGTGTACGCCGAGGTGCGCATGGCCCCCGAGCTGCTGACCGAGGGTGGCCTGGGACTCGACGACGTGGTGCTCGCCATGCTCGACGGACTGCGACGGGGCGCAGAGGGACGGACGATCACGGTGGGACTGATCGTCGCCGCCATGCGTCAGGCATCACGGTCGCTCGAGATCGCCGAGCTCGCCATCCGCCACCGCGACGAGGGCGTGGTGGGCTTCGACATCGCCGGCCCCGAGGCGGGGTATCCACCGACGAAGCACCTCGATGCCTTCCACCTGATTGCCCGCGAGAACTTCCATTTCACGATCCACGCCGGAGAGGGCTACGGGCTACCGAGCATCTGGGAAGCGCTCCAGCTGTGTGGCGCAGAGCGGCTCGGGCACGGGGTGCGCATCGTCGACGACATCACCCGGCGCGCTGACGGCCGCGTCACGCTCGGTCGGCTGGCCTCCTACGTCCGCGATCGGCGCGTGCCGCTCGAGATGTGCCCGACGTCGAACGTTCACACCGGCGCCGCGCCGAGCCTCGAGGAGCATCCGATCGACCTGCTGCGCCGCCTGCGGTTCCGGGTCACGGTGAATACCGACAACCGGCTGATGAGCGGGATCTCGCTGTCGTCGGAGTTCATGGCACTGGCGCGGACCTTCCAGCTCGGCCTCGACGAGATGGAGTGGCTGACGCTGAACGCGATGAAGTCGGCCTTCTGGCCGTTCGACGAACGGCTCCGCATCATCAACGAGCAGATCAAGCCCGCCTACGCGGCATTGCGCGCCCAGCAGGCGGCGGCGGAGACGGCCAGCGCCTAGGAAGCGCGGACGCCCGGGACGTCAGGCGGGTGCCGGCTGGAGGAACGCCGATACCGCCGCATCGAGGGCCGATGCTTCCGCGGCGACGAGCTCGCGCATCGGAGCCCGCATGCCGGTCGTGACCGGGACACCACGCGTCCCGAGAATGTGCTTCGCGGCGGCGATGAACTGGCCGCTGGCCTCCATCCGGCTCCGCAGGTCCCGCAGCCGGTCAGCGGCCCCGTCGTTCGGGTCGTCGAGCGCCGTGCGCACGACGTCCGGGAACGCGGCGGCCATGCCGGACACCGCCCCGATCGCACCGCGTGCGAGCCCCTCGGGCACGAGCGGCTCGCTACCGATCAGCACCGGGAGCCCCAGGTCCAGGTATGGCTCGACCGCCGCGAAGGGCGTCTCGCTGACCTTCAGCCCGGCGAGATTGTCGACCGCGCCGGCGATGCGGCGAACGACCTCGATCGGCAGCGGGTAGCCGGACCGAGCGGTGAAGGCGTAGCAGAAGAAGGGGAGCGGTGCGGCCGCGCGTGCGGCCGCGACGAAGTGGGCGGTCAGCGCGTCGGGATCGAGCGGGAAGTACGGCGGCGGGATGACGGCCACCGCATCGGCCCCGATCTCGCCGGCGTGCGCCGCCAGGGCGCAGGTGTCCGCCGTGGTCTGCGCCCCGGCGTGAACGATGAGGTCGCCGGAGACGGCCTTCCGATACGCGGCGGCGACGTCGCGACGCTCGTCGAGCGACAGGAGGATTCCCTCGCCGGTCGTCCCGCAGGCGAACACGCCGTCGGCGCCGTGGGACTCCAGGAAGTCGACGTACGCCGGAATGGCGTCCAGATCGAGATCGGAACCATCGGCGGTCAGCGGCGTGACGGCCGCGACGATGAGTGGGCGGTGGTCGAGCGAGGTGAGCTGCATTGCGGCGATCGTACCGTGGCCGATCGCGCAGCGTGCGACGGGCCCCGCGCTCGGTGCAGGGCCCGTCGCCCCCGTGGAGCGGGTGCTATTCGAGCTGCGGCTCGAAGGAGATGATGAATCGCGACTCCGGGACGTCGGTGCGCGCCCACATCACCGAGCCGGCGACGCTCGATGGCGCCGTGTCGACGGAGGTCACCGCGGGCGGCTGGCCGGCGGTCGTGGCCGGCGCGTTGCTCCCGGTGAGCTCGTTCAGCGCGAACCCGGCACCCAGTCCGAGGGCCGCGGTCAGCGCCAGGGCGGCGATGAAGCCGGTCGGTGACGGCGAGGTGGTGGTGGGGACGGTGGCGGTCATCGGTTCTTCCTCCGGTCGGGTGGAGGCACCACGGTGCGGCACGGCCGGCCCGAGCCGGAAGCGCGTGGCCGACGCAGACGCTGTCAATGCCGCGACACACCGCAGCGCGGCTGGCTGATGAGCGAAGGCCTCGTCCCCGAGACGAGGCCTTCGCGGTGCGGACGGTCCGGCGTTACTCGATCGTTGCGTCGCTGGGGAGCCGTGCTGGCTCCGGCTGCGAAGCGCGGTGACGAAGCGGATAGTCCAGGTACTCCTCGGCGGCGGGAGCCGAGACGCGCATGTCTCGGGTGGCCGCGACAGCGGCGATCGCGTCGAGCGAGAACGACTTGTCGGCGGTGCGCGACACGGGGACGGCCGCGCCGCCGGCCCAGCCCGCCGGGTAGCCGTGAAGCGTCGAACGCTCCGGGTCGCTGATCGCATCGCCGACGAAGAGGCCCAGGGCCGCGGCGGCGGCGATCACGAGGGCCACGGCCCCGGTGCGTGCGACGGTACTGAAGGTTGCTGAGTGCATGGCCTGTGACTCCTTGCTGTCCGGTGGCTCCCTCCACCGACCGTCACAGCCTACGAGCGGTCTGCGCGCCCTCGGTAGTGGAGGGCGGACTGGCAGACGGTCAATGTCCGGACAGGCGATGCGTCCGTCGCAGGACTCGACCTCAGGCGCGACCGGGGCGGCCTGGGCCGCCCCGGTCTTGGACGCCATCGGTGTAGACTCGGAGGCGAGCCACGCTCAGGTCCATCCGCTCGAGGGACTTCGCAAGCACCATGACCTACGTCATCACCGAGCCGTGCATCGGCGTCAAGGACGCGAGCTGCGTCGACGTCTGCCCGGTCGACTGCATCCACGCCACCGACGACGACCCGCAGTACTACATCGACCCCGACGAGTGCATCGACTGCGGCGCATGCGAACCGGAATGCCCGGTCACCGCCATCTTCGCCGAGGACGCCGTCCCCGATGACCAGCAGCAGTACGTCCAGATCAATGCCGACTACTTCAAGCAGTAGCCGATGCCGCGCCTGATCGCCCTGTACAACAACCCGGCCGATCCCGACGGATTCGACGCGCACTACCGCGACGTCCACACCCCGATCATCCAGCGCTATCCGAATCTGCGGCAGCTCCGACTGTCGCGCCCGAAGGGGGTCGCCGGGCAACCCGTTCCCTACCACCTGATGGCCGAGATGACCTTCGCCACCGACACCGAACTCGACGAGGCGCTCGGCTCCGACGCGGGTCGGGAGAGTGCGAAGGATCTCCGCAACTTCGCGCAGGCCGGCGTGACCCTGTTCGTCGCACCCGACGAGGCCGATGCCTGAGGCGCGCCTGCCCGCCGCGACCGAGCCCACCGAGCTCGGCTTCGAGCACATCCGCTATGGCCGCGACGCCGATGCCGGCATCGCGACGGTCACCATCGACCGCCCCGAGGTCCTGAACGCGCTCGACTTCCCGACCATGCGCGAGCTCGCCCGGGCCTTCGAGCAGGCCTCCTGGGACGACTCCGTGGCGGTCGTCGTCGTCACCGGCGCCGGCGACCGGGCGTTCTGCACCGGCGCCGATCTCGACGAGCAGGCCGCGATGGGATCGACATCGGGCCAGTATTGGCGCTGGATGGGCGCGTTCATCGACATGCACGACCGCCTGCGCAACATCGGCAAGCCGACGATCGCGCGGATCAACGGCATCTGCGTGGGCGGCGGCAACGAGCTCCAGATGGCGTGCGACCTGTCGGTCCTCGTCGACGACGGCTACATCCGGCACGTCGGGCCCGAGCATGGATCCGTACCGGCCGGCGGCGCCACCCAATGGCTGCCGCTCATGGTCGGCGAGCGGCGGGCTCGGGAGATCGTGATGCTCTGCGAGCGGATCTCGCCCGCCCAGGCGCTGGACTGGGGCCTCGTGACGCGCGTGGTCCCGCGCGCCCAGCTGGACGCCGAGGTTGGTTCCCTGGCGGAGAACCTGGCCCGCAAGCTGCCCGAGACGATCCGCTACACGAAGACGCAGCTGAACTGGTGGCGCGACCTCGTCTGGGCGCAGACGGTGCAGCATGCGCGGGATTGGCTGGCCATCCACTCGACCGCCGACGAGACGAAGGAGGCGGTCGACGCCTTCCACGAGAAGCGGAGGCCGCGGTTCGCCGAGCTCCGCGCGCTGGAGGCGGGCGATGGGCGCACCTGCGGCGCCTGCGGAGCGACCGGGCTGCCGGCGTCGCATCGGTTCTGCGGCGCGTGCGGCGCGGACCTGCCCGATGCCTGGGGTGCGCCGTGACGCCAGGGGCGATGCCGCGCGCCAGCAACCCGGTTCGTGCTGAGCAGCCATCGGCCGCACGACGTCGGGACGGGAGGCGCCGAACCGTGGGCATAGGTGTGACTCACCAGGCCGGGCCACGCCGGTCGCTGCCGTCTCACTCCCGTGGCACGAACCTGATCGCTCGCCGGCAGGGCCGCGCCCGACGGAGTGGCGCCCGATGACCGACGAGCAGCTCATCCTGGTCGAGCGCCAGCAGGCGGAGCGCACGGCGCTGGTGCGCCTCAACCGACCGAAGCAGCTCAACGCGCTCAACGGCGCGGTCATGGACGCGCTGTGCGCCGCGCTCGAGGAGCTCGACCGCGACGAGGGCGTGCGCGCCATCGTCGTCACCGGCAACGAGCGCGCGTTCGCCGCGGGCGCCGACATCGGCGAGATGGCCGGCGCAACACCGATCGACATGCTGCTCACGAACCGGATCGGCCAGTGGGATCGGATCCGGAGGGTCACGAAGCCGGTGATCGCCGCGGTGAACGGCTGGGCCCTCGGCGGCGGCTGCGAGCTGGCGATGACCCTCGACCTCATCGTCGCGGGGGAGGGAGCGAAGTTCGGGCAGCCCGAGATCGGCATCGGCGTCATCCCCGGAGCAGGCGGGACGCAGCGGCTGACCCGGGCCATCGGCAAGTCGAAGGCGATGCGGATGGTGCTCACCGGTGAGCCGATCACCGCCCGCGAGGCGGAGGCGGCGGGCCTGGTGGCGGTCGTGACCCAGGACGAGCTCGTGGTCGAGGATGCGCTGGCACTGGCAGCGACCATGGCGACCAAGAGTCCGATCGCGCTCCGCCTGGCGAAGGAGGCGGTCAACGCCGCATATGAGATGAGCCTGACCGATGCGCTCGCGCACGAGCGGCGTCTCTTCTACCTCCTCTTCGCGTCCGACGACCAGAAGGAGGGCATGGCCGCCTTCCTCGAGAAGCGCAGCCCCGACTTCCAGGGCCGATAGCGTGGGCCTCGGCAACCCCGACCGGCCGGTCGGCGGATTGAGCGTGCCGCTCCCCGACGGCGTGGAGCTGCGACCGCTCGGCCGCGAGGACTTCGCGGAGGCGCTGGCCATGGCCCGCGAGCTCTACGGCCTGGCGGATGCCGATCCCGATCCGTTCCGGCGGCACTACGACGCGCTCGTCAACGATGTCGACGCGGCGCCGTTCCTCGCCCTCGCCGAGGGCGACCCGGCCGGGTTCGTCGGCTTCCGCTTCCGGCGGCGACTCAACCACGCCACATTCGAGGGCTGGATCAGCGACATCGTGGTGCGCGAACGATTCAGGGGACGCGGGATCGGGCGGGCGCTGCTCGCCGCCGTCATCGCCGAGTGGCGCCTGCGGCGCGGTCACACCCTGGAGCTGGAGGTCGGCTACGAGCGCACCGCGGCCCGCGCGCTGTACCAAGCCGCCGGGTTCGTCGAGCGCGGCAGGTACTTCGAGATCGGCCCGATCCGGGTCCGCGGCATCACGTCCAGCGGGGTCGAGATCCGCGCGATCGTGGACGACGATGCCGACTTCGAGGCCGTGACCCGGCTGCTGGCCGAGCTGGGCCGGCCGGCTCCCGCCGAGGAGAAGCTGCCCGCGCTGCGACGGACGTACGCGGAGCACGTGCGGCGGTCGACGACCGGGTCCCGCCTGGCCCTCCTGGACGGCACGCCGGTCGGCTTCATCAGCCTCGAGTTGCGGCAGCCGTTCTTCACCACGGCGCCGCAGGCCTGGATCCCGGACCTCATCGTCACCGAGCCGGCGCGTGGCCGCGATATCGGCGCTGCACTGCTCGACGCGGCGTTCGCGGAAGCGGCGGCGCGCGGGGCGTACGCCGCAGCGCTCGAGAGCGGACACCAGCGCGCCACCGCGCACCTCCTGTACACGGCTGCCGGCATGAGCGACGTCGGCAGCTTCTTCACATTGGACCGATGAGCGGCGCGGCGCCGGACGGCTCGCCGGTCGAGCTCTACGCGCGGATGCCGACCTTCGGCGAGGCGGAGCTCGTCCACGAGGCGCTGCCGGACGGGACCGACATCCTGGAGCTCGGCGCCGGGGCCGGGCGGTTGACGCATCGGCTCCTGGAGCTCGGCCATCCGGTGACGGCCGTGGACGAGTCGGCCGAGATGCTGTCGCACGTCCGCGGAGCGGAGACGATCCAGGCGGACATCGTCAGCCTGGACCTCGGGCGGCGGTTCGGCTGCGTGCTCCTCGCCAGCCAGCTCGTCAACGTCGACGACGATCGGCAGCGAGCCGGCTTCCTCGAGGCGTGCGCCAGGCACGTGGCGGCCGGCGGAGTCGCGATCATCCAGCGCTACGACCCGGCGTGGGCTGCCGACCCACAGCCCTCGGAAACGACCCGAGACGGGATCACCTTCCGTCTTCTCGATCCACGACGTGACGGTGAGCGGTTGCACGCCACCGTGGAGTACGAGGTCGACGGCCGGGCCTGGCGGCACGGGCCGTTCACCTCGCGCATCCTGGAGGACGAAGAGCTGGACCAGCGCCTCGGCGTGGCCGGTCTGCTCCGCGATCGGTGGCTGGACGAGCGGCGAACGTGGTTGCTCGCGATGGCGGCCCCCGACACCTCCGCGCTGATGATCACGGTGCCCGATGCCGAGCCGATCGTCGCGGAGCATCGGCTGCGCTGGGACCCGGCCGGGGCCGCCGTCCCGGCCCACGTCACGGTCCTCTTCCCGTTCCTCGACCCGGCCGACCTGGGCCCCACCGAGCGCGAGGAGCTCGCCCGGGTCCTGGCGCGGTTCGCGCCGTTCGAGCTGACCTTCGCACGCGTGGGCCGGTTTCCCGACGTCGTCTGGCTGGCGCCGGAGCCGGCGGACCGCGTGTCGGCATTGACCGATGCCATGGTCGAGCGATGGCCGAGCCACCCGCCGTACGGCGGCGCCTACGAGACGGTCGTGCCGCACCTCACGGTGGCCGATGGCGCTCCGCCGGCGGTCCTCGATCGCCTGGAGCGCGAGCTCCCATCGGCGCTGCCGATCTCGGCGCAGGTGCGTGACCTGATGCTCATCTGCCGCGAAGGCGGACGATGGCACGATGTCGATCGCTTCCCGCTGGCTGGCGGCTGATGCGCCCGGCGTCGGTACAATCCGCCCACGATGCCTGATCAGCCCCAGGGCGTGCTGCGGTCCGACCAGCAGGGCGCCGTTCTGACGTTGACCCTCGACCGGCCCGATGCGCTGAACGCGCTGAACGCCGAGCTGCGCGGCGCGCTCCTGGCGGCCCTCAAGGCCGCGGCTCGCGACGACTCGGTGCGCGCGGTGGTGCTGACCGGGTCGGGACGGGGCTTCTGCGCTGGTGCCGACCTGCGTGGTGGAAGCGGAGAACGCGACTTCCGGCATGTGCTCGCCACCGAGTACAACCCGCTCATCGAGGCCATCCGCTCGCTTCCGAAGCCGGTGGTGGCTGCCGTGAACGGCGTCGCGGCCGGCGCCGGACTGAGCCTGGCGCTGGCGGCCGACCTCGTCGTGGCGGCGGCGGGCGCTCGACTCGTTCCCGCGTTCGCGCGCATCGGCCTCGTGCCCGACTCCGGGCTGGCGCGCATCCTCACCCGTGGGGTCGGACGGCATCGGGCCTTCGAGATCCTGATGGGCGAGCGACATCTCCATGCCGAGGAGGCGCATGTCCTCGGCCTCGTCGCGGCCGTCGTTCCGGAGGGTGCCCTGATGGAGACGGCGGGGACGCTGGCGCAGCGGCTGGCGGACGGCCCGACGAAGGGCATCGGGCTGACGAAGCGGCTGCTGAACGCGGTGGAGGACCTGTCTCACGCCGATGCGCTGGCGCTGGAGGCCGCGCTGCAGGACCTCGCCGGCCGGACCGCCGATCACGCCGAGGGTGTGGCGGCCTTCACCGAGAAGCGCGACCCGTCGTTCTCCGGGCGATGAGGCCGATCTCGACGATCGGCGTGGTGGGCGCCGGGATCATGGGCGCCGGGATTGCCCAGGTCGCCGCCGAGGCCGGGCTCGGCGTCCTCCTCCACGATCCGGTCGACGAGGCGGTGGAGCGCGCCCGCTCGAAGATCGAGGGCTTTCTGCGACGCAAGGTCGAGAAGGGGCAGCTGGATGCCCGGGCCGCCGACGCCGCGCTGGCGCGCATCACGGGCGCGCGGGCGCGCGTGGAGGTCGCCTCTGCGGACGTGGTGGTGGAGGCCGCCCCGGAGGACCTGGAGCTGAAGCGGGAGCTGTTCGCCCGTCTCGATGCCGTCGCGAGCGGCGACACCATCCTCGCCACGAACACGAGCTCCCTCTCGGTCGCCCGTATCGCCTCCGCCACCCTGCACCCGCATCGCCTGGTGGGCATGCACTTCTTCAACCCGGTACCGCTCATGACGCTGGTCGAGGTCATCGCCGGACCGCACACCGATCCGGCCATCACCGATGACATCGCCATCCTTGCCCGGCGGCTCGGCAAGACCCCGGTGGTGGCAGCCGACACGCCGGGGTTCATCGTGAACCGAGTCCAGCGCGCGTACTACCTCGAGGCGTTTCGGATCTACGAGGGCGGGCTGGCAACGCCCGACGTGATCGACGCGGCGATGCGAGGCATCGGCTTCCGAATGGGCCCGTTCGAGCTGGCCGACACCGTCGGCACCGACGTCAACCTGGCGGCGGGCGAGTCGATCTTCGACGGGTTCTACGGGGACGCTCGCTACCGCCCCGCGCAGGTCCAGCGCCGCGTGGTCGATGCAGGCCGCCTGGGCCGCAAGACCGGCGGCGGCTATTACGACTACGAGGCCGATGGGACGCGGGGCCAACCCTGGCCGGCGCTCGTCCGCGAGACGCGCCTGCCGTCTCTGGATGCGCCGCAGGTCGAGGCGCGCATCCTGGCCTGCATCGTGAACGAGGCGGCGTCCGCCGTGGCCGATGGCGTGGCGGCCCCCGAGGCGATCGACACCGCCATGCGCCTTGCGTCGAACTGGCCGGAAGGCCCGCTCGCCTGGGGCCAGCGCATCGGCCTGGGCTCGGTGGTCGGAACGCTCGACGCGCTCCACGCGGTCGTCCCGGACGGCCGCTACCGGGTCGACCCGCTCCTGCGCGCCACCGCCGATCGCGGCGGGACCTTCGCCGGGCAGGCGGGCTGATGCCGCTCACCGAGCGGTACCGTGCCGTGATCTTCGACATGGACGGGCTCCTGCTCGATACCGAGACGCTCTGGCACGAGGCCGAGACCGAGCTGTTCGAGCGGCACGGAGGCACATTCACCTGGGACGACAAGATGGCCGTCATCGGCACCAGCTTCGCGTTCACCGCCGACTACTTCGCTGACCGCCTCGGCCTGCCGCGGGACGACGGTCCGAGGCTGGTCGAGGAGATGACCGGGCTCATGCACGAGCGCGTGAAGCGCCAGGTCGATGCGCGGCCCGGCGCGATCGAGCTGGTCGAGCGTCTGCGTGAGCTCGACGGTGTCAAGCTCGGCCTGGCCTCCAACTCGCCGCGGTTCCTCGTCGACGATGCGCTCGCGACGGCCAACCTGGCGGACGCGTTCGAGGTCACCGTCAGCTCCGACGACGTGGAGCATTCGAAGCCGGCGCCCGACATCTACCTGCTCGCGTGCGAACGTCTCGGTGTCGAACCGTCGGAGGCTCTGGCCCTCGAGGACTCGCCCTCGGGGATCGCGGCCGCGAAGGCCGCCGGGCTGACCTGCATCGCCGTTCCGCAGTTCGCCGAGACGGATGTGGCGGCCGCCGACCACGTCGTCGACTCGCTCGAGGAGCTGCTGGACGGCTGAGCGTCGCGGCGTATCCTGCGCAGCATGTGCCGAAGCATCAAGACCCTCCGCACCGGCGCGACGCCGGCCAGTGACGACGAGATCTCCGCGGCCGCGCTCCAGTACGTCCGCAAGGTGAGCGGATATCGGAAGCCATCGACCGCCAACCAGGAGGCGTTCGAGCGTGCCGTCGCCGAGGTCGCCGACGCATCGAAGCGACTGCTCCAGGCCGTCGGCGCCACGCATCCGCAGGCGCGGCGCGCATCGTGATCGCCGACGAGGGCGCGACCATCGGGCTGTCCCGATGGTGGTGGCTCTTCGTCCTCCGCGGCGTCGTGGCCATCGGATTCGGAATCCTCGCCTTCCTCGCGCCGGGGTGGGGCATCGCCATCCTGGTCGCACTGTTCGCGGCGTGGGCGATCCTCGACGGCGTTGGCAACCTGCTGGCCGGCTGGCGGACGCGCAACCAGGACCGGAGCTGGTGGCTCGAGGTCCTCGAGGGCGTGGTCAGCATCGGCGCGGGCGTGATCGCGATCGCGCTGCCGGACTTCGCCGCGCAGGCGCTCGTGCTCATCATCGGCGCGTGGGCGGTCATCACCGGCGTCATCGAGATCGTGATGGCCGTGCGTCTCCGACGCGTCATCCGCGGCGAGCTGTGGATGGGGCTCGCCGGGCTGGCCTCGATCCTGTTCGGGATTCTCATCATCGTGTTCCCGGCCGCCGGCGCGCTGAGCCTGGTCTGGCTCATCTCGGCCTTCGCGATCACGTTCGGCGCCTTCGAGATCGGCCTCGGCTGGCGGCTCCGCTCGCACGAGCGCGGCCCGGCGCCGGAGGACTAGGTCGGCGTCTCCGGCGTGGTCGGCTTGAGGCCGAGCCCATCGGAGCCGGGGGCGCTACCATCAGGCTCGATGAGCCTCCAGACCGATCCCGCCCGGACGCCCGTCGTCGTCGACGCGCTGCGCACGCCCTTCGGCCGGTACGGCGGCGCGCTGAGGGACGTTCGGCCCGATGATCTGGCGGCGCACGTCGTCCACGCCCTCGTCGAGCGCACCGGGCTCGACCCGACGCTGATCGACGACGTGATCCTGGGCGCGGCCAACCAGGCGGGCGAGGACAATCGGAACGTCGGGCGCATGGCCGCCCTTCTGGCCGGCTTGCCGATCGAAGTCGCGGGGCAGACCGTCAACCGCCTGTGCGGGTCCGGCCTGCAGGCGGTGGTGAGCGCCGCGCACGCGGTGGCCTTCGGCGATGGATCGGTCTTCATCGCGGGTGGGGTGGAGTCGATGACGCGGGCGCCGTTCGTCATGGCCAAGCCATCGGCCGCGTTCCCGCGCGGTGAGCAGACCGCCTACGACACGACGCTCGGCTGGCGCTTCACGAACCCACGACTGGCCGATGCGTACTACCCGTTCTCGATGGGCGAGACCGCCGAGAACGTGGTCGAGCGCTGCGGCGTCGCCCGCGAGGAGCAGGACGCCTTCGCCCTGACCTCTCAACGGCGATGGGCGGAGGCACACGCCGCCGGACGGTTCACCGACGAGGTCATTCCGGTCGAGGTGTCCGAGGGCAAGGCCTCGCGGTTGGTCGACACCGACGAGCACCCGCGACCGGACGCCACCATGGAATCGCTCGCGAAGCTCAAGCCCGCCTTCAGACGCGATGCGTCGGGCTCCGTGACCGCCGGCAATTCGTCGGGGATCAACGACGGGGCGGCGGCGCTGCTGGTGACCTCGGAGGCGCGGGCCGCCGAGCTGGGCCTGCGGCCGGTCCTGCGCCTGGTGGCATCCGCCGTCGCCGGGGTGGACCCCGCGACCATGGGGCTGGGCCCGATCCCGGCATCGCGGACGGCGCTCGAACGTGCCGGCCTCAGCGTCGAGGACCTGGACCTGGTGGAGCTGAACGAGGCGTTCGCCGCGCAGGCGGTGCCGGTCATCCGCGAGCTCGGCCTCGATCCCGAGCGGGTGAACGTCAACGGGGGGGCCATCGCCATCGGCCATCCGCTCGGCGCATCCGGCGCGCGGCTGACGGCGACGCTGCTCCACGAGATGCGCCGGCGCGGAGCCCGATACGGGCTGGCGACGATGTGCATCGGCGTGGGCCAGGGCATCGCCGCCGTCTTCGAAGCGGTGGAGTGAGCCGGCTCCGTTAGCGCGGGCGCGCGAGCGCCGATGGCGCGGCCTCGTGGCGAATCCACCATCTCCGAGCAGCGACCGTTGCCTCCGGCCGTGACCGCGCCCGGCTCCGACTGACCGACGGACCGCGAAGTCGGGCCGAACGCCTCTGCGCTCCGGTGTCCGGCAGGGACCACCATCGCGGAGGCGTCAACATGTTGCATCGCGGGGCATCGCATGACCGACGGGGTCATCCCGAACGCGGCGCCCCTGCCGGCCAGCCGGGAGGGGCGGGCGATCGACCGCCCGTTCGCACAGTACTCCGGGCTCGGCGCCGCCGCGATGCGTGGTCTGGCGATCGGAGTGCTCCTCGTCACCCTGGGCGCGGGCGCATACGCCGGCCTCAACCTGCACCTGGCGACCCCGATCGGGGACATGCTGCTCGGTGTTCTCATGATCGGACTGCCGATCCTGCTCGCGTGGGGGGTGCTGTCCCTCGCCGGCTGGCTGCTGCGGCTCCTGGCCCGTCTCGTCGGCGCCGTCGTGCGGGTGCGACGGCCGAACCAGATCGTCGCGCGAGCCACGCGTTGGGCGGCACATCCACTCGTCGCGTCGACCCTCGTCATCTCCGGGATGCTCACCCTCCTTCCCGCGGAGGGGCCGCTCGCGATGTACCGCAACCTGGCGCCGTTCGAGATCCCGGTCCTCACCGGCGCCGTCGTCGGGCTGCTGACGGCGATCGGCCTTCGGCTGCGACGCTCATCGGGGAGGGGGGCCAGCCGAGTGGCAGCTGCGGGGATCCTGGGAGCCGCGCTGCTCGTGGGCGGCTCTGTGACCACCTGGGCGGCCTTCCCCGGGTTCGGCGACGAGATCGTCCGGGACGATCCCACCGTCCTGGCTGCCATCCCGCAGCTCGACCTGCCCGATCCATCGGCACCGGGCGCGCATGACGTCGTCCATGCCTCGTACGGGTCGGGGAATGTCTGGCGGCGGCCCGAGTTCGGGGCGAAGGCGGACTGGGCGACGCCGACCGTTGATGCATCGGCGGGCCTGGCCGACCGCGACCCGGTGAGCGCCTTCTTCTCCACCCTGCTGTGGGGCCACGATGACACCGCGCTGCCGATCAACGGACTCGCCTGGTACCCGTCCGACACGGAGGGGCCGATGCCGGTCGCGCTCATCGTCCACGGCAACCACGCCGCCGGTGACTTCTCCGATCCGGGATACGCCTACCTCGGTGAGCACCTCGCCAGCCACGGGATCCTCGCAGTCTCGGTCGACGAGAACTTCCTCAACGGGGACGCGTTCTTCGACTACGGCGGCGCAGAGCAGGGTGTGCGTGCCTGGATGCTGCTGCGTCACCTCGAGCAGCTCGCCGCGTGGAACGACGATCCCGAGCACCCGCTCGGCGGCCGGCTGGACCTCGCGCGGGTGGCGCTCATCGGCCATTCTCGCGGCGGCGAGGCAGCAGCCGTGGCCGCCGCGCTCGAGGCGGGCCAGCACGAGCTTCACGGACTGCCCAGGGTTCCACGAGGATTCGGGATCCGGGCGGTGATCGGGATCGCTCCGTCCGACGGCCAGTACGGCGGGCCGGGCGCTCCGATACGGCTGACCGACGTCGACTACCTCGTCCTCCAGGGCGCGCACGACGGTGATCTGCCAGCCTTCACCGGCCTCGCGACCTATCACCGCGTCGCGTTCACCGGCGCCGGGGATCACCTCAAGGTCGCGCTCTACAGCCAGCGCGCGAATCACGGGCGGTTCAATACGGTCTGGGACACCGGCGACGCCGGGCCGCTCGCCTCATGGCTGCTGGATCGAGGCTCGATCCTGGCTCCGGCGGAGCAGCAGCGGCTGGCACAGGGCGTGATCGGCGCATTCCTGCAGCGCTCGCTCTTCGATCGGACCGAGTACGACGCCTTCTTCCGCGAGCCTCGGGCCGGCCGCGCGTGGCTGCCGGAGGATGTGATCCTCACCGAATGGGCGAGCTCCGAGCGGGCGGTGCTCGACGACTTCGTCATCGGCCCGCGCGCAGATGACGATCTCCAGGGCTTCGACGAGGCCACCACGCTCGACCCGGGCCTGCGGGACGGCGCGGCGCAGGGCGATCGGGCGCTCCGTCTGACGTGGTCCGGTCCGGCACAGATCACGATTCCCGTGCCGCCGGACGCCGCCGCCGGCCTCTCGGCCGACGATGCCCTCACGCTCTCGTTCGTGGCTGCGACCGATGTCCCCGTCGATGGGGGGCCGATCATCCACCTCGTGCACGCTGACGGTCGCGAGCGGAGCGTCGTCCTCGACGAGGCGATCGGTCTCCGGCCGCTCCTTCCCAGCCGGCTGTGGAAGGTCGAGGCGCTGGGAGCTCGCTACCTTCCCGACGAGCAGCTTCGGTCGCCGGTCGAGCGGGTCCTCCAGACGTACGAGATTCCTCTGCTCGCGTTCGGGACGCTCTCCGACGACGAGGTCGCCGGGATCAATGCGATCGTGATCCGGTTCACCGGATTCGGCAGCGCGTACCTCGACGACGTCGCCTTCGAGCCCGGCTGACGCCCTCGATCAGCTCAGCTTCAGGTTGGGCAGGACCTTCTCACCGAACGTCGTGATGAAGGCGGCCTGGTCGCGCCCGACATTGTGCAGATAGATCTCGTCGAAGCCCATGTCCACGAAGTTCTGGATCTGCGCGGTGTGCTCCTCGAGATCGGCGCTGATGAGCATTCGGTTGGCGAAGTTCTCGATCCGCACCAGCTTGGCGATGTTCGCGAAGTCCTCGGGGTTCTTGATGTCCTGCTTCGGGAACGGCATCCCGCCGTTGGGCCACTCCTTCAGCGCGTTCTCCTCCGCCTCGGACTGCGTCGGCGCCCACGAGACGTGGATCTGGAGCTGGGTCTTCATCGCCGATGCGTCCTTGCCGGCCTCCTTCGCTCCCTCGCGGAACTTGTCCCACAGCATGGCGATCTTCTCGTCGGCGGCCCCGACGGTGATGATCCCATCGGCGAACTTGCCGGTGCGCTTCGCGTTCACCGGGCCGGCGGTGGCGACGTAGATCGGGACGGGCTCATCGGGTCGGGTGTAGAGCTTGGCCGACTCGAGGGTGAAGTACTCGCCGTCATGCTTGACGACCTTGCCGCTGAACAGCTTGCTGATGATCTCGATGGACTCGAACATCATCCTCGAGCGCTCGCCGATCTCCGGCCATTCGCCGCCGATGACGTGCTCGTTCAGCGCCTCCCCGGCGCCGAGTCCGAGCCAGAAGCGACCGGGGTACATGGCGCCCAGTGTCGCGGCCGCATGGGCGATGACCGCGGGGTGGTAGCGGAAGCCGGGGCAGGTGACCGCCGTCCCGAACGGCAGGCTCGTCCGCTGGCCGAGGGCGCCCATGAAGCTCCACGCAAAGGCGCTCTGGCCCTGGTCGGGCGTCCAGGGGTGGAAGTGCTCGCTCACCTGGAAGCCCGCTTCGAACCCCGCCCCCTCCGCCAGCTCGGCCCAGTCCAGCAGGTCCGTGGGATGGAACTGCTCGAGCATGCATGCGTACCCGATCGTCGTCATGCCCGAAGCGTAGCGGCTTTGGCATAGGATGGGTTCACGGTGCCGCAGGTCCTGCTGGATCGGTCCGAGTGCCTCTGGCGCCTCGCACCAGGAGCGCCCACGATTCAGCGTGGAGAAGTCTCGGATGGAGGTCGACCCCTGGCCCGAGACGATGGCTGCCGATGCACCGGGCCGACCGTGGAGGTGCCATCATGGCCGCGCCCGCCACTCGCCCAGCAGCTGCTCGGATCCATCGGTTCAGTCCGACAATCTGGGCCGGCCTCGCGATCGCGGCGTCCGCCGCGGTTCTTCTCGTGATGATGATCATGCGGCCGTCCGGGGCGCCTGGACCGATCGACAACCCGTCCCCGACGGCATCGGAGTCGGCTGCGGAGGCGACGGTCTCCCCGTCGCCGACCATGGCGTCAGGCTCGCCTTCGCCGGCTCCGACCGACGACGCGGCGCCGACGCCCCAGCCGTCCCGGGCATCGCTCACCTGGTCGGACCCGGTCGCGCCTTCGGCCACGATCAACCTGCTCGACGTCCTTCCATGGCGGGATGGGTATGTCGCCACCGGGCTCGTCTGGGGCGAGGCCGCGTTCCTGACCTCGCCGGACGGGCTCAACTGGACGGTCGCCCAGTCCATCGCTCGCGACTCGGGCGCTCCCGTCGAAGGCTGGCGGCTGGCGGCGCTCGATGACGCACTGTTCGCCTTCAGCGGATCGATCGTCGCCGACGAGGCGCCCAACCAGGTGATCTCCCCTCCGCTCGTCTTCCGCTCGGTCGACGGCGTGGCCTGGGGGCCGGTCGAGAGCCCGACGTGGGCGGCAGCGTGGACGGGGCGGATCCTGCTTCGGGTCGCGTCGGGACCTGGCGGGATCGTCGCGATCGGGAACTCCGTGGCGGGTGAGCACGGGCAGCTCTTCGCCGACCCGATCGTCCTGCGCTCGACCGATGGCCTGGCCTGGGCCCCCGGGACGTTGACGGATGCTCCGGATCACGCGGTCGCCTGGGACCTCATCGGATGGAGCGGCGGCTTCGTGCTGCTCGGCGGCGACCAATCGGGCATCGCTGTCGGCGAGGGCCTGCCTGCAGCATGGTGGTCGCCCGACGGACTGAGCTGGACGCGGTCGACGCTGATCGGGGCGACGGTGGATGACCATCACTTCGAGCCTCGCACCGGCTTCGCGGCACGCGACGGCCTCATCGCGCGCACCCAGCTGATGTCCGCCGGCGGTCCGTCCGAGCTTCGCGCCTGGGTCTCGGCCGATGGGAAGTCCTGGCAGCGCGCCGACGCGCTCGGGGTCCAGCCTCCGTCAGGCATGATGGCAGGGGATGGAGTGAGGCTCGTCGCGTTCGACACGGACGAAGGCTGGACGCCGCTCGGCACCAATCCGGACCCGTATCCCGGGCTCACCAGGGGGTGGATCTCCACCGACGGCAGCGCGTGGGAACCGCTCGACCTGTCGGCGCCGATGACCGATCCGATCGAGCGGTTCTGGCTGGTGCCCGATGGTGTCATCTACGCCGGCGCCGAGGCATTCTGGTTCGGGGTCCTCGGGCGATAGGCGCGACGGCGCGACGGCGCGCCGGACCGCCCCCCGGCCCGGCGCGTCGCATCGGCGCGCTCCGGCGTGAGGCCCTGCGGGACGGCATCATCCAGCCGCTGCTGAACCGCCGCCCACGGCGGCACGATCGACGTCGAACGCACGGCATCTGACGGCACGACGGATCGAGCTGCCGGTCGCCTGGCACCCGGCGGCCTGCCAAGATGGGCGGCATGCGCTTCCGGGTGACGCGTCCGACGAGCCCCGACCAGTTCCTGCGGGCTGCCGGCTCGTTCCTCGAGCGGCACGAGGCGGAGCACACGACCCTCCTCGGCCTGTGCGCCTCCATGCAGTCGTCGCCGGAGGCCTTCGCCAGCGACCCACCTCGCTTCGCGGTCGTGCACGACGTGGCCCGGCGCGTCGTCCTGGCCGGCCTGCGCACCCCACCCTGGAATCAGCTCGTCTCCCTGGCCGATGACGCGGACGCGACCGATGCGGTGATCGCGCTGGCGGACGCGCTCTCCGACGAGACGCTCCCGGGCGTGCTCGGCCCGAAGCCGATCGCCGAGCGATTCGCGCAGCGCTGGCAGGAGCTCACCGGACATCGCGCCGAGCTGTCGGTCGCCGAGCGGATGTTCCGCCTCGAGCGCGTGGAAGCGCCCGAGCGGCCGGCTGCGGGGAGGCTGCGTCCCGTGGAGCCTCGCGACCGCGATCAGGTGGCGGCCTGGTTCGTGGCCTTCAGGGACGAGGCGCTGCCCGAGGATCCGCCGATCGACGATCCGCTCGGCATGGTCGACCGCTGGATCGACTCGACCGAACGGACCCTGTACGTCTGGGACGTGGATGGCGCGCCGGTGGCCATGACCGGCGCCACGGGCCGGACGCGACACGGGGTCCGCATCAACTCGGTGTACACGCCGCCGGAGAGCCGGGGTCGCGGGTATGCCACCGCGCTCGTGGCCGGCGTGAGCCAGGACCAGCTGGATCAGGGCCGCCGATTCTGCGTCCTGTACACCGACCTCGCGAACCCGACCTCGAATCGCATCTACCGCCGGATCGGGTACCGTCCGATTCTCGATGTCGATGTGTATCGGTTCCGCTAGGCGCGTCATCCCCGCCCTGGTCGCCGTGCTCCTGCTCGTGGGATGCATCACGCCGTTCGGCGGTCCGGTGGTCGAGTGCGGGGAGGATTGGCAGCCGACGACCGTCGAGGGCGGCACGGTCGTGACGGGCAACCTCGAGACACTGCCGATCGAGTGCTACCGCGTGACCGGCGAACGACGGCTGGAGGTCGGCATCCTCATGCCGCCGGGCCCCGATTGCTACGCGGTCGATTACGTCGAGGTCATCGAGGACGGCGAGGCGGTGTCGCTCGAAGTCCGGATCGGCACGGTCGCGAATCCCCTCGGCGGCGCGTGCCCGCCCGAGTCGTTCTCGTGGGGGGTGCCCGTGGAGCTCAACGGGCCGGTCGAGGGGCGGCGCATCCTGGACGCTTCGAACGTCGGTGGCTGACGCCCGAGCGCGGGTTCCGGCACGCATCCGGCTACCATGCCGGCCATGACCGATCACCCGACCCAGCTGCTCATCAACGGCGAGTTCCGCGATGCGGCCGCCGGCGCGACCTTCACCGCCCACGATCCGGCACGTGGATCGGAGCTCGCCACCGTCGCCCGCGGCGGAGCCGATGATGTCGACGCCGCCGTGACTGCCGCGCGCGACGCCCTCGACGGCGCGTGGGCCAAGACCGCGCCGGCCAAGCGTGCGCGGATGCTGAACCGGCTCGCGCAGCTCATCGACGAGCGGACCGACGAGATCGCCGAGCTCGAGGCGCGGAACGTCGGCAAGGCGAAGTGGCAGTGCGCGGCCGAGGTGAAGGTTGCGGTGGCCACGCTCGAGCTGTTCGCCGGCACGGCGCAGCACCTGTACGGCCGCTCGCACGTCGTGAACCCCTCGGTCGTCACCTACACCCTGCGCGAGCCGGTCGGCGTGGTCGGGGCCATCATCCCGTGGAACTACCCGTTCATGATGGCCGCCTGGAAGGTCGCTCCGGCGCTGGCGGCGGGGAACACGCTCATCCTCAAGCCCGCATCGGCCACGCCGATCAGCGCCCTCCTCCTCGGCCAGCTGGCACTCGAGGCCGGCGTCCCGGCCGGCGTGCTCAACGTCGTCCCGGGGCCCGGGAGCGACGTGGGCGAGGCGCTGGCGACGCATCCGGGAGTCGACAAGGTGGCCTTCACCGGCGAGACCGGCACCGGGCGTCGCATCGCGGAGTCCGCGGCGAGCACGTTGAAGCGCGTCAGCCTCGAGCTCGGCGGCAAGAGCCCGAATGTCGTCTTCGCCGACGCCGATATCGAGGCTGCGATCCTCGGCTCGCTGTGGGCGATCTATTACGCCGCCGGCCAATCGTGCGAGGCCCGCTCCAGGATCCTGGTCCAGGACGAGGCCTACGACGACTTCGCCGCCGCGTTCTCGGATCGGGCCGGGGCACTGAGCGTGGGTGACCCGCTGGCCGCCGAGACGAAGGTCGGGTCGCTCATCTCGCCCGATCACGCCGAGAAGGTTCGTGGCTTCATCGACATCGGCCTGGACGACGGCGGGGAGCTCCTCGCCGGCGGGCGCGAGGTCGAGGGCCTGTCCGACGGCCTCGACGCGGCCGCCTTCGTTCCGCCCACCGTCATCGGCGGTGTGGCGAACGACGCGCGGATCTGCCAGGAGGAGGTTTTCGGGCCGGTGGTGACCCTCACCCGGTTCGCCGACGAGGCCGAGGCCATCCAGCTCGCCAACGAGGTGCGCTACGGGCTGGCCGCCACCGTCTGGACCGGCGATGGCTCGCGCGGCCATCGGCTGGCGCAGCGCATCCGCTCGGGCGCGGTCGGCATCAACACGCCGTTCATCGCCTTCCCGGGCGTGCCGTTCGGCGGGTTCAAGGA
>DATHTR010000061.1:0-15382 GCA_035463095.1 Candidatus Angelobacter sp. | reverse complement strand
GCACGGGGGCTCAGCCCGGCGTACGCCTGCTCCAGCTGGCACGCCCCGCGTACGCCCCACCTGGCGGCACCGCCACCGGCCCGGCCCCTGGCCCGAAGGACGGCGCCGAATGTACGGATGGGCGTCACGCGCCGATCCGGGATAGGATGCGAGCGGTTCCATGAGCGAAGCGATCAGCAACATCTGGCGCCGTCCGCTGCGGACGGCGCTCACCATCCTCGGCATCGTCATCGGCGTGTTCGCGCTCACCGTGATGGGCGCGCTGGCCGAGAAGCTCAACGTCCTCGTGGACGGTGGGGACGAGTATTTCCGGACGCGCCTGTTCGTCTTCGACGCCGGCGCCGCCTCTGGGTTCCAGGCGAGCAGCCGCCCGATCAGCCGCGACCTGGTCGACCGGATCGAGGAGCTGGACGGCGTCGAGCGCGCCACACCGGTGCTCCAGACCCTGCTCGACCCCGAGGAGGTCGGCGGCTTCGACATCCCGGAGCTGCTGACCGGCATCGAGCCGGAGACCTGGTTCGACGAGCGGATCGACCTGCGCATCGACGCCGGTCGCTTCCTGGAGGCGGACGAGGATGGGGTGACGGTCATCGGCGCCGACCTGGCGGAACGGTACGACCTGCGCGCCGGCGATCGCTTCGAGATCCGCGGCCGCGAGTTCGAGGTGGTCGGCGTGCTGGAACGCACGCTCACCTTCCCCGACAAGATCGCGTACGTGCCGCTGCGGAACGCCCAGGAGATCTACGTCGAATCGGTGCCGGAGGCGTTCCAGGAGCGCACCGAGGACCTGGCCACCCAGATCGAGGTCTTCCCGACGGACCTGTCGGAGGCCGATGGGATCGCCGAGGCGATCACCGACGCAGTCGACCAGGTCCGCGTCGTCACGCCGGAGCAGGTGGCCGACCAGATCGGGCAGGCGAGCATCGTGTTCAACCTGATCATCGTCGGCGCCAGCGTGATCGCCGTGATCGTCGGTGGGCTCAGCGTGATCAACACGATGGTCATGACCGTCAGCGAGCGGGTCCGAGAGATCGGCATCAAGAAGGCGGTCGGCGCGCCGACCGGAGCGATCCTGCGCGAGTTCGTCATCGAGGCGACGCTGCTCGGGGCGATCGGCGGGCTGATCGGGCTCGGCGCGGGCGCGCTCCTGGTCGTGGTCCTGAACGCCCAGACGGCCGGCTCCGGCACGACGGTCTTCCTGCTGACGCCGATGCTGCTGCTGCGCAGCTTCCTGTTCGCCACCATCCTCGGCGCACTGGCCGGCATCTACCCCGCGCTGCGCGCCGCCCGGCTCGACCCGGTCGCCGCGCTGCGGAGCACGTAGCCGATGCCGATCCTCGAGGCCCGCGACCTCGTCAAGGTGTACCGCCGCGGGGCGTCGGAGGTGCGGGCCGTGGACGGCATCGACCTCGCCGTGGAGGGCGGGGAGCTCATGGCGATCATGGGCCGATCCGGATCGGGCAAGACGACCCTCCTCGATCTCCTCGGCTGCCTCCTGCGCCCGACCAGCGGGGAGCTCGCGATCGATGGACGCAAGGTCATCGGCGCGTCGGACGGCGAGCTGGCCACGATCCGCCGCGAACGCATCGGCTTCGTGTTCCAGGAGTTCAACCTCATCCCCACGCTGTCCGCGCTCGAAAACGTGATGCTGCCGCTCCGCTACGGGCCGCGTCGACCCGACGCGAAGGCGCGGGCGACGGAGCTGCTCGAGCTGGTCGGCCTCGGGAGTCGGGTGACGCACCGGCCGACGGAGCTCTCGGGCGGTGAGCAGCAGCGGGTGGCGATCGCCCGCTCGCTGGTGAACGACCCGGCCGTCATCCTCGCCGACGAGCCGACCGGTGAGCTCGACTCGGCGACCTCGGAGCGCCTGCTCGGCACCCTTCGCGATCTGAATCGCGAGCGTGGCGTGACGATCATCATCGTCACCCACGATCCCGGGGTGGCCGGCGCCACCGACCGGGTGGTGCGGCTGCAGGACGGCCGCGTCATCGCCGACGAGCGACGCGACGGGCGCGCCTTCGAGCGGGCGCTGCGCGGCGAGCTCTCCACGAACGGGGCCGCGCCGCGCGTCTGGGCGCGGCTCGGGGACCTGCTCGATCGGGCGCGGAACCGATGATCGAGGTCACCGGACTCGGCAAGCGATTCGGCACGCTGGTCGCCGTCCGCGACCTTTCCTTCGTGGTCGGCGACGGCGAGATCTTCGGCATCCTCGGGCCGAACGGAGCCGGCAAGACGACCTCGGTGCGCATGCTCGCCGGGCTGATCGCGCCGAGCGAGGGGCGAGCGCGCATCAACGGCCTGGAGCTCGGCGGCGACTCGCAGCGGATCAGGGCCACGACCGGCATCCTGACCGAGAGCCCGGGGCTCCACGATCGGCTCACCGCACGCCAGAACCTCGCGTACTACGGGCGCCTGTACGGGCTGCGAGGTCGCGACCTTCGCGGGGCCGTGGACCGGTACCTCCGCGTCGTCGGCCTGGCCGAGCACGCGGACCGCCGCGTCGCGGGCTTCAGCAAGGGCATGCGGCAGAAGGTCGCCATCGCCCGGGCGCTGCTGCACGAGCCGGAGGTGATCTACCTCGACGAACCGACCTCGGGGCTGGATCCGTCGGCCGCGAAGACGGTCCGTGACTTCGTCGCCACGCTGCGCGACGCCGGCCGCTCGATCGTGGTCTGCACCCACAACCTGGACGAGGCCGAGCGGCTGTGTGACCGGATCGGGATCATGCGCGGCACCCTGCTCCAGGTGGACACCCCGGCGCGTCTCCGTCGCGGCAACGGCACCGCCACCGTGCGAGTGGAGCTGGTCGGCGCGCGTCGGCCAGCCTCGTTCCTGGACACCGTCGCCAGCCTGCCGTTCGTCGATGCCGCCCGACCGGTGGATGGCTCGCTGGTGGTCGAGCTCCGAGACCCGCGCGGCGACAACCCGGAGCTGGTGCGCACCCTGGTCGAGGCCGGGGCCCGCATCGTCGGGGTCCACGAGGATGCTGCATCGCTCGAGCAGGTGTACCTCGACCTCGTCGGCGAGGCGGGGGAGCGCGACGCCGACCGCGTGGCGGAGGTGGCCTGATGCGACCCGGCTACATCTGGGCCGTGCTCACCAAGGAGGCGCGTGACCTGCTGACGAACCGGCTGCTGCTCGGCGCGGTGGCCCTGCCGGCGATCATCTTCGCGTCGATTCCGACCGGCCTCGTCGCGTTCCTGGAGGTCAACGAGCTCGATCCCACCCAGCTGGGGGAGGTCGAGCGCTACATCAGCCAGTTCCCGGATCTCGCGCCGAAGCTCGCGGCTCAGGGGTTCATCGTCCTGAACTTCATGGCCTACTTCCTCCTCATCCCGGCGATGGTGCCGATGGCGATCGCCACCCAGTCGGTCGTCGGCGAGAAGACCGCGCGGTCGCTCGAGCCGCAGCTGGCCACGCCGATCGAGGTCAGCGAGCTGCTCGTCGGCAAGGCCCTGGCCGCGGCCATGCCGGCCGTGCTGGCGACCTGGGCCGTGTTCGTGCTCTACGGCATCGTGAACGGCGCGATCGCCGACCCGGTCCTGACGCGGCTCATCTTCAACGAGGTGTGGCAGGTGGCGATGATCAGCCTGGTGCCGCTCATCTGCCTGCTCAGCGTGCTGCTCGGCATCATCATCAGCGCCCGCGTGAACGATGCGCGCACCGCCCAGCAGATCGGCGGCTTCATCGTGATCCCGGTCATCGGCGTGGCGATCGCCGGCTTCTTCTCGGGACAGGCGAGCTTCACGATGGACCAGATCCTGATCGGCAACCTCGTCGTCGCCGGCCTCATCGGCGTCGCGCTCGCGATCGGCAACTGGATCTTCGACCGCGAGTCGATCCTGACCCGCATGGCCTAGGGCTCGACGCGGTCCTCGATCTCCCAGGCGTGGTCGAGGACGTGCCACGCCGCGCGACGGATCGCGTAGCGCGGAGACCACGGGTGCTTCGTCCGGCGTGGCTCCGCGAAGGGACGCCCCGCGACGCGCGTTCTGAGGGCGTCGACGAAGGCGTCCCGCAGCAGCCCGGCGTTCTCGGCGCGGGGCGGCCGAGCGCCGAGCTGTCCCAGGTACGCCGACTCGGCCGCCGTCACGTGCTCCAGGATCCGCTCCAGATCCCGTCCGCCGCCACGAGGACCGGTGCGCAGGGTGTGGCCGCGCGCCGCACCGGCACGATCGTCCAGCTCCTCCCAGGCGGCGCGCAGCAGCGCCAGCTGCCGCTCCAGCTCGGCGGCCTCCATCGGCTCGTCCTCGGAGGTGGCCGCCGTCCCGGGAACGCCGAAGTCGGTGCTGCCGCTTCCCGTGAGCTCCTCGACGACCTCGAGCTCGTCGACCGATCGCGGTGGTGTGAACGGGACGCCGGCCCGCTTCGCCACCCGGGCGTACCGCGAAGCGGACCCGATCAGGGAGGCAGCGGCACCTCCGGGAGTGCGGTCACCGCGCACCCAGCCCGGCCAGTCGAGCGCGCTCGCGAACGTGCGCTTCGCGCCGCGCTCGATGACGATCCGGACGCCCATCCGGTTGCCGGGGCGCCTCAGGCGCCGTGGTGCTCGGCCTTGTGGATGCGGCGGATGAGCTCGTGCATGATCGGGACGGCCACCTGGGGATGCTCGTCGAGGAGAGCGGTGAACTCCCAGCGCGTGAATCCGAGGCACACGGTCGGCTCGTCGGCGATGACGCTCGCCGTGCGGGCATGCTCCTCGAGCAGCGCAAGCTCCCCGAAGAAGGCGCCGGGACCGAGCCTGGCGATGCGTTCACCGTGCTGCTCGACGCGGGCCGAGCCGCTGAGCACGATGTAGAAGGCGATGCCGGACTCGCCCTCGCGGATGATCGCCTCGTCAGGGCCGTACTGGCGGCGCTTGCCGATGTCGGCCAGCCGGCGCCGGACCTTGTCCGGAAGGTCCGCCAGCAGCGGAACCTGTGCGAGCTGTTGGTGGAGCTCCACGCGATGCCCTCCGTGCGCTATGTCTGCGACTGGGCGTGCATCGTAGCGCACGCTCACGCGCTCTGGCGCGGGCCGGCGGCGTCGAGAACCTCCGGCCGTCCGGCCGCGGTCTCCCGCCGCCGCAGCTGCACGGTCCGGATCTCGGCCGGCCCGAGGTCGAGCGTGAGTCGATCCCCGTCGAGTGCCAGCGCCTCGCCGGGCTCGCCTCGCAGCGTCGCCTCGCGCGCCTCGAGGAGTCCACCCGACAGAACGGCACGCCGGTGGTCCGCGGACAGGTTGACGACCCGGGCCTCCAGCCACTCGCCGTCGCGTCGACGGAGGCTGCTCAGGGTGACCTCGCGCCCGTCGAGCTCGAGCGCCGGCGCGCCGGCTTCATCCGCGGGCCACGCGGCCGACTCCCGTCCCATCCCGGGCATGGCGAGCAGGGGATGCCGGTATGCCTCCGATGTCGCGGGCACGCCACCCGCGGCCCAGTCGCCCGCGTGCGGCGCCAGGGCGAACCCCATCCGCCATCGACCGCGCATCTGCGCATTCGGGATCGCGATCGCCGGCCCGGCCGGGTCCTGGCGGTACGGGTTGTCGTTGCGACTGATGAGGCCGGTGGAACGCAGGACGGTCAGCGCGAGCTCGGCGCCGCCGTCGACGAGCTCGTACTCCGCCAGGTGCTCGAGCAGGACGGCCATGCCGCCGGCGTCGACCCATCCGTGCGCCGGGAAGGTCGCGAGTGGCTCCTCCCGATAGCCACCCTCACCCTCGAGCCCGCGTTCCACCACGGCGAACTGGCCCTCGGCGGACGAGGTCGCGGCGCGGCGAGGGAGGGGGATGTGGAACCGCACGCGGTGGTCGTCGGAGCGGTTCTCGAACGCGACCTCGAGGCGTGCGAAGGGCTCCCCGGCGCGGAGCTCGACCGCGGTGAGGACCTCCGTCTCGACGAGGTCGTCGGTCCGAGCCGACCCGTCCGGCGCGACACCGACCGGCCAGGCATACGTCCGGCGCACGACGATCCGGCCGCGGACCGGGCCGAGGAGCTCCGCCCGGACGTCGGTGGCGGCAGGCTGGCTGACCAGCCGGTCCTCGCGCGGCGGGCCGTAGTTGTAGGAGTCGCCGAAGTCCCCGCCGTCGACGATGCGCCCGACACCTCGAGCCTCGGTGCCATCCGCGCCGCGCAGGCGAAGGGTTCCGTCGGGCTCGACGAGGACCGAGAGCAGGCCGTTCGTCATCGTGCGTCCGTCTCGCGCCATCTTCACCGGGTCGTCGATCTCGCCCCGACCCTCCAGCGGTCGCGCCGCGGTCCAGCCGAGGGCGGGCACCGGCACCGAGGCAGCCAGGGTGCGGCGGGGCCGTGCCACGATGCGGACCTGCCAGGTCTCCTCCGGCGCGGCCCGCATGGCGGCCATCACCTCGGCGCGCAGCCCATCGACGTCGAGCCAGATCGGGTCGGGGTCGTTGTCGACCTCCATCACGAGCGTTCGACCGTCGATCCGATACCCGTTCCAGGCGTGGTCGAACACCTCCCGCCCGTGGAAGCGGCGGAACAGGTCGTCCACCTGGTCGCCTCGGAGCTCCTCGTCGAACAGGATCGGCTCCTTGCGCGACAGCTCCTGGGTGGCGAGGTGCCGCCCGTCCGGCAGCTCGAGCGCCACGCTCGTCCAGTCGGCCGGGACCGGCAGCTCCACCTCGACCAGCCCGGTCCGCGGCGCCGGGGTGGGGTTGAGGACGGTGACGGCGCCGCGCGGGACTCCGCCCGCGACCGCGAGCGCGGCGCGGCGCGCGAGCGTGGTGGCGATCTGCTCGGCCTCGGCGAATCGGACGAGCACCTGGTCGACGACGGGGTCGACGCTGCAGCCGCAGATCGAGTCGTGGGCCGAGTTCTCGATGACCCTGCCCCATGCCAGGTCGAGGAACTCGGCCGGCCAGGAGTCTGGCGTCACGTGCAGGGCCGTCAACGGCTCCGCGTATCGCTCGAGCAGCGTCTCGGCTCGGCCGGCGGCCTGCTTGATGTCGATCCGGGCGCTCGCCACGCCCATCAGGACGTTCGCCCGCGCGCCCGAGCGCATCTCGCCCCGCCAGCACGGATCGGCATCGGAGAGCGGTGCAGCGTCGGCCACGTACTGGGCCAGGGTCCTGATCTCCATGGCCGAGGCGTCGTGAACCTCGTTCAGCCGGCTCACGAGGGCCGCGAGCTCGGGGACCGGCGCGGTGTGATCGGTGCCGTACATGGCGAGCACAGGATCCCCGTCGAACCACGGCCGAGCCCAGTCGAGGAATCGCTCGGCGGCGGCGTCGAGGCGGTCCGGCACGGCGAACAGGAAGGCGGCGTTGCCGTAGCCCGATGGCAGGTACTCGGCCCGCACCCACGACCCGTCGGGCGACTCCCACCGGAACCGATGGCGGTCGATCACCGCCGGCACACCCCGCCAGACGACGGCGTCGGCGAGCCCGGCCCGGCGCAGGATCTGGGGCATCTGGGCGACGTGACCGAACATGTCGGGCAGGTAGCCGACCCGCATCGGGCCGCCGAAGTCGTCCGCCCGGCGCCAGCCCCGCTCGAGGTTGCGGACGAGCGTCTCGCCCGAGACGAGGAACTCGTCCATGAGGATCTGCCACGGGCCGATGGCCAGGCGTCCGCTGCGCACGTGCGCGGCGATCCGGTCCGCCTGGTGGGGTCGGATCTCGAGGTAGTCGTCGATGGTGGCCAGCTGCCCGTCCAGGGAGAAGGCGAACTCGGGCTCCGCCTCGAGCATCTCGAGCACCCGGTCGACGAGGTCGACCAGCTGCATTCGGAACGATTGGAAGGGCCGATACCACTCGCGGTCCCAGTGGGTGTGCGGGACGAGGTGGATTCGGGTTGGGCGCTCCTGCGGATCGTTGCTCATGCTTCCGATCAGCCTAGCGGCTGCACCGATGCCTTCGCGTACGACGAATGACGTAGTGACCGCTGCCGGCGATGGGGCTGCCGTGGCGTGCGTACCCGGCCTCGAGCCCACGGTTGGGCTGCCGTGGCAGACGCGGCTCGGTGGCCGTCACCGGAGCATGACAGTGGCCGCGACCGGGTAATGGTCCGAGAGGTGGCCGGCGTCGCGGAGCACACGTGCGCCGCGCACCTCCACGCCCCGCCCGAGCACATGGTCGATCCGCCAGCCGTCATCGGTCGAGATGCGTGCGGGGTCGCCGGGCGGCTCTGCGAAGGCATCGGCCCAGGTGGCGAACGTCGCGAGCTCCGGAGCTTCGATGCCAGCGTTGAGGTCGCCGAGGAGGACCGCCGGGGCAGCGAGCGCTGCAACGACCGCGTCGGCCTGCAGCCGTCGCTCGCCGGAGCCGATGTGGCTGAGGTGCGTCGAGCCCACGCGAATGCCCTCGAGGTCGACGGCGAGCAGGCACCGAGGCTCGCGGATGTCCGCCGGCGCATCGGCGTAGCGAACCCCCGCGGCGGGATGAGGCTCGCCGCTGAGGGCGTGCCGGGCCTCGGGCGGCTCGATCATCGCGTCGTGCGGAGCCCGCGGGAGGGCAACGCAGCCGGCATCGCGGATCGGGAGACGGGTCAGGATGGCGTTCCCGAATGCTCCGACCCCGCGCAGGCCGCCATCTTCGAGAACCTCGAACGAACGGGCGGCCGCGTAGCGAGCCTCCAGGCCGAGCTGGCGAGCGAGGTCGCCGGCGTTGTCGACGATCTCGCCGTCGCGCGCGACGAGCGCGACCTCCTGGAGGGCGACCAGGTCCGCGTCGAGCGAGGACAGGAAGACGCCGATCGCCCGGAGGCGATCGGCGTCGATGTGACGCCACCATCGGTCGGGAAACGGCCCCGGCCCGATGGCGGCCCGGATGTTCCAGGTGACGACGCGCAGGCGCGTCGTCACCGCTACTTGACGGACCCGGCGAGCAGTCCCTGCACGAAGAACCGCTGGAGGCTGATGAACACCACGAGCGGCACGATCATGATCAGGAACGCTGCCGCGGCCAGCAGGCTCCACTCGGACGCGTAGGTGCCGAGCAGCGAGGTGACCTTGACGGTCATCGGCTGGATCGCGTTGCGCTGCGCGTAGACCAGCGCCATGAGCAGGTCGTTCCAGACCCAGAGGAACTGGAAGATGCCGTACGCGGCGATGGCCGGGACCGACAGCGGGACGATGATCGTTCGGAAGATGCCCCAGTTCGAGGCCCCGTCGATGCGGGCCGCCTCGATCAGGTCCTTCGGCAGCGTGATGAAGAAGTTGCGGAGCAGGAAGATCCCGAACGGCAGCGCGTAGGCGGTGTGCGCCAGCCAGACCGCGCCGTACGTCTGCAGGAGCGGCAGGCCGCTCTCGCGGAACATCGTGACCAGGGGAATGAAGCCGATCTGGACCGGCACCATCATCGACGCCACGATGAGCAGGAAGAGCGTGTCGCGGAACGGGAACTTCACCCAGGCCAGCGCGAAGGCCGCCATCGAGGCCACCACGAGCGGGAAGATCGTCGAGGGGATGCTGATGAACACGCTGTTCAGGAAGGCGGGGCCCATGCCCTCGGCCTCGATGACCCGCTCGTAGTTGGCCAGCGTGAACCGCGGCTCGAAGAGGACGGTCCACCACCCGGTCGAGCGCATGTCCGCGCTGGGCCGGAACGAGGTGATCAGCAGCCCGAGCGTCGGGACGAGCCACACCAGGCCGATCAGGCCGAGGATGACGTGCACCGGGCTCTTGCTGATGATGCGCGAAATCCGCTCGCTCATCGTCCGGGGCTCCGGACGGACCGTGGTGTCCTGCAGGGCTGTCATTGCTGCACCGCCTCGGTCCGGAACCGCCGGACGTTGAAGATCATGACCGGCAGCAGGAGGACGAGCATGATCACCGCGATCGCCGCTCCGTAGCCGTACTGGCCGGCCGGGAACGCCTCCTGGTACATGCTGAAGGCGATCACCCGGCTCGACGTGCCGGGCCCACCCGCCGTCATGACGTAGATCAGGTCGAAGAGCTTGATGACGTTCACGACCAGGGTCACCGCCACCACGGAGATCGGCAGGCTGACCATCGGCACGATGATGCGCCAGAAGATCTGCGTCTCGTTGGCGCCGTCGACGCGCGCCGCTTCGAGGACCTCCGAGCTGATGCCCTTGATGGCCGCGGACAGGATGACGGTCGCGAAGCCGACCGAGCCCCACACGCCCACGGCGATGAGGGCCCAGTTCACGGTGTCCGGCGAGCCGAGGAATGCGACCGGCCCGACGTTGAAGATGCCGAGCAGCGCATTGAGCAGCCCGGTCTCCGAGCTGGGGAAGTACACGAAACGCCAGATGATGGCCACCGAGGTGGCCGCGATCGCCATCGGCAGGAAGACGATCGCCTTGATGACGGCCTCGTAGCGGACCCGGGTCGCCATGACGGCGATGATCAGGCCGAGGAGCACGCACAGCGTGGTGTAGAACACGATCCACAGCACGTTGTTCCAGAGCGCACCGGACGGGGGAAATCCGAGGCGCAGGAAGTTCGGGTCGTTGGTGAACAGGCGGATGTAGTTGTCCAGCCCGATCCAGTTGCTGAACTCGCCGCCGCGCCCGCGGTTGAAGGACAGGCCGACGGTGTAGAACGCCGGGAAGACCAGGAAGACCAGGAGCAGGAGCCCGGCCGGTCCCATGAAGAACAGCGCCGCCCAGCTGAATCCAGAGCCGGGTGGCTTCGTGGCCGATGCGGCCTCCGTCGTTTCCGCAGGCGGATTGGCGACCGCCATCGATCTCCTCCTCTCCCGTGCGAGATGAGGGAGGGGAGAGGCCGGGCCTCTCCCCTCCAACCGTCAGAGCCCTACTCGGTCTCCCAGGCCGAGCTGACCGCCGACTGGAAGTCCTCCAGGAGCGCGGCCGCGTCGTCACCGCGGAACGCCGACTGGAGCAGCGCACCGAGGTCCGGGCCGGCCGGCAGCAGGTCGGAGCCGTCGAACACGGCGTTCGTCGCGTTCGCGATCTGCTCCGCCTCGGCCTGCACCGACTCCGGATAGACGCTGGTCTCGACACCGGACAGCGGCGAGATGATCGTCCCGCCCTCCGCCCAGGCCGTGCCGGCCTGCACCGTGGTCATGAACCGCAGGAACTCACCGACCTCGGGCCGGTTGGTCAGCCCGGCGATCACGTCGCCGCCGTAGCTGATGTCGGTCACGGCACCCTCGCCGCCGTCGACGGTCGGGAAGGGGAACCAATCGATATCGGTCCCGTAGGTGAGATCCGGGTTGACGTCGCCCGAGGCGGCGATGCCGCCGACGAAGGCGCCGCAGCAGTACATCTCGGCCGACGGGCTCGTGCTGAAGACCTTGGCGATGCCGTCGACGAACGCGGTGGCCAGGGCGCCATCGGTTCCGCCGTCGACATGGTCGGCGTTCAGCAGCTCGCCGTACATCTTCTCGATCGTCTCCTGGGCCGTCCCGTCGGTCCAGTCACCCTCGGCGCTGAAGAGGGTCCGGTACGCATCCGCACCGTGCATCTTCAGGTAGGTGGCCTCGAACCAGTCGGTCAGGGTCCAGCCATCGGCCGCGGCGAGCGACCACGGGCTGCCGCCCTGCCCGGCGATGTCCTCGGTGAGGGCGACGAGCTCGTCCCAGGTCTCGACCGGCTCGACGCCGTAGTCGCCGAAGCGCTGCGGGTCGTACCAGATCGTGGCCTTCGAGTTCAGCTTGGCCATCACGGCGTACTGGGTGTCGTCCACGTTGCCGGCGTCGAGCGTGCCGGGCACGAACTCGCCCTCGATGTCGCCGACGCTGATGTCGTAGCAGTCGAGCGGGACGATCGAGCCGTCACGCGCGAAGCTGCGCAGGAAGCCGATGCCCGGGATGATGGCCACGTCGGGCGGATTGCCGCCCTGGATCCGCGTGCGGAGCACGGTGGCGTAGTCGGTCCGGTTCGGCTCATAGGTCGCGGTGATCCCGGTCTCCTCCTCGAAGGCGGCGAGCACGGCCTCGAAGGCCTCCTGCTCCGCGCCGCCCCACAGGGAGGTGACGATGATCTGATCCTCGGTGGCGTCCGATGGCGCCTCCGGGCAGTCGGCATCCCCGTTGCCGCCGTCACCCCCGTCCCCGTTGCCGCACGCGGCAAGGACGAGCATGAGCGTCATCAGGGGGGCCAGGAATCGAAAGGTACGCATCCAGTTCCTCCACCAGTTCTCGATCCGTGGCGCCCTGCCACGGCTTGGTCCGCTCGGGTCGGGTTTTCCTCACCTCCGCGGTGATCCATGTCGGGGTCAGCCGGCGAGGGCCTGCTCCGACTCCGGATCGAAGATGTGAAGCTTCTCCATGGGAACCGCGAACTCGACGTTGTCCCCGGGCTTCACCTTCTTGTCGGATGACAGCAGGGCCACGATCTCGTTGCCCGCTGCCTGCGCGTGAATGAGCTCCTCGTTGCCGAGGTACTCGACGACGTCCACGGTCGCCGGGAAGCGAACCGCGTTCTCGCCGGTCGCACCGTTGGCGAGGTCGAGGTGCTCCGGCCGGAAGCCGATGAGGACGTTGGCCCCCGCCTCGCGGCTCTCGGCCGCCTTCGCCTGCTCACCGGCCAGGACCAGCTTCGCCCCGCCGAGCATGAGGTCCTTGCCCTCGGTCGTGGTGGTGGCGAAGTTCATCGATGGCGAGCCGATGAACCCGGCGACGAAGATGTTCGTCGGGTGGTCGTAGAGCTCCTGCGGCGTTCCCACCTGCTGGAGCACGCCATCCTTCATCACCGCGATCCGGTCACCCATCGTCATCGCCTCGACCTGGTCGTGCGTGACGTAGATGGTGGTGGTGCCGAGCCGCTGGTGCAGGCGGGCGATCTCGGCGCGCGTCTGCACGCGCAGCTTCGCGTCGAGATTCGAGAGCGGCTCGTCCATGAGGAAGACCGATGGCTCTCGCACGATGGCGCGGCCCAGCGCGACGCGCTGGCGCTGGCCGCCGGAGAGGGCCTTCGGCTTGCGATCGAGGAACTTCTCGAGGCCGAGGATCTTGGCGCCCTCCTGGACCCGCCGGTCGATCTCTTCCTTCTTCATCTTCCGCAGCTTCAGGCCGAAGGCCAGGTTGTCGTACACGCTCATGTGCGGGTAGAGCGCATAGCTCTGGAAGACCATCGCGATGTCGCGATCCTTGGGCGCGACGTTGTTCACGACCCGGTCACCGATGAGCAGCTTGCCGTCCGTGATCTCCTCGAGGCCGGCGACGCAGCGCAGCGCCGTCGTCTTTCCGCAGCCGGACGGGCCGACGAGGCAGATGAACTCGCCGTCGGCGATCTCCAGGTTCAGGTCGTTCACGGCGATCACGTCGTCGCCGTACTTCTTGTACATGTGGTCGAACGTGACGGTCGCCATCGATCAGCTCGCTCCTGTGTCGACACAACTGGGCGAGGCCTGGCATGGCCCCGGCTCGGGAAACGCATCATAGTACGGGGTGCAACCGTCGATGCCGCCGTTCCACGCACGAGGAATGTCACTCCTGCCCCGCCGTCTGCGCGACCTGGCCTCGCGGCTCTCGCTCGCCCTGCTGGGCGCCGGGGTGCTCGGACGCGTCGTGGCCACCTGGCGTCGCCGATCCGCGGCGGTGACCGAGCGGCGGCGGTCGGAGCGTTCGGTGCTGCCGTCGATCCACGATCGGTACCCCGGCACCGCCAGCCTGCCGCGACGCCGGGTCGGCCTGCGCAGCGTCCCGCTCGACCGAATCGTCGGCACCATGCGTCACCCCTCCCAGAACACCGCCGACTTCCTCCCGCTCCCGAGGCTGCGCGGGGAGAACTGGCGGGCGCGATGGCAGCGCATCAATCGGGCCATGGACCGGCTCGTCACCCTTCCGCCGGTGGACCTCGTCCTGGTGGGCGACGAGTACTGGGTCACCGACGGCCACAACCGGGTCGCCGCGGCGCGCCAGGCCGGGGGCATCGAGATCGACGCCGACGTGACCCAGCTGGTCCTCCCGGGCGTCACGCGGCCCGGCCAGGGGCGCCTCGACCGGTCGTCCATGGTGGGCGCCGAGGAGATGCGCCTCGCCGGCCAGGGCCGTCACACGAGAACCGTCTCGCCCCGTCCCGCGGAGGACCAGGTGATGCGGCGTGACCTGGCCAGGGAGACCGACGAGGAACGCGAGTGACGGATCGGCTCCGCGTCGTGTGGCCGGATCCCGCCGCGTTCGCCGCCCGAGGCGGGCGCCCGGTCCGGATCCTGGCCGTCTCCGACGAGCCGGATCCGTCGCTCGACTCGCCCGCGACGCGCGACGGGATCGGTCCGGTCGACTTCGTCGTGGGGGCGGGCGACCTGCAGCCCGAGTATCTCCTGTTCGTGGCCGACGCGTTCCATGCTCCGCTCCGCTACGTCCACGGCAATCACGACGTCGGCGCGGCGTGGGGCCATGCCGAGCGCCGCCACCTGCCCGAGAGCATGCGCGACGGCGTCGTCGTGCGGGAGGGCCCGATCCGGCTGCTCGGGTTCAGCGGGTCCCCGCGCTACAACCAGCGCGGCATGCAGGTCGGCGCAGTCGGGATGTGGTGGAAGGTCCTGTGGGCCTGGCTCCGCTCGCGTGGGGCGCGCCCGATGCTGGTCGTGACGCACGCACCCCCGCGCGACGTGAACGACGACGACGACCTGGCGCACCGCGGCTTCACCTCGTTCCGCTGGCTGGCCGATCGGCTGCGGCCTCCGCTGTGGCTCCACGGGCACACCGCCCTCGTGCGGCGTGGAATCGACGATCGCACCGACGTGCACGGCGATACGCTGTTCTACAACTGCACGGGGGCCACGCTCATCGAGCTCGTCCCGCCCGGAACGGCACCGGAGACGAGAGCCGGCACGGCCCGTGCAGCCGAGCGGGGGCGCGCCACGAGAGGCGCATCACGGAGTGGAGGAGACGATGCCTGATCTCGGGATCTTCGGGTGGATCATCATCGGCCTGCTGGCGGGAGCCCTGGCGGGCTTCTTCGTCCCTGGCCGCGAGAAATTCGGGTGCCTGGGCACGATGCTCATCGGCATTCTCGGCGGCCTGCTGGGCGGCTTCCTGTGGACGAACGTCCTGGGCCAGGACGAGGCCACCGGGTGGCTCGGTGCATTGGTGATCGCCACGATCGGGTCGGTCGTCGTCCTGCTCGTGCTGCGGGCCATGCGCCGCGGCTGAGGATGGTTGCGCGGGATGGGCCGATCGGCGACGATACGGCCCCCGCGCCGTGACCACGCGCGGTTGATGGTGGCCTTAGCTCAATCGGCAGAGCACTGGATTGTGGCTCCAGAGGTTACGGGTTCAAGCCCCGTAGGCCACCCCACGTCACGCTCAGATTCGCCTCCTCCTGTCCGCTGAGACCCGCGTCTCGCCGCCGAATGCCGCGGGTAGCCCCGTTACTGGCGCCTATCACGCATCCAGGAACACACGACTCTGCGGCTGGGCAATGGGCTCATGTGCCGGCAGGAGACGTTTCCTGCCAAGTGTCCTTGTCAGGTCGTGACCATCGGCTCTGCCTTGGCCCCAGGCGTCG
>DATHTR010000060.1:0-47962 GCA_035463095.1 Candidatus Angelobacter sp. | reverse complement strand
CGAAGTCAGTCGCTCTGATCCACTGAGCTACGGGCGGCCGTTTCGTGCTCAACCAGAGCACCTACCTCGTTTCGAGCCCTTGGCACACCGGTCGCTCAGGTGCACCTGACATGGTCAGCGTGACTGACCATATCTGAGCCGACCGATGACCGCCACACGGACCGAAACCAGCCCCTCCACTATGCCACAGGGCGGCGATCTGGGGATGAACGCCGGTCACTTCCGGCGGCATATCCGGGCGGTCGGACTGTCGCCGCGGACCGAGCACAGCTACCTCGATCGGTCCAAGGGCTGGCGCGGTTCCTGGCCGAGCGCGGCATGCCTCTCGACAGCGCGTCGATGATGCGTGCGCACCTGGAGGAGTGCTGATCGCCACGCGCGCGGCGAGGCGCAAGCCCGCGACCTTCGCGATCCGCTATCGCTCGGTCCGGCAGTTCTTCCCCTGGGCGTTCGAAGAGGGCATGATCAAGAGCTCGCCGATGGCCACCATGCGCCCGCCGCGGATCACGGAGACGCCGCCCGACGTGCTCCGCGACGAGGAGCTCACCCGCCTGCTCAAGGTCGTCGAGGCCGACCGCACGATCGCCGGCCGGCGCGACGCGGCGGTCGTCCGCCTGTTCATCGCGTCAGGTGCGCGCCTGTCAGAGATCAGCAACCTGCGCTGGACGCCGCGCCAGCCGACGACCAACGATGTCGATCTGGACGGCTCGCTCATCCGCGTCGTCGGCAAGGGCAACCAGGAACGCCCGATCTACGTCGGCGCGCGGGTGGCCAAGGCGCTCGACCGCTACATCTACGACCATCGAGCGAAGCACCGCCTTGCTGACTCGCCGTGGTTGTGGCGGGCCACGCGGTCGCCTGACCGCCTCGGGGATCGCCCAGCTGATCCGCAGCGGACGTCTACTCGCTTGGGGTCATGGGCTACGAGATGCTTGCGGGTGCGTGGCTCTTCACAGGTCCCGCCCGCGCGGATTTCCCCGACCAGCATCTTCGCGATGACCCCCAGTTCTGGCGGGTGTGCGGGCGCGGCCCCCGGGTTCGAACCCGGGGTGTCGCGCAGGTGCCAGGGAGTCTTCCTCAGGCGGCGACGAGCCCGCCGCGGGCCACGGCCGGGGAGAGCCGACGCGCGACGAGGCCGAAGGCGGTCGCCGTGAGGATCATTGCGAGCGCCCAGACCGGCAGCGGCAGAAGGCCGAGCTCGACCGGGAGCTCGCCGAGCGCGGCCGCCACGATGAGCCACCCTGCCCGCGCGGGAAATACCGCGGCACGCACGACGGCCACGCCGACCAAGGCCATGCTCAGGTTCATACCGAATGCGGCGCCCATCCCCACGGGGGTCAGGACGTAGGCCATCAGCGCGAGGTGGGGGTCGGTGAGCCCGAGCACGTACGTCGTGACCATGGCAACGACGGGCGTCCCGAGGACCGCGTTGAGTGTGCCGAGCGCGAACGCAGCGAGCCCGAACCGGCCCAGGCGGCGGTCGTGCGCGGCCGCCAGCGCCGGGAGCGTGGCGATCAGCGAGGCGTAGCCGGCGAGGTAGATCGGCCAACCGACGGCGAGTCCGGCGGTGGCCAGCACGGACCCGGCGACGAGCAGGCCGCCCGAGACGATCAGTGCGGGGCGGGCGATCGAGGCGAGCATGGTGGCGAGACGGGCAATCATCGTGGGTCCTTCCCTTTCTTCGTTCGCTGGGCCGTTGACGCGGCGACCGAGGAAAGGGTGGCCTGTCCCGGCCCGCCGGACGACGGGCGCCGCCGCCACGAATCGCTCGCTTTCTGCCAACCCGCTCGATACGATTTGACCACCATGGCCGCGGGCGCCCGTGACGACCAACCGAGTCGCCGCCAGCCCACCGTCGCCGCGCTCATCGGGGACGGCGTGCTGACGTTCGACTTCGCGTGCGCCTGTGAGGTGTTCGGATACGACCGGTCGGACATCGTCGAGCCGTGGTATCGGTTCCTCGTCGTCAGCCAGGACTCTTCGCCGATCCGGACCTCGACCGGGTTCGTCATGACTGCCGATCTCGGCCTCGAAGCGCTCGAGGAGGCCGACACGATCGTCGTGCCCGGCTGGGCGGACGATCTCCGGCCGCCGCGACCCGAGACGGTCACCGCGCTCCGGGCGGCCTACGAGCGGGGGGCGAGGCTCATGTCCATCTGTATCGGCTCATTCGTCCTGGCCGCCACCGGTCTGCTCGACGGACGGCGCGCCACGACCCACTGGCGGTTCGCCGAGCGCCTCCAGCGCCTCTACCCGAAGGTCCGCGTCGACCCAGCCGTCCTGTACATCGATGACGGCCAGATCCTCACGTCGGCCGGGACGGCGGCGGGCATCGACCTCGGTCTACACGTCGTCCGTCTCGACTACGGCGCCGAGGTCGCGAACCAGGTCGCACGGCGGATCGTGATGCCGCCGCACCGCGATGGCGGTCAGGCACAGTACATCGAGGCGCCGGTACCAGCCCTCGAGGACGACGACCCGATCCGGGCAACGCTCGCCTGGATCGTCGAGCACCTCGACGAGGAAATGTCGGTCGATGCGTTGGCGTCGCGCGCCGCGATGAGTCCCCGCTCGTTCATGCGTCACTTCAAGTCGGTGACCGGGGCCACGCCGCTCGACTGGATTCTCGGGCAACGGATCCAGCTGGCCCAGCGCCTGCTCGAGACGTCGGACCTGCCGCTGGAGCACGTAGCGGAGCGGGCGGGCTTCGGGTCGGCGGTCACGATGCGCCATCACTTCGCGCAGCGGGTCCGGACCTCGCCCCAGCAGTACCGCCGGACGTTCCGCGACCGATCCCCTGCGCCCGCCTGACGTCAGGCGACAGCCACCGCCTGCTGCCGGTCGACACCCGGCGTTGCCGCCTCTATCAGTACCTCTTTGACCGCCGCCCCCACCAGCTCGGCGGCCTCGTTCGGGATGTCGTGCCCGACCCCCTCGGCGACCGTCCGCCGTCCGCGGCTCGAGAGCGCCGCCTGCTCGAGCTGGAGCGCCTGCCAGGTCGCCTCGTATGCCGCGGCCACGTCCGGCCCGAGGCTCGGCGGTGCGCCCTCGGCTCGTCCGTGCGAGATGACGCGCAGCGGGAGTGCCCCGAGGGACCCTGGCCCGAGCTCGAGCTCGCGCGCTTCGGCGTATCCAGGCAAGAGATCGCGCATCTCGCGGGCCATGGTGCGGAGGACCGATGGATCGGTGGCGATGCGCGCTCGCAGCGCGGCGCGGGTCGTGTGTGACAGGGCGCCAGCGCCGGCGAGGATCCCGTCGAGCACTCCGGGACGGAGCGCCACGAACCCGAGCGACACGGCGTGGGCGGCCAGGCCGAGCACGCGCGGCATCATGCCGCCCATCTGACGTGCCATCCGGCGGATCGGCTCCGGGAAGCGCTCGAACTGCGTCTCGTGCGCCGCGTCGAGCAGCACGACCCCGGCGACGTCCGACCGGTGACGGGCCGCGAAAACCCGCGCCACGACACCCCCGAAGCTATGGCCGACCAGGACCACGGGGCGCGCGACTCCGGCGGCCCGCAGCGTGGCGTCGAGCTCGTCGGCCATCACCGACGGCGTCCGCGGGGCCTCGGCCGGCTCGCTCCATCCGAGCCCCGGGCGGTCCCAGGCTACGACTCGCGCGCTGGCCCGGAGCACATCGATGACGCGGCTCCAGGACACGGCCGGCGCCCAGGTGCCACCGACGAGCACGACGGTCGGCCCGTCGCCCGCTTCCAGAAGGTGGACGCGCCGTCCGCCGACGTCGACAAGGCGGCCGACCGGTCGCGCGGCGTGGCGTAGCCGGAGGCGGGCGAGCCAGCCGAGGGCGATGAGGGTCAGAACGCCAAAGAGGGCGACGATCGCGGGAAGCATGTCCGGTTCCTCCGTGTGGTGGTGTGGGGCGAGCGTGGGGTCGCAGTCAGGTGGGGTCGAGGGCTGCTGCGGCCAACTGGCGCTCAGATGCCGCCAGCCGCGTCTTCGATCTCGGCGTAGGCGCGGACGGGCAACGACGCGGCGCCCACGATCGGAGCGGGGACGGCGGTGAACCGGAAGCCGGCCGGCGGCAGCCGGTCGAGGCCGGTCAGGTGCTCGACGATCGGGATCCCGGCGTGAAGCAGCGTGGTGTGCGCAGGCCGCACCGGATCCTCCACGTCGTCGATGTTCCACGCGTCGATCCCCACCAGCGCGACCTCGAGCGCGACGAGGCGCTCGGCCAGCTCGCGCGGCACGAACGGCGCCGGGCGCCAGTAGGCCTCGGTTGCTCGGTGGCGGTCCCAGCGGGTGCGCAGGAGAACCGCCGCGCCGCCGACGTCGGGCGGCACCTCCAGCTCGATCCGGCGGCTCCCGGATCCCGGGCCGGCTTCGAGGACCCGCCCGCGAAGTCCGGCGAGCGACGATAGGGGCAGTCCCGCCACGTCCGGACCATCCGGAAAACGGTGGTACGGGCTGTCAAGGTACGTCCCGGAGTTGCCGACCATAAAGACGCGGGTGATCTCGAACTCGGCGGCGCCGGCGTACGTTGGCCGCGACGCCTCGTGGGAGATGTGCGGCTCGATCCGCGGCGCCGGGAGCCCGGGGTAGCCGACGACCCCGGTGGCGACCGGGTGGCTGAGGTCGATGAAACGGGTCACGGCGCCGCCACCCCCAGGCGCATCAGGTTCCCGGCCCGGACGGTCGAGGCGGCGGCACCGAGGCCGGCCAGCGTGACGGCCGCCGCCTCGGTGGACGAGGCGACGGCCGGATTGGCAGTAGCGATGGCAGCGGTCATCGTTGTGGCCCCAAGGGTGAAAGCCGTCACGGTCAGCCGAGGTTCACTCCCTCGATTGCGGTCCGTCCGTCGACAAAGCCGAACGAGAGCGTCGCCGTTGCCTTCTCGAAGCGGACTGTGAACGCCCAGCGGTGCGTCCCGGGCTTCACGGACGTCAAGACCGTGTCCTCGATCGAGACGTACTCCCCGAGTTGGGTTACCGCCTGCTCCCGGAATGCGAGGAAGGCCGACTCGTCGATGGCAGCGCGCAGCGTGGGGGACCAGTCACGGCTCCAGGCCGTGTAGTCGCCAGCGTCAAGCGCCTCGAGGGCGTGGCGGGCCATCTCGGTTGCCGTCGTCTCGTCGACGCTCGGCTTGGGGCTGCCGGCCGGGTCGGGGCTCGCGCTGCACGCGGCGAGCGAGAGGCCGGCGACGACGAGGCCGGCGACGACGAGGAGGCGGGCGAGGCGCTGCATTGGGTGACTCCTTCCGGTTGATCCGTCGGCTGATGCCGACGACGGAAGGGTCAGCCGCGGTGGCGGGCGATACCAGCGCCCGGAGCGACAGCATTCGATCAAATGCCGCCAGCGTCCCTTGCGCCGTGTGGTGCCCGGGCCGGTCGCGGCCGGTCGGCGGTGGCTCTACGTCGCTGTCGCGTTGTCCTTGATGCCTTGCTTGGGGCAGCCGTTCTTGACATCCAAACCCTTGGAGTGAAGCCCGAAGTCGAGATGTTCGATTCGGGCGATCTCGTGCTGCTCAATCAGCTGGTAGCGGAGGGCCTCATCGACGGGCCGGCTCTGATCCAGCTGTGCATGGGAATCCCGTACGGCGCTCCGAACGACATGCTCACGCCCCCGTTGCCGGGAGGCGTACCCTGTCGCCGAGCGCGGATTCGCGGTCCGACGAGGAGGGGGAGCGATGGACGTGGCACAGCGATCACGCCTCGGCTGGGGTCTGCTCGGCGCCGCTGCAGCGGCCTGGTTCGCGGTGTGGTTCCTCTTCTTCCCGGAGTTCGTCCCGGGCTACTTCGCCTGGGACATCCAGCCGCGCTTCGCGCAGCTGTTCATCGGCGCCGGCTACGTGTTCCGGACGTTCTTCTTCCTCAATGCGGCGTTCGAGCGGAGCTGGCTGCGGCTTCGCTGGATTGTGTGGGGCAATCTCGTCTTCACCGGGGTCCTCCTGTTCGCCACGTACTGGCACGCAGGGGAGTTCCATTGGAACCCGTTCGAGACCCCCCTCGCCCACATCTGGATCGTCCTCTACATCTTCGAGCCGGTCGTCATGGTCTACCTCATCCCGCGGGGCACGTTCTCGGCGACAGCCCCGATCTCCGGTGGTCCGATCGAGCCCTGGTTCAAGCGGTTCCTCGTCCTCGTCGCCGGCCTGCTCCTGATGAACGGCCTCCTGCTTCTCCTCAACCCTGAGTTCGCGGCGACCCGCTGGCCGTGGGAACTCAATCCACTCGACGCGCAGATCGTCGCCGCGTGGTTCCTCGGCTGGTCGGTCTGGTGCGGGACCATGGCCTTCGCCCAGGACTGGGACGAAATCCGGACCGCGGTCCGACTGTTCATCCTCAACGGCGTCGCCCTGCTGGTGGTCGCCGTCCTCGGCCGCGACGAATTCCTGCCCGGGCGGGGGACGGCCACCGGGTTCACCGTCGCGCTGGCAGTCGGGACCGGCATGATGGCCGTGTTTCACGTCCTCCAGGACCGGCGGCGGCCGACCGGTCAAGCTGCGCCCGGGCAGCTCAACGAGGTGGCCTGATGGCGACCGGGCTGCCGAGGGCCTCGCTCCTCGAGCGCACCCGGTTCGCGCTCACCTACGCCCTTCCGAGCCTGCTCCGCGGAGCCCTGATCCCGCAGCCCTTCTGGACCGAGCTCGTCACCCGCCTCAACACCGGACGGTGGGCCGTTGCGACGGTGGAGCGGCTCTCGGCGCGGAGTGGCGGCCGTTCCCTGCTCCTCGGGGGCGTCCTCGGGGAGACGCTCCTGATCCTCACGACAGACGACGTTCGCCGCGTTCTCGACTCGCCTGTCGAAGTGTTCGCCCTGGATGCGCGCGAGAAGCAGCGCGCGCTCGAACCGTTCGCGCCCGACGCGCTCAACGGGTCACCGCCGTCCCTCCGCGTCCAGCGCCGTCCGTTCAACGAGGCTGTGCTCGACTTCGGCCGCGAGCCGCATCGGTTCGCTGAGCGGTTTCTCGAGATCGTCGGCCAGGAGATCACGGCTATGCTCGCGACGGCCGGAGACCTGGACTACGAGCGGTCGCTCGCAGGCTTCCGTCGCATCAGCCGCCGCTGCGTGCTCGGCGACGCGGCGGCCGACGACACCCAGCTGAGCGAGGAGCACGGCCGCCTGCGCGAGGAAGGGAACTGGCTGGGCCTGAAGGTGTGGAATCGCCGTCGGAATGCAACGCTTCGTGCGTCCATGGACGAGCGGATCCGCCGCTACGTGGACGCGGCGGAGCCCGGCACGCTTGTCAGCCTCTTCCCGAGCGCGCCCCAGGCGCACCGAACGCACCCGAACGGCCAGGTCCCGTTCTGGCTCATGGCGCTCGACGCCGTGCGGATTGTCGTTGCGAACACGCTGGCGCTCCTTGCCACACATCCTGCAGCGAGGGCTCGGGCTGTCGAGGAGATTGCCACGGCCGATGCGGCCCACGGCCGGGGCACGGTTGCCGGACTGGCCGATCTTCGCTTCGTTCGGGCATGCGTCCAGGAGAGCATCCGGTTGTGGCCGGCGGCACCGACGCTCGTCCGGCGGACCACGACCGACACCGAATGGCACGGCACAACCGTGCGCGCCGGAACCCGGGTGCTGATCCCCGCGGCTGTCTTCCATCGTGCGCGAAGGCTCCCGTACGCGAACCGGCTGGCGCCCGAGATCTGGCTCGACGGGTCCGCGGACTCCGACTGGTCACTCAACCTCTTCTCGCGGGGCGGCGCACAGTGCGCGGGCCGGAATCTCGCCCTGGTACTGGCGACGGCGACCCTCGCCGAGCTGCTGCGGCAGGCCGAGTTCGAGCTCCTGAAGCCGAAACTCAGCCCGGACCGCCCACTGCCGTACCTGCTGAACCCGCTGACCACCCGGTTCACGGTCAAGGCGCGGTCGTCGAGCGTGGGCCCCCGATTGACCCGGCCGGCGTGATCGTCAGAGCGGATCGGCCGGTCGTTGACCGGCGTCAAGCCGTTCCAGCTGCGCCGGGGTGAAGGGCGACTCGAACAGGAACGGCGAGTCCTGGAAGGACCGGAACATGTCGGCGATGAAGTGCACGCGATCGCCCAGATCGGCCCAGTCGCCGGCTCCGGATTCCCGCGGGCTGTCACGCGTCGGATCGATCCGGTCCAGCAGCGCGCGGAGCTCCGGGAGAACGATCTCCCGAAGGGATGGTGCGAAGTCGCCGCCGAGATCCTCACCGAGCTGAAGGCGGGCCGTCGCCCCAAGCTCGATGGACATCAGGTGGCGGGTCATGATGCGTCGGACGAGCCGTTGCTCCTCGGTAACCAGCGCGTCGATGGCGACATCAAGCAGCGAGCGTCGCCCCATGAGTCGGGCGATGAACAGGCGCAGCCGAACGAGCCACACGGCCTTCGGGAACAGGGCATCGATGACGCGATCCCGCACGTCGCGTGGATCGACGATGGCCGCGTTGAGCGCCTCCGCGATCTCGGGCTGGAGACGAGTCTGCTCGTGGAAGCCGATCTCGAGGTTGGCGAGCAGGACGAGCTGCGCGCGCGTTCGCGGATCGGCTTCGAAGCGCGCCCGATAGTAGCGAGCGAAGGCCTCGCGCAGGTAACGCTGCCCGTCCGGGGGCTCGCCCGGTGCAAGCCGCTCCACGAACCGAGCGAGGTTGTCCACGTCGAAGGTGGCATCGCGGCCGCATTCGACGTCGAAGCGCGCGAACTCACGGCCGATCTCCTCGAACACGCGGAGGTTGCCACGGGCGACGGCGTCGCTCGCCCGATCGAGCGCGGCTGCGGGAGCGACGACGCTCCAAACGGACGCGAGCGACACGCTGAACGGGCTGTTGGCGCCGAATCGGAGCGCCTGCGTTGCGACCTCGCTCGCTGCACTCGCCGCGGTCGGCGACGATCGGAACGCCGCCTCCAGGCTGCGCTGGAGGTCCTCCCTCCGGATCGTCCGTCCGGCCTGCTTCGATGCCCACGTCGCGAACGTGCACCAGTTGGCGACCTGGCCGAGGCGGATCGCCGCCGCGGCCGAGAGCTCGTGATAGGCCCGCGTGATCTGGAGGTTGCGGATCACCGGGTCGGCGATCGCCGCGATCCGGTCAATGTCCTCCGGGGTCAGCGGGCGGTGCGGGGGGAACGACGGTGTCGACACGGCAGGCCAGCAGTCTATCGGCCGCGCCGACCGCCCAAGGCGACCACTGACCGGGTTGGCGGGCGTCGGGGGCCGGCTCGCGCCGGGAGCGCCAGACCTACGAAGTGGGGCGAACCTCGAGCGCCGACACGGCTCCCAGCACGGCCGGATTGTCGATCCGATCGGCGAACAGCCGCGCCGTGAGCACGGCCCGTTCATCGCCCAGCCGCGCTCGATGGAGTTGGGCCCGGACCAGCATCTCGTTCATGCCCGTGCGCGCCGCTACAAGCTCCAGGTCGCTCACCCATTCCCTGGCTTTGGGCGCGCGGGCCTCGATGGCGACCGAGCACAGCGCGTCCAGGCAATACGCGTGCATCCACAGGTAGGCGTCGGGGATCCGGACGCACCGGGTTCGGGCATCGTCGAGCCATTCGATCGCCTCGTCCGCCCGCCCGGTCGCGTGGTGGATGAGCCCGATGCCGCGGGCCGCCACCCCCTCCCAGCACGGATCCGCCATCTGGCACCCGAGCGCGAACGCTGACTCGAACGCCGCGCGCGCCTCGTCGACCTCGCCGAGGGCGAGATCCGCCGTGGCCAGAAGGGATTGCGGGAACGGAAGGAAGGCGATCCAGCCGGCGATGCGGCTCAGGTCGACTGAACGAGCGGCCGACGTCCTCGCCGCCGAGATGTCCTCGCGCAGGAGCTGGCCACGTGCCACGAAGGCGAGTGACCATGCAGCGAGCCGGGGTTTGTCGAGCTCGATGGCGATGTCGTAGGCCTCCTCGAGGAGGAGCCCGCCCGCGTCGATCATTCCCCGGTCGGCGGTCACCACCCCTTTGACCGCCGCCGCGGCCGCGAGGCTGCCGCGGTCCGGGGCGCTTCCGATCGCGCGATCGAGCCACGCCGTCGCGCGCTCGTAGTGCGCCTGCTTCATGTCCAGGTAGGCGAGCTCGCGGCTCGCTTCGGACGTGAGCCCGTCGGCGGAGAGTCGTTTTGCGATCTGCAGGGCGGCGTGCAGCGCGGTTGCGCCCTCGCTGCCGCGCCCACGACCCGAATGGACAAACGCCGTCCCGAGGACGACGAGCGCCCGTGCTTCGAGCGCGGCATCGCCTGCCTCGCTGGCGACGACGATCGCCCGGCGCAGGATTTCGAGACCGGAATCGAGAACGCCGGCACTGACGGCCGCCTCGCCGGCCGTGATCAACGACGCGGCCGCGGCAGCGCCCCGGACCCACGTCTGGGGCGGCGTCGCTTCCTGCGCCGCGTGCTCGATCGCACGCAGCAGCGCCGGGGAGGGTTCGGCGCCGAGGTCGCGTCGAATCCTGGCCGTCGCGGACTCGAGGTGGGCCCGAGCGCGCTCCTCCTCGCCGAGTGCCAGGTAGGCCCGGGTCAGCAGGATGTGCGCCTCCTCGTCGTACTCGTTGAGGGCTACCAGCCTCGTCGCCAGCTCGAGTGCCTGATCCGGCGATCCCATTCCGAGGCGGGCGCTTCCGGCCTCGTGGAGCACCGCGCCCGACATGCTGGCGACGTGGCGGCGTTCGGCGCGCAGCCACGTCTCGAATGCCGCACCGCCGTGGAGGTCGATCCCCTCGAGGAGGTCGCGTCCGAGGGCCGGCACCTGGATTGCCTCGACCCAGCTCGCCGATCCAAGGGCCGCGACGTCGACGAACGAGTCGACCGGCAGCGACAGCCGTACGGGATCGCCACCAAGTGCCATCGACGACCCCAGCGAACGGCGAAGCTCGGCGAGGTTCCAGCGGAGCGCGCCGAGGGGGTCATCGGCGTCGGCGAACAGCAGCTCGGCGAGACGCCCGCGCGGCACCGGAGCGCGCGCGAGGATCAGGTAGGCCAGGAGACCCCATGCCTTCCAGCCACGCGGACCCGGCGCCCGCTCGCCGTCGATCTCGATCCAGGGCGTGCCCAGGAGATGGATGCCGATGGTCGCCACGCGCCGTGCCCCTTCGTCGCTCGGCGCTCGCGACAGGACCGCCGCGACTCGCTGCGGCGAATCCTTGCCCGATCGGGCGCGATTCAACAAGGGCGCGGTCATCAGATGCGTCCACCCGTCAGCCGACCGATCTCGGTCTCGCGAGTGACGCCCAGTTGACCCGATCTGCGGATCCTCGCCGCGCCGGCGCTCATCCAGCGCGCGAACCTGGCCGGCATGGCCGCGACGGCCCGGATGCGGTCGGTGGCGACGGCGCGTCGGACCGCCCCGGAATCGCGGGCCTGGATCGTGCTTGTCATGGCGGCTGCTCCTCGATGCTCTGCGTGCATGTGTGACGGAGCCTCGAGGGAGGCCGTGTGACCGAACAGGTGACGCCGGGCGCAGCTTGGCCCCGGTCGTCACCCGCCGTTTCACACGGGGCGGCTGCACTGTCGAGGCAGTGCTCCCTGCAACGAGGAAATGACAGTCATGCGGATTCACGACGAAATCGGATACCCGGCGGTCTCCGCCCATGAAGCATGGAGCGTCGGACTCCCGCTGGACATTCATGCGCGGGAACGAAGGGTCGAGTTGCGGCGCGACGCGGCGATCCGACGCGTTCTGGCGCTCGGCAGGCCTTCGCGGGAGCCGCGCCGACGCGTCGCGCTGGTGCCGTTGGCGCTCGCCCGGGCGCTCCTGGGCCGCGCCGCGGCCGCCGTCCAGCGCCGGAACCTGCAACCCCGCCTCGGGTCTGGCGACGGCTGAAGAGGCCCGGCATCTCGCGATGCCCGCACCCTGCGCCAGCTCCCGAAGCGCGACCGTCCGAACCGCTACCCTCTCACTCGGCACGGCCAGTCCCGCCGGCCTCACACCGGTACGGAGACCGCCGCGAGCTTCCGCCCGTCGCGGCCAGCCCAGGAGCATTCGTGGCGATCGGCATCCTGTTCATCGCGCTGCTCGTGATCCTGCTCGGCGCCGAGCTGTTCACGAACGGTGTCGAATGGCTGGGGCGCAAGCTCGATCTCGCCGAGGGCGCCGTAGGCTCCGTGCTCGCGGCGGTCGGCACGGCGTTGCCCGAGACGATGATCCCGATCATCGCCATCCTGTTCGCGACCGGCGAGGCCTCCAACGAGGTTGGGATCGGCGCGATCCTCGGTGCGCCGTTCATGCTCTCGACCCTTGCGATGTTCGTCACGGGCCTGGGCGTGATCGCGTTCCGCAACCGGCGGGTCAGCGGCGAGCGGATGCGGATCCACGGCCCCACGCTCACCCATGACATGCGCTACTTCGCGATCGCCTATGCGATCGCGATCGGTGCCGCCTTCCTGCCGCCGGAGCCGGCGTGGCCGAAGTGGATCGTCGCGGCGGTCCTGCTTGGCATCTACGCCTGGTACGTCAAGGTCCACTTCGAGGCCGACGCCGAAGTCGATCTCGAGGACCTCGCGCCACTCCGCTTCGCCCGTCTCGACCGGCCTGGCCGGCGCCTCGATCCGACGGTGCCGCGCCTGCGCGTCGTCAACGCCCAGGTCCTGTTCGCCCTCGGCTGCATCATCGTCGGCGCGATGTTCTTCGTGGATTCGGTCGAGCAGGTGGCCTCCGCGATTGGCGTCGACGAGCTCCTCCTCGCCCTCGTCGTGGCGCCGATCGCCACGGAGCTCCCGGAGAAGTTCAACTCGATCATCTGGGTCCGTCAGGGCAAGGACACCCTGTCGATGGGCAACATCACCGGCGCGATGGTGTTCCAGTCGACGATCCCGACGGTCGTCGCGCTCGTGTTCGCGTCGAGCGCCTGGCGGATCGAGGAAGGGTCGTACACGGCATTCGCGTCCGCCGGGATCGCGTTCGCCTCGGCGGCGGCGATCTTCCTGCCGCTCGCCCGGCGGGGGACGCTCAACGGCCGCCACCTGCTCGTGGGCGGGCTGTTCTACCTGGGCTACCTCGCGCTCGTCGTGTCGGTCGTCATCGGCGGGTAGCCCCGCCGTATCCGGCCGAACGGCGGTTGCGCGTCGGCCCCGGATCGTGGTACACACCGCCGGTGCCCCGTCACACCCGCCCCGTGCGTCCCTGGATCCTCGCGGCCGCCGTCTTCGCGTCGGCCTTCTTCGTCGTCGGTGCGCTTGCCGATGGCGTCGGCGCACCCGCCGCGAACCTGACCTCGGACGCCGTCGCGGGCAACGAACGGAACGAGGCGGCGCGGCCGGCCACGCCGGACCCGGTTCGCGTGCCCGCAGTCGCACCCCCGAGCGCCGCTCCGACCTGGTCCCCGCCGGCTCCGCTCGAGCTCCCGCCGCTGCCGACCGCGGCTCCGGTCGAGAGCCTCACCGGCTACCAGTGGCCCCTGCGCGGGCGCCTCACGCTCGGCTTCGAGCACTCCCCGTGGGGATCGCGGCTCGTGGACGGGCGTCGCTTCCATGACGGGCTCGACCTCGCGACGTTCTGCGGCGACCGCATCCGGGCGGCCCACAGCGGTACGGTCCTCGCGGCCGGCCGCCGGTTCGACGACTACGTCGGCTGGATCGGGGACCTCGAGCCGTACTACCGGCGGCTCGACTCGAAGCAGGCCTGGGGCTCGCTCCCGATCGTCGTGGTCATCGATGACGGCAACGGCTATCGGAGCATCTACGCCCACTTCAGCAAGGTGACCGTGAAGAAGGGCCAGCAGGTCAAGGCCGGCCACGTGATCGGGTTCGAGGGAGACACCGGCCGGGCGTCCGGCTGCCACCTCCACTACGGGATCTTCAGCCCGCTCGAGACCGAGCGGATGGGCCTCCACCCGGACACCGCCAAGCGCATGAAGCTGCCGGCCTGGGAGATCGCGCGGATCGACCCCCTCCTCGTCCTCCCGCCGCGCAAGGGCTTTGAGCCGGGGGTCGGCGCCCAGCGCGAGAAGGCCGCTGCGGGCCTGGCTCTACCGCGGGTGCCGGCGGTAGCGCCGGGCGATTAGCGCCCAGGCCGGGAGCCGCCGCAGGGCCTGGCTGACCGGCACCCCCGGACCGCCACTGCGGCCCTCGACCGCGAGCAGCGAATCGGTGGCGGTCGCCTCTGCCGGTCGGGCGTCGACCTCCGCGAGGTCGATCTCGACGGCTCCCGGCTCCGCCCGGCCGAGCGCCGCGATCTCCGCCTCGGGCCGCCCGCCTGTCTCGTACTCCGCACGGACCTCGGCTTCGGACCGCCAGCGCGGCTGGCGGAGCAGCACGGCCCGCCACGCCTCGGCGACCGCCGGGGTCACGCGACCGTCGCCGGGTTCGGGCGGCGCGTCACCGGCCCGCGCCACTGACTCGCCGCGCCCCCAGCGGGCGGCTTGGTGGAGCAGCGCGTACTCGTCGAGATCGGCGTACTCGGCCAGGCGTTCGGCCGGCGAGCCATCGCCGAAGATCGCCCGGATCGAGGGTCCAAAGACCTCGCGCAGGTCGAGATCGATCGCCCGGACCGTCCGGTGGAAGTACACCTGCTGGTAGAGGAAGAGGCGCGCAGTGAGGAACATCTCGAGCGCGCCCGCGCCCGGCTCGTACAGGGTCAGCCCGCGCTGGCCGATGAACGTGTAACGCCGGAGCCGCTCGATGTCGACCGGCCCCACGGCCACGCCGATCATGTACGCGTCGCGCCGGACGTAGTCGATGTTGTCGACGGTGAAGACGCCCGACAGGAGCGGCTGGAGCCAGCGCACCCACTGCGGCATCGACGGGTCGCGCAGGGCCGGCTTCGAGACGAGGAACGAGACCCAGCGAGGGTCGATGGCCTCGCGGTCGGCGAAGCCGTCGCGTTCGGGCACGGCGCCCGGGGCGCGCCGCACGCCGCCGATGAGCGCCCCCAGCTCACCCTCGATGATCCGCTGCGACAGGTCCTCGTGGGTCAGCCGTTTTGGGCCGTCCCGGCGCGGGTCGTCGGGCGAGGCGAACGCGGCGAGCACGTGGTCGTCGAAGAAGTGGGCGAACGGGCCGTGGCCCACGTCGTGGAGCAGCCCTGCGATCCGGAGCGTCTCGACGACGAGCCCCTCCGACGGCACCGGCTGCTCGCCGGCCGCGACGAGCGCGGCCCGCAGGCTCGGGTAGAGCGAGCGGCCCCACAGGCCGGCCTCGTGCATGACGCCGAGCCCGTGGGTGAACCGCGAGTGCTCCGCGGTGGGAAACACCCAGCGGGCGCTTTGCAGCTGGCTGATCCGGCGCAGCCGCTGGAGCCAGGCCGTGTCGAGGAGATCCTCCTCGGCGACGTCCTCCTCGGGCAGCCCGGCCGCCCCCGACGCCGCCGGACTCAGCCGCTTCGTCAGCTCGAGATAGCCGTGGATCGGGTCGCTGATGAGGTTGACGGCCGCGAACGGGTGGCGCCGGGACGGTTCGGTCAGGGCACCCAGACGCGCACTTCCGGACTCCACGCGCCAACGTTACCGGCCCGGTCCGTGCCGCGCACCCGCAACCCGTAGGTGTGGCCCGAGGTCCTGTTCCACAACGTCAGGGAGGTACCGGTCCAGTTGTCCCGGAGCAGCCGGAACGAGCCGTAGCCGATCCGGTACTGGACGTCGAAGTCGCGGAATCCGGCGGTGTGGGTCTGCAGCGCCACGTCGTAGCCCCGCCAGGTCCACGTCACGTCGTCGCCCTGCCGCGTGGCGCCGGTCACCTTGGCACGGGCGCCGGTGTGGTCGGGCGACTCCGTGAACACGAGGGAGGCGTACGTCCGCCCGTTGCTCGAGCGGTAGGCGAGCCCGACCCCGACGTAGTTGTAGCGCTTGCTCGTGATCTGCGCCCAGTGGACCGGGCTGCCCCGCCAGAGCCGGTAGATGTGGCGGGCGGCCTCGGTCCCGCGCGGGTAGCTCGAGTAGCCGATGTTCTCGCCGTAGCTCCACGAGCGGACGCCGGCGCTCCTCAGCTGGCTCGACAGGCTGCCGCTGATCGTGTGGCTCATCACGTTGGCCGACGCCATCCGCGAGGCGCGCAGCTCTGCGACCGAGAACAGCTTGCCCCAGGCCTGGAGCGGGCGGAGGCCGAGCTCGACGCGGTCGGCGTTGATCCAGCGCCAGACTTCGCGCTCGACGGACGAGATGCTCGCATCGGCGCTCGGCACGCCGGCCGTGAACAGGAAACCGGACAGGATCGCCGCGGTGAGCGCGACGAGCATGCCCCGGCGCCTGGCCGTGGTCATCATGTGATTACCTCAACGTGCGGGGGTCACGGTGAGTCGGTGCCGGCGGGATGCGCCGGGACGGCTGGGGGTCGGCGACGTAGTGTGGGCCTACGTCACGGTTCAACCATACCCTACCCGGTCGAATCAACCGTTGCCGTCGGGGGCCCGGGAACCGGCGCCGATCGGCCCTCAGCCGCGGTAGGCGGCGAGCGCCCGCTCGAGCGTGGCGGCCACGTCGGCGCGAAGCTCGGGCGGCTCCAGGACCTCCACGTCGGCGCCCCACTGGAGGATCCACAGCCGGATCTCGATCGTTCCGGACACCGTCGCCCGCCAGCGGAGCGAGCCGTCCGGTTCGTGGTCGACGACCTGGCTGGGGTGCCACGTCGTCTCGCCCACGCGCGTCGCAACCGCGGGCGTGAAGCGCAGCACCACCTCGACCGGCGGTTGGTCGGCGATGATGTCCCAGGCGCGCTCCAGCGTCGTCTCGACGGTGCCGGCCTCGGCCGTCCCTGATTCGGGTGGCACGAAGGTGCGAGGCGTGAGCGAGACATCGCGGATCCGCTCGATCTTGAACGTGCGCAGGCCGTCGCGGGTCTCGTCCCAGCCGATGAGATACAGGGCGTGGGTCTGCAGCGAGGGCTCGATGAGGTACGGCCGGACGACCGCCCGGCGCGGGACCGAGTCGGGTGCGTAGCGGGCCGGCTCGTACGCGAGCTCCACGACCCGCCGCTCCGCCCACGCCCGGACCAGCAGATGGACGCGCCGGCTGAACGCCTCGTCACGCGGGTGCTGGGCGAGGACCGTGAGGGTCCGGTTGACGTGCTCGGCGAGCGGCTTCGGCAGCACCTCCTGGAGCTTCTCGAATGCGGCCGCGAGGTCCGCGTCGTACTTGTCGGCGTAGCGGACCATGAGCCGTGCCGAGAGGACCACGGCCATCGCCTCGGTCAGGGTGAGCTTGAGCGCCGGCAGGAACTCGTCGCCGACGACGCCCCATTTCCCGTCCTCCGACCAGACCGCGACGCCGACCTCCTGGTCGATCGCCTTGAGATCGCGGTAGACGGTTCGCGCCGAGACGTCGATCCGGTGGGCGATCTCGGCCGGCCGGATCCCGTCGGGGTGGGCGCGCAGGACCGCGACCACTCGCAGCAGCCGGGCGAGCCGGTCGCGCTTCGCGGCATGGCGATCCGCGGCGTCATCGATCGTCATCGCGCCGGAGGATAGACCGACACGACCCGGTCGCGATGGGTGGCGGTGAGCCGCACCTCCACCGTCGCCTGGAGCGCCGCGTGCGAGATCTCGTACGCCTCGCCGTTGGCCCGCCCGGCGATCTGCCCGATCTGGCCATCGAGGAAGATCCAGTAGTCGAGCTGTCCGCGCCAGCGTTCGAGGTTCGCGTTCCCGACGAGCAGCCGGACCTGCGGGAACGCCCCCTCGAACGCCGTGCCATCGACGGCGATCCGGCAGTGCCTGGCCCGGGCCCCTTCGATCACCTCGATCCCGTGGTCCTCGGCCGTCGCGCGGAACCCTTCGGTGAGCGCGACGTCGAGCGCGTGCCGGTCGAGCGCCATCTGCGCCGGGTCGGGATTGTCGAGTGCGAACCAGCCCCGGGCGGGCGTCCGTGACCACGTCCGATCGTCGATCCGCGCCCAGCCGTATGCGCCGAGCTGGCGGTCCGTGGCCACGTACGCCGACCAGCGGTAATCCTGCCCATCGCGCACGCCGCTGAGCTCGATCGAGCCGAACCGACGCAGGTCGATCTCGGCGGTCATGTCCATCCGGATCTCGGCGGCGGGGCCCACGGCGATGGGGCCGTCGCACGTCCCCGGCTCGAGCTCCGGATCGGTCGGCCCGAACCGCGAAGAGGAGGGAACGCGGTCGCGCAGGGCGGAGTCGTTCGCGACCGCCGCCCCCGCGAACAGCAGGCCGCTCACGGTCGTCATGGCCGTCCCGAGGAGCACGCCGCGGACGAGGCGCCGGCGGCGCATGGCGGTCTGGCCGAGCATCCGGCGGGCGACGCCGAATCCGGCGAAGAGGCTCGTCGCGAGAAGCGCCAGGAACCACGGGTAGCCGGCCTCGACCGACGGCACGAGCGTCTGCGAGCCGAGCGAGCGCAGCTGGGTCAGCAGGCCGCTCATCGACGGGAGCAGCAGGAGAAGCGCCACGATGCCGAGCCACATCATCGCGGGGAACGAGCGCTGTCCGTGGGCGACCGGCGGCCACACTGCTCCGAGCAGGGCGATGCCGACCGGACCGCACGCCGTGAGCCCGACGACGAGGTCGATCGGACCGCCCGGACGGTAGGCGAGCAACACGAGGCCCGCCGTGAGCGTCCAACTGGCAACGAGGGCCACGCCGATCAACCGCAGCTCGAACGTCCGGACTCGCACGAACGGAGTCTAGCGAGCGGCGGTGGGGCCTCCGTCGGATCGACTGGTCGCACGTGCGCGCAAAGTACCGGGCCGGCCGGGACCGCCGGGCCATCGCGACGCGGTTCCCCGCGACGCGAACATGCCCGTACCGCACCGGACCGCCCGGTGTGAACGACATCGAAGGACAGGGGAACGTGGGACATGGCAGGCAGGGCGCATCGAGGATCACCGGATCCCGCGCGATCCTGTCGTCGCGCCTCGTCGTCGGCACGGCGCGGGGCGGGCTCCGCGGTCGGACCTGGCTCCGCGGCCACCAGCCCGGAGAGCCCACCGACCTTCGATCCGTCGACGGCCACGATCCCGACGCACCGGGCCCTCGTCCGGAAGGGCCTGACGGTGGCTGAGGCCGCCAACCTGACCGCCTTCCTGTGCGGCATCCCGCTGGGCGACGTCCAGTGGAGCATCGCCCAGGTCAACCGTCTGCTGTTCGTCCGCGAGCTCCACCGGACCGGCCGGATCCGCGAGGACGCCGGCGCACCGGGTCTCGCCTGACGGCACGGCCGTCCCGAACCGAATACCCCGACCAGGCGGCGCGGTCCCTCCTCCTCGCCACCCCGGTCACGACCCACCGAAGCGGTGCCGATCCTCCTCCCGGCATCGCTTCGGTGCGTTCGGGCCCGCTCCCTGTACACTCGCGCCGGTCCCGCGTCTGTGGAGGAGCACCAGAGTGACACGCACCAAGCGACTGATCGGTCTCGGCCTGCTGGCGATCGTCGTCGCCGCCTGTACCGGTTCGGGCGGTACGAGCGCTTCGCCGTCGGCTGCCACGAGCGAACCCCCGACGAGCGCGGCGCCGTCCGCGCCGGCCAGCGAGGCACCGCCCAGCGAGGCCGTGAGCTGTGCGACGGAGGACCTGGCGCTCATCACGCCAGGCACGCTGACGATCGGCACGGACAACCCCGCCTACCCGCCGTACTTCGAGTTCGTCGACGAGCCGACCGAGCCGTGGGAGCTCGGCGACCCCACGACCGGCAACGGGTTCGAGAGCGCGTTCGCGTATGCGCTCGCCGAGGAGCTCGGCTTCGCGAAGGAAGAGGTGGCGTGGACCGTCGTCAAGTTCGACCAGGCGTTCGCGCCGGGCCCGAAGCCGTTCGACATCGACATCAACCAGATCTCGTACGACCCGCAACGAGCCGAGAACGTCGACATGTCCGAGGGCTACTACTTCGTGAACCAGGCGATCGTCGCGCGCGAGGGCACGCCGGCGGCCGAGGCGACGACGATCGCCGCGCTCAAGCCGCTGACGTTCGGGGCGCAGGTCGGGACGACCAGCTTCGAGGCCATCGAGACGGTCATCGAGCCGACGACCGAGACATCGGTCTACGACACGAACGACGCGGCGATCGAGGCGCTCAAGGTGGGTCAGATCGACGCGATCGTCGTCGACCTGCCGACGGCCTTCTTCATCACCGCGGCGCAGATGGAGGACGGCGTCATCGTCGGCCAGCTCGAGGGCTCGCAGGACGCCGACGCCGAGTACTTCAGCGTCGTGCTCACGAAGGACAGCCCGCTCACCGAGTGCGTCAACGAGGCGATCACCGCGATGCAGTCCGACGGGCGGCTCGAGGCGATCACCCAGGAGTGGCTGTCGGACAAGGCGGACGCGCCGGTCCTCCGGCCCTAGCGGGGCCCGGCCCCTCCCGTGGGCTTGTCGGGAGGCTCGCGCGATCTGGGTGGCCTCGCGCCACCCGGGCCGGGCGAGCCTCTGTTCGTTCGGCGGCGCGGTGACCGCGAGCAGCTCGCGCGCTCGATCGCGATCGCGCTCGTCAGCTCGGTCGTCGTCTTCGGGACGCTCGGCTGGCTCATCGTCAACTCCGATGGCTGGCCGGCCGTGCAGCGGTCGTTCCTCGACCGGGAGCTCTTCCTGGACGCGCTGCCGGACGTCGTTCGGGCGTTCTGGGTCAACGTCCAGCTCTTCCTCATCGCCGAGGTCCTGATCCTCGTCTTCGGGCTTGTCCTTGCGATCCTGCGCAGTCTGCCCGGGCCGGCCCTCTTCCCGTTCCGGTTCATGGCGACGATCTACGTCGACGTCTTCCGGGCGATCCCCGGCCTCCTGATCATCTTCGCCCTCGGGTTCGGGGCGCCCGGCCTGGCCATCGCCGGCCTGCCGATCCAGCCGTTCTTCTGGGCGATCGTGACGCTCACGCTCGTGTACTCGGCCTACGTGTCCGAAGTGTTCCGGGCGGGGATCGACTCGGTCCATCCGAGCCAGGACGCGGCCGCCCGGTCGCTCGGGCTGTCGCGCTTCCAGTCGCTGCGCTACGTGGTCGTGCCGCAGGCGGTTCGCCGGGTCATTCCACCCCTCCTGAACGACTTCATCGGGCTCCAGAAGGACACCGTGCTCGTCTCGTACATCGGGGTGGTCGAGATCTTCCGGACGGCCCAGATCAAGCAGGCCGCCAACTTCAACTTCACCCCGTACGTGGCGGTCGCGCTGGTCTTCCTCGTCGTCACGCTGCCGTTGTCGCGGTTCACGGACTGGCTCATCGCCCGGGGACGGGAGCGGCCGGGCGGTCGCGCGACCGCCGCCGACTCCCGCCGGCGCAGCCGTGGCCGGGTTTAGCGCCGTGGACGCGCTGCGGGTCGAAGGGCTCCACAAGTCGTTCGGGCACCTCGAGGTCCTGCGCGGGATCGACCTGGCGGTCGAGCCCCACGAGGTGGTCTGCCTCATCGGGGCGTCGGGGTCCGGCAAGTCGACGCTGCTGCGCTGCGTCAACCTGCTCGAGCCGATCGACGCCGGGCGCATCTACATCCGCGACGTCGAGATCACCGACCCGAAGGTCGACGTGGATCGCATTCGCCGGCGGATCGGCATCGTGTTCCAGTCGTTCAACCTGTTCCCGCACATGTCGGTGCTCGACAACGTGACGCTCGCGCCGCGCAAGGTGCTCGGACGCCCGCGCGGCGAGGCCGAGGAGGCGGCGCGCGAGCTCCTCGCGCGGTTCGGCCTGGCCGACAAGCAGCGCGACATCCCGGACCGGCTGTCGGGCGGGCAGCAGCAGCGCGTGGCGATTGTGCGGGCACTCGCGATGGAGCCCGAGCTGCTCCTCCTCGACGAGGTCACGAGCGCGCTCGACCCGGAGCTGGTCGCCGAGGTGCTGGACGTCGTGCGCGAGCTGGCCGCGGGTGGGATGACGATGGTCATCGCGACCCACGAGATGGGCTTCGCCCGCGACATCGCGCGACGGGTCTGCTTCCTCGACGACGGGCGGATCATCGAATCCGGGCCGCCGGCCGAGATCTTCCGGGAGCCGCGCGAGGCGCGGACGCGCCAGTTCCTCCAGCGGATCATCGAGGCCGGGCGGCTGTAGCGGGTCCGGGCGGGAGTCGCGGCCCTCGCGCGCCGCGATGCCGCCGGCGCATCGATCCGGAATGAACGAGCACGGCCCGGACGCCCGATCGGTCGATCCGGCAGGTGGCGCACGCTCGCTCGTTCGAAGCGATGCGCGACCGGCATACACGCGAACGCCGCCGGCCCGGGTGGGCCGGCGGCGTCCGTGCTCCGTACGAGGCGTGGGCGGGCCGCTACAGCTGGATCCGCGCCATCCTGCGCAGCGCCAGCAGGACGAGGCCGGTCGTGATGGCGAGCCATGCCACCGGTGTGACCCACGGCACGGCCTCGCCCGACATCGCCATGGCCGGCCACGGCAGGATGGATGTCGGCAGCAACGGCGCGACGTCGAACGGGACGACTGCGGTCAGGAGGGGCGTCAGGGCGAAGACCCCGAACCCGGCGGCCGCAACCGCGGGCTGGCCCGGCATGACCGTGCCGGCGGCGAGACCGACAGCGGCGAAGAACGTCACGAGGGCCGCGATCCCGACGGCGAGCCCGACGACCGCCCCGACCGGCGGGACGCCGTACAGGACGACGACGAGGCCCACGGTCAGCGCGAGCGGGATCAGTCCCGCCGCGACGACGAGGATCGCGCTTGCCGAGATCCACTTCGAGAGCCAGATCGACGAGCGGGTCACCGGCTTCGACGCGACCCACGCGAGGGTCCCCGAGTCACGCTCGGCGACGAGCAGGCTCGCCACCGCGAAGATCGTCGCGAGGACGAACACCTGGGCCGACACCGCGCCGATGATGTTGTCGAGCGGCACGAGGGAGCCGGGAGTGGGCGGGGCCACGTCCGGCGGCAGGCTCTCGGCGATCCTCGCCTTGATCCAGCCATTCGCTGCGGTCAGGACCATGAAGACGCTCGAGATCGCCAGGACGACCCACACGCGCCGTCCGCGAACCCACTCGGTCGCATCCTTTCTGAGTAGTGCCCGGAGCCCGGCCAGCCGGCCGAACGAGGACGAGGACGACGCCACGCGGGCGTCGGTGATGGTCGAGGCGGTCATGCCGCACGCTCCTTGCTGTCGACGAGGCGGAGGAAGACGTCCTCCAGCGCGAGCCGGACGAGTCCGTTCTCGGTGAGGCCCAGGTCACGATCGGCGGCGAACCGCGTGATCGTCCGCTGGACGGGCCCGGCATCCTCCGGGCGGATCCGAACGAAGTAGGTGCGCAGGTCGCCGTCGCGCTGGGCCGCTTCGACCGACAGCACGCCGGGCAGCCCGGCCAGGTCGACGCCCGTGGCGTCGGTAGCGCCGCCGATGACGACGCGCAGCTGATCGAGCGTGAAGCTCGCGAGGAGGTCGGCCGTCGACGCTTCGCGAACGAGCCGGCCGTGATCGATGATCGCGACGCGATCGCTGACGCGTTCGACGTCGTCGAGGATGTGGGTCGAGTAGAAGACCGTGGTCTCGCCCTTGAGCCGCGCCATGAGGTCGAGGACCTCGCGGCGGCCGATCGGGTCGAGCGCGCTGACCGGCTCGTCGAGGAGCAGGACCCGGGGCCGGGTCACGAGCGCCTGTCCGATGCCCAGCCGCTGGCGCATCCCACCGGAGTAGGTTCCGGTGCGCCGGTCGGCGGCGTCGGCCAGTCCGACCGTGGCGAGGATCTCGTCGATCCAGCGGCGGTCCGCGCCGGCATCGGGCGAGAGGGATGCGACGAACTGGAGGACCTCGCGTCCGGTCATCCAGTCGTAGAACTTCGGATCCTGCGCGAGGTACCCGACCTCGCGGCGGTAGGCCGCGCCTGCCGCGAGCGGCACGCCGGCCACGCTGGCCGAACCGGACGTCGGGTGGATGAGGCCGGCGAGGACCTTCAGCACCGTCGTCTTGCCCGCGCCGTTGGGCCCGAGAAAGCCGTAGATCGAACCCGCCGGGACGTCGAGGGTCAGGTCGGTCACGGCCTGGACGCCACGGAAGTGCTTGGTGAGACCGGCCGTCGAGATGGCCGATGGTGTCGTCATAGGTGGGCTCCCGTTGGTGCGGACGCTTGCTCGTCCGCTCTGTGGGTAGCCTCGCCGCCGCCGGCCGCCGCGTCGTCCATCGCCGGTCGCGATCGTGGGCGAGCAGATTGGCGCGTGGGATCGGCTGCGGCACCACCTTGCGGATCACCTGGCCTCATCCGCGAGTCGCGGTTCCGGCCGTCGCGGGCATGGACATTCGTCCACCCCTGATCAGTCCTCGGCCGCTCCCGGACGGACCAGGCCGGTTTCGTAGGCGAAGACGACCGCCTGGGCCCGGTCGCGCAGGTCGAGCTTCAGGAGCGCATGCGAGACGTGGGTCTTCACCGTCGGCTCGGCCAGGACGAGGCGGTCGGCGATCTCGCGGTTCGACAGGCCGCGCGCCACGAGCTTGAGGACCTCGAGCTCCCGTTCGGTCAGCTCGCGCAGGCGCTCGTGACGCTCGCCCGGAGGCACCGGCAGCCGGTCGCGGAAGCGATCGAGCAGCTGGCGGGTCACGGACGGCGCCAGCAGCGCATCGCCGGCCGCGATCGTCCGAATCGCCTGGGCGAACTCGGCCGGCTGGACGTCTTTCAGGACGAACCCGCTTGCGCCCGCGCGAAGGGCCTCGACGACGTACTCGTCAGCGTCGAACGTCGACAGGATGAGCACCCGCCACGACCCACCGCCGTCGTGGACGAGCCGGCGCGTCGCCTCGACTCCGTCCATCACCGGCATCCGGATGTCCATGACGATGACGTCCGGCTGAAGCTGCGCGGCCGCCTCCACGGCCGCCTGTCCGTCCTTGGCCTCGCCGACGACCGTGATGTCCGGTTCGTCCTGGAGGATCATCCGGAAACCGATGCGGACGAGCTGCTGGTCGTCGACGAGCAGGACGCGGATCGTCATGCTCGCTGCTCGCCGATGGGCAGCTCCGCAGAAACCCGGAAGCCGGACGGCGTGGGGCCGGCCGCGAATGTGCCGCGGAACAGCGCGACCCGCTCGCGCATGCCGGCCAGCCCCCGTCCCTCGTGGGCCGGCTCGAGCGGCGGCGCCACGCGGGATCCCCGCTCGTCCTCCACGGCGACCGACACGGCGTCCATCGCGTACCGGACCGTCACGTGCGCGCTGCCGCCACCACCTGCATGCTTCAGCGAGTTCGTCAGGCTCTCCTGGATGATCCGATATGCCGATGCGTCCAGCTCCGCGTCCAGCGGCGGGCGCTCACCCTGGATCGACAGCTGCACGGACAGCCCGGCTGATCGAACCTCCTCGATGAGGTCACCCAGCCGGTCGAGACCTGGCCGGCTCATCGACTCGTCCTCGGCCTCGCCGAGCATGCTCACGATGCGGCGCATGTCGGTCAGCGCGCGCCGGCCGCTGGCATCGATCGCCGTGAGCGCCGCGCGTGCGTCGTCCGGGCGGCTGCCCAGCGCGCGCAGTCCGGCGCCGGCCTGGATGACCACCACGCTCACGTGATGCGCGACCGCATCGTGGAGCTCCCGCGCGATCCGCTCGCGCTCCTCGAGCACGGCGATGCGCGCCCGCTCGGTTCGCTCGCGCTCCAGCAGGGCGGCGCGCTCCTCCACCGCCGCGATGTACAAGCCCCGCAGGCGGACCGCGTCGCCGACCAGCCACGCCACCGCGCACACGACCACCGTCTGCACCAGGGCGGGGAGGCCGTCCGGCATCGGCGAGCGGATCAGCATGAGCGCCGCGACGATGGCGCAGGTGAGGAAGAGGAGGGCGACCGATGTGCGTCGCTCGAGGCGTTCGCCGGCGGTGTACAGCGCGATGAGCACCGCGAGCCCGCTCGGGAACTCCTCGCCCGGTGCCAGCAGCAGGATGTGGACCGCCGATGCGGCCGTGATCACCAGGAGCACGGCCATCGGGTGCCGGCGGCGCAGGGCGATCGGCAACGAGGCCAGCAGCAGGAGCGGCACCACCACCGCCGGTGGCGCGGTCACCGGCTCGGCGCCGCTGACGAAGTCGAGCATCGCGAGCGCGGCCAGTGCAAGTGCGATGGCGACATCCACCAGCGGCGGACGCGGTATGAGAAAGCTCCGGACTCGATCCATACGCGCTCGCAGGTATACCACCCTCATCCCGCCGCCTGCGTACCACGGTCAGTTCGGTTGCCAGTGACCTATGCGCGGCGACCGCGGAGGCGTAGGCTGGCGGCGTCACCGAGCTGCCCGGCCCCGAGCATCACGAGGAGGCCAGACCCATGTCCGATCACCCCAACGCCACCATCATTCGCGAGGCCGCCGACCGACTCGACCGCGAGGGGGACCTCACCGCGCTCGCCGAGTACCTGGCCGACGACGTCGTCTGGCACGAGATCGGTGCCGAGGAGCCGATTCGGGGCAAGGCCGCCCTCGCCGACCGCATGGCAGGCTACGCCGGCAGCGGCGATGGGCCGCGCATCCGGACCGAGACGCACGACGTCGTCGCCAACGACGAGCATTGCGTGCAGCTCGTGACGGCCACCGCGACGATGGGCGACCAGACGTTCACGTATCGGACCGCCGAGATCTACCACATGCGCGACGGCAAGATCACCGAACGCTGGGCATTCTCGGACGACACCGAGCGCATCAACCGCTTCTTCGGCGGCGCCTGACCCCTTGCCCGTTACGCGGTGGCCTCGACCGGCGAGGGCTCGGGGTCGCCGCCGCGGACCACCTCGAGCGACTGACGCGCCACGACGATCGCCAGCCAGAACGCGACGGCCGCGCCGACCGGATGCAGCGCAGCGATCACCGGCGAGCTGTCACGTGCCAGCACGAGGATGGGGACGACGAACACGACGGCCGCCAGGGCCAGCGCCCAGCCCCAATGCCGCCTGCCGGCCCGGGACAGGGCGGCCGCGGCCAGGATCAGGATCGGCGCGAGGTGGAGCATCCATCCCAGGTTGACGTGCACGGCGAGGTTCGACGACGAGCCGAAGATGCCCAGGCCGGCATAGAAGACCTGGACGGCGAGGCCAAGGACGAATGCCCAGGCCAGGACGGCATACGCCCATCGGGCGGCTCGGGTCATCGGGTGCTCCTCCGCGTGCTCGGGACCGATGCAGGTCGCATCGATCACGCATTCTCGCACCCGGCCTCAAGCCCGGGACCGGTGGTCGATCGGGTGGCCTGCCGCGGTCGTATGGGGAGGAGGCACGGCGGCCCCCGTCGTCCGCTGCCGTCGACGTTTCGCACACAGGGGCTGCGCCACGTTGCGCGTGTCGACTGCCGGTGACACCGGTGCGCACGAGGTGCACGCCGGGGCGCAGCTCACGCTCCCCGGTGTCACCGGTGGGTGACGAATCGCGCGCCCCGGCACGCTCCGGTGCGAATCGTCACCGGGAGCTGACACCGGAACGAGCCGGCCCCGAGCGACCCCGGCGAGCCGGTGTCAGGGACGCGCGGTCAACGCACGCGGCAGGAAGATGAGCAGGTTCCAGCCGGCGATCCCGAGGACCAGGATCAGACGCACCACCATCGGCCAGGTCGTCTCCCAGATCCACAGTCCGGCCATGACCGGCAGGAACAGGAGCCACACGGCCAGCTGGGCCAGCAGCGGAAGGCCACGAACCGCCTGCCATGCCGCGTCGATGCTGCCCTGGCTCCAGATCAGGCCGACCCCGAACGCGATCCACAGGATCGCGAAGATGACGAACAGGACGCCGGACTCGGCCAGGAAGCCGATGCCATTGCCCAAACCGCTGGCTGTCCCTTCGATCACGCGTTCCATCGGTCCCTTCCTCCGCCCACCGTCGACGTTCGATTGCGTCGTCATCGCGAGCTCCTCGCTGTGTTCAGCGCGGAGCGTGGGCGTTCAGTCGGCGTCCATCCAGTGCCGATGCGCCCGGGTTCGGCGGGCCACTCGGCGTCAGGGAGCCTCGGGGAACTGCGATGGATCGGAGGCGTAGGCCCACATCGTGACCGGCTGCACGCGGAAGAAGACGACGTCGCCCCAGGTGTAGGGGTCCGATCCGTACTGCGCCGTCCAGGCGCGGTGCACCACGTCGTGGTCCGGGTGGTCGCGCTCGAGCCACTCCACGCGACCGTTCACCACGACCGCCACGCGATCGCCGTCCATGTGGACCGCCGAGCAGGCCGGGTTCGCACGCAGGTGGCGGACCTTGGCCGCCCGCCGGCCGGTCGACATGGTGAACCGCCCGTGGATGAACAGGGCGTCGAGCGGCGAGGCTCGAGGCTCGTCCTCGTCGATCGTCGCGAAGACCACGTGCTTCGTGCCCTGCAGATACGTCGTGACCTGGCGCGCGGTCAGCCGCCGTTCCGGCGACACGATGCTGCGCATGTGCGGGTTCGCCGTGCGCATCGTGCGGTCGATCAGCTGCTGGAGCTCCGCGGTCTCCGCATCGGTCTCGAACACGCGACCATCCTACGACCCGGCGATCGGCTCCAGCACGAACAGCGGAATGCGCCGCTCGGTGCGGGCCTGGTACGTCGCGTAGAGCGGAAACGCCTCGACGACGAGGGCCCACATCCGCTCGCGCTCGTCGGCCTCCGTCACCTCTCGGGCGAGCATGGGACGCTCCGAGCGGCCACGCTTCACGGTGACCTGCGGCGTGGCGCGCAGGTTGTGCACCCACGCCGGATGCCGAGCCGATCCACCTTTGGACCCGACGATCACCAACGCCTCTCCATCGGGCCAGGCATAGAGCTCGGTGGTGCGCGGCTGCCCGGTGCGCGCGCCGATCGTGGTCAGGTCGATCCGCATCCTCCGAGCATGGCAGGATCGGGGACGCGGGTCAGGCGGAGCTGGCCTTCCAGGTCAGCACGTCCCTCGGCGGCCGGCTCGTGTCGCGGGTGGGCGGCCGCGCCAGCGCCAGCCGGGCCAGGGCGACGACCATCGCAGTCTGGATCGCCTGGAGCGCGAGGCCCCAGACCTCGACCGCCGGCGTCCGTTGCGCCAGGGTCGCGACGTAGGCGCCGATGAGCCCGATCTCCGCCAGCCCGAACGCCGCGAACCAGCCACGACGGCGCAGGTCCATGACCGCGACGCTGAGGACGATCAGACCGAGGCCGATGCCGAGGAACGGGCCGAGAAGGTCCATCCCGCCCGTTCCGGCGTCGATGAATCCGAACCCGACGCCCAGGTAGATGATCGCGCTGCCGACCGCGCCCCACGACGCGATCCGCCGCATCCACTGGAGGCGCATCGTCACGCTCCTTCCGACTGCAGGTCCCGCGCTGATGGTGCGAGTGGAGCGGGAAGCTCGGCCAGAGCCGATGCGACCCTAGATGGGGGCCGGAGGATTCGGGCCGATCAGGACGGGACGACCTCGTCCCCGACGCGGACGGTGCCACCCGTCAGCACCTCGGCGTACACGCCGAAGTCCAGGTGTCGCCCGTCCCGCAACCCGCGGTATTCGCGAATGACGCGAAGCGTCGGAAAGTCGCGCTCGCCGGTGCCGGGATCCTGGGTCGTGATCACGCAGCGAGGATCGGGCCGAGTGACGCGGATGGCCGCCTCGCCGATGCGCACCTCGCGCCCGAGCCACTCGTCCTCCTGGTGCGGCCGCTCCGCGCCCGCGACCTGGACGAGCATCCGGAACCGGCGCGGGTCGACCGGGCGGCCGTCGTTGCCCTGCCGGGCCAGCTCGGCCACCGATGCCTCCGACACGATCGAGACCGGGTTGCGGTCGCGCTCGTGCGGCAGGCGCTCCGAGCGAACGAGGTGGACGGACCGTCCGACGTGGGACGACAGCGCCTCGGCCCATGGGCCGATGACCGGCCTCACGGTGAAGCACCGCCGGTGGATCTCGATCTCCATGGCCTCGCCAAGGACGACGTCCTCCGTGATGACGTCACCGGATGGGATGGCCAGGGTCAGTCGCTCGGTGCCGTTCGTGCGCTCGAGTGCGGCGCGGACACGGACGATCGGGCCGAACTTCGTCCCGTCCAGGAGGCGGCCATCCTCGGTCAGCACCGCGAAGCGGCGATCGTCCTCGACGCCGTGCGGTCCGAGCTCCACCTGGTCGGGATGGATGAGCGCCGTGCCGCGGACCGGCGTGATGGAGAGGCGCGAAACCCTGAGCACTGATCGAACGATACCAGTGGAGGCGGTGATCAGAGGGAGGCGCGCAGCTCCCGCAGGTAGGCGGCCGCGCCCTTCCATCGGGCCCATGAGCGATTCGGCCTGGGAGCTGCGGCGCGCCGTCCGCGCACGAGCGTGGAGCGCGAGCCGGCGATCGCGGCGAGCTCGGGGCTGCCGGTGACGAGATCGGCCGCGGCGGCTTCGGCCAGGACGAGGTAGGCGGCATCCGCGGCGGCCACCCCGCGCCCGACCGCATCGACCAGGGCGAGGATCCCGGGCCGTCCGACCTCCGCCGTCTCGATGCCGAGCTGCTCGAGCTCGTAGACCGCCTCGACCAGCGCGTCCGGTCGTGACACGTGGCGGCGAACCAGCCCGTCGATCAGCTGCGGCCAGAACACGGCCGGCACCAGGATGCGGTCGCCGCGCACGATCCGGTCCCGGATGGCGGTGCGGACTTTGGCGCGTCCCGGGCCGTCGGCAACGAGCGCCAGGGCGGCCTCGGCGTCGATGACGAGGGCGTTCACGACGGCCGTGGGCGCCTGGCCGCCTGGCCTCCTCCGATTCGGCGTGCGAGCTCGTCGAGCCGGTCGAGCGCGGCGAGCGCCCTGGCTCGCGCGTCCTCGGGTGACGCCTGGAGCCGCAGCGCGTCCTCGTAGGGGACCAGGACGGCCAGTGGTTGCCGTCCCCGCTCCACGAGGATGTGCTCACCGGCGGACGCGGCGTCCAGCAGCTCGCCCATCCGCGCGCGCAGATCCATCGCCGATACGGCTCTCATAGTGCGCTATGATGCCGGACTATCAGAATCCGTCAATGGTCGAAAGGACTCCATGACCATCTGGCGCCCCAGCCTTCGCCGCCCGGAACGGCCGACGTCACCGAACCGCACGGCGGATATCGAGATGGCCGTCGCCCTCGTCCTCATGGGCGTGGTCATCGTGCTCACCAGCCTGGTGGTGCCAGCCGTCGGCGGATGATCCGGCTCACGGCCTGACCGACCGTCGCCGCGGAAAGGCCCTATGGCCCGCCCAAGGTGGTGACCTCCGGCCCTGCCGGCGCAGCGCGCGAGGGCCGATCCTGTGATCGAGGCACCACGGCCGAGCACCTACACGCAACTGTCGGATCCGTGCGCGTGGCTCAACCGATCAGCCGGAGGACGAAGGTCCCCCGGCTGATCGGCGTATGAGGAAGTGTTTCTCTGGGAGATCTTCCGCAGTCTCACCGCAGGACGAAGTGAGTAGCCTGCGCCCCAAGAACCACCGAGGCCCCCGGCGAATGCGTCTGACCGATCGACTGGCACGAATTGCGACAAGCCTCCGGACGCGACCCAGGCTCGCCGCCGCGACCGCGGCAACGGCAGGATCTGCGATCGTGGCCGGCGGCATCCTGGCCCTGGTCATCGGCGGCTCGCCGCAGGCGGCAGTTGCCCCGACCGCGTCGCCGACAGAGGCGGCCGCTTCATCGACGCCGGCGATCACGCCGACCGCCAAGCCAGCTCCCACGCCAACCTCACAGCCGACGGCCAGCGCCACCGCGTCCCCTACCCCGACCCCCACGCCGCTCCCGACGCTCACACCCACGCCGCCTGAAGGCGGTTACGGCGGACCGATCCTCGGGCCCGGCGGTCCGTTCGAGGACCCCGTCTGGGAGGCGATGCCCGCGCTGCCCAATGGCGATGCCCACGCCATCGCCGGCGTGGTCGTGCTGGACGACGGTCGACTGATCGCCTTCCGGGAAGCAGTTGACCGGTCGAGTTGGGGCGCCGTGAGCATCCGCCCCGGCGACCTCACCTGGACGGAGATTCCGATCAGTGGCCTGGAGACCAGGCGCCTCTATTCGTTCACATTGGGGCCAGACGGCCGGATCTACACCGAGGCTCTCGTCATCGACCCGACAGCGCCGAACTGGACGGCCGTCGACGCCGGGTGGGGGGAGCCGGCGACGTCCCACGTGATCGGAAGCGGCCCGGATGACCGGCTGTATCGCGCGGTGGACGGGGGCATTCTCGTCATCCTTGATCCGGCGACGGGGGACATCGGCCGGTCCTCCGCCAACGATGCCAGCCGAAACCCGGACGCGCTGTCCTTCAACGCCCTCCTCCCGGGCACGACCGAAGTGTTCGCGGTCGACCTCGCCACGGTGGTGGCGTACGACCCGGCCACCGATTCCTGGCGGCTCGTCGTGGACTGGGGATGGCACCACGCCGCGCGTTCTGGCATCGGCCCGGACGGCTCGATCTGGATCATGGCCGACGAAGAAGAGGGGCGCGTCCTCCATCGGCTCAACCCTGTCAGCTCGGAGTGGGTGGAGGTGCCCCGCCCACATGAGGCGTGGTGGGAGTGGATTCCGCACTTCGTGACCGGGCCCGACGGGCGGGTGTGGGCGATCGGTGAGGGCCAGGTCTTCGCGCTCCGCGCGGATCCCTAGGTGCAACGATGTCGATGCGTGACGCGTCTCCTCCCGGCGACCAGCCACGCACCGGAAGTCGATCGCCCATGCCCGAGCCCAGCCCAAGTCCACGCAGCATGACCGTCGCCGACCGTCTTCGCCGATTCGGCCAGGCCGTTCGCACTCGCCCGCAGGTCGCGCTGGTGACCGCGGTCGTCGCCCTTGCGGCCATCCTGGCCGGCGGGGCAGTCGCCCTGGCCCTCGGTGGCCCGCGGGACGTATCCAGCGCGCCGTCGGAGAGCCCGACGCTGCTCGCTGCCACAGAGGATCCGTCGCCGACCCCGACACCCAGTCCGCAGCCCTCCCCCACCCTCACGCCGAGCCCCACGCCGTCGGCGACCGCCACTCCGACGGACGAGCCGACCCGGTCGGCAACGCCATCACCGACGGCCGCACCGACGGCAACGCCGAGCCGGTCTCCCGAGCCGACGCCGCAGGATCGGTCCTGGATGGCCCTCCCGCCGATGCCGAATGCGCCCGCCTACTTCGTACGCGACGTCGTCACCCTCGCCGATGGGCGGCTGGCGGTGTTCCGGTACGAACGAACGGGGAGCCAGCGCGCGAGCGTGCTCACCATCGAATCGGGGGACGAGCGGTGGACGCCGGTGGACCTGGACGAGCCGCTCGACGACTTCACGCTCTGGATCTGGACGCAGGGACCGGACGGGCTCCTGTACTCGCATGCCCGGGTCATCGATCCGAGCGGGACCAGCTGGGACGTGGAGCCGTGGGATCCGGGCTTCGACGAGGAGCCGGTCGCGCCCATCGCGACCGGGCGCGACGGACGCCTCATCTACCGCGAGGCCGAGCACCTCGCCGAGCTGCTCTTCGTGGACCCCGAGACCGGTGACTGGCAGCGGTCGTCGGAGAACACGATCATCGGCAATGTCGATGCCATTCATGTCGGAGCGGACCTGCTGTACCTCGTGGAGACCGAGGCCGTCGCCAGCTACGACCCGGCGACGGACAGCTGGGCGGCCCTGACGACCATGCCCTATGTGAACGCGGCACGCTCCGGCATCGATCCGGACGAACGGCTGATCTTCCTCGACGGCTGGGAGAGCCGGAATCAGCAGATCTTCGTCTTCGATCCGGCCACGGGGGCGTGGTCGGAGCTTCCGCGACCCCTGGCCGCATCGCCGACGTGGAACCCGATCTTCCGCACCGGCCCCGACGGCCGGCTCTGGGCGGTCGACGCCGAGCAGTCGTTCATCTACCTCGGCGACTGATCCCCCGCCGGCGGGAACATCGGCCGGTGCTCGTTCATCAGGCTGGTCAGCATGTGGCGGGTCGCCGTGGCCCAGACTCCGGCCGAGATCACGAACGCGACGGCTCCCAGGATCACCGCGGCCGCCATGCCGAGGCCGATCTGGATGGTGACGAGCGCCACGATGGCGCCGACGAGGACCGAGTTCAGCACCGCGAGCAGGGTCGGGCTCGCACCGACCAGATTGATGAACGTCGAGCGACCGGGAAGGATCGCCATGGTCTTCGTGATGCCGTCGAAGTCGTCGGTGGTGCCCATCACGAAGAACCGCTCGAGGTCCGGCGCGATCTCGAGGTAGCCCGCCCGGATCCGGTTCATGCCGATGACGCACAGCGCGTCGTGGTGGTTCGCGCTGTCCATGCGAAGCGACGTCGCGATTCCCAGGAACAGGACCACCGGCAGCAGGACGAGGGCGAAGACCCGAAACTCCTCGCCGAAGGCGGTTGCCTGGCCGACGAGCGCCATCGCCACGACCGCGAACGACAGGGTCGAGAGGAACATGCTCGCCCGCGTGAACGACTCGGTCCAGGCCAGGTTCCGCGACGCGAGCAGGCTCCAGTGCTCGGTCGCCATCATCTGGACCCGGATCGGCAGCGGGACGTCACCCGCGAGGCCGGGCGGTCCGGGCGGGATCGGCGGGGCGGTCACGGCATCGGCCTGGGGCGGGGTGGCTCGCTCGTCGGGCATCGGCTCGGTTCCTCCATCGGCGGCGCAATCGCGCCGGTGATCAGGCTACGAGGCGTGGGAAGCCTCCTGCCAGGTTGACGCGCCCCTTCCCTGGATCAGCGGCGGTCGTAGGTCACCAGCTGTGGCCGCAGCGTGTCCCCATCCACGTCCAGCTCGAGGAAGCTGAACGCCGGTTGGCGGCGGCGATCCGTCGGCGAGCCGGGATTGAGCATCCAGACACCATCGCGGTTCGCCGCCACCGGCTGGTGCGAGTGACCGAAGGCGACGGCGTCCACCGTGCCCGGCACGAAGCTGCGCCAGGCCCGCTCCGCGGTGGTCCGGCCCGGACCGGCATGGCCGTGAGTCAGCCCGATCCGCACCCCTTCGACCTCGACGATGCGCGACAGCCCGAGCCGTTCGAGGAGCTCCGGCGGGTCGTTGTTGCCGGCGACGGCATCGGTGCGCGCGAAGCCTTCGAGGAGCTCGAGGACGAACGACGCGGTGAGATCGCCGGCATGGAGGATCCGATCCGCCCCATCCAACGCCCTCGTCAGTGAGTCCGGCAGCACCCGCCCGAACCTGGGGAGATGCGTGTCGGAGAGGAGAACGACGCGGGTCGTCACCCGACGGTCACTGCGGCAGGCGGTCGGAGTTCTGACCCGGCGGGGACTGATCGTCCCCCACCACATCCGCGTTCTCGCCTCCTCCGTCAGGCGTCCGATCGGCGGCGAGATCCTCGCCGGAGGTCGGCCGCTCGTCTCGGTCGGCGCCGGCGTCGCCCGCCTGCTCGGCGACGTCTCGTTCGTGCTCGGACTGATCGACGTTCGGGTCGTTGCGGGCTGCCTGCTGATCCATCGTCATCGGGCGCACTCCAGGAGTGGGTTGGATGTGCCATGCCCTGTGCATGAGAGGTGCCCGGGTTCGCCCGATCACGAGTCGTCAGGAGGCGGCGTCGAGCGGCTCCCGGTGCGGGACGATCGTGTGCTGCGGCTCCTCGTCCCGGCCGTTGACATCGGCGTCGCGGTCGAGGACCCGGAGCGCAACGATGCCCAGCATCACCGCCACCACCGCGCCGACCAGCGCGGTCACGTGCATCCCGGCGACGAAGGCGTCGCGCGCCGCGGCGAGGAGCGCTCCGCCGGCATCCGCCGGCAGCTCCGCCGCCACGGCCACGGCCCCGCCGAGCGTGTCACGCGCCGCCGCGAGCGCATCGGCCGGCACGGTCCCGTCGAGCGTATCGGTGAGCCGGCCGCGATAGATCGCGACGCCGATGCTCCCGAGCGCGGCGATCCCCAGGGCGCCGCCCAGCTCCGAGCCGGTCTCGCTGATGCCCGATGCCGATCCGGCCTTCTCGGCCGGGGCGGAACCGACGATGAGCTCGGTCGTGAGCCCGAAGACGGGCGCGAGGCCGATCGACATCACGATCGACGCGGCGATCAGCGTCGGCAGCCCGCCGACCGAACCCACGCCCAGGATCATGAGCAGCCCGGCTGCGGCCAGCATGAGACCGAAGCCGATGAGCCGCGCCGGCCGCACGCGGCCGACGATGCGGGGCGTGAGCTGCGAGCCGGCGACGAAGGCGATCGCGGATGGCAGCGACCACAGGCCGGCCGCCAGCGGCGACAGCCCCACCACCAGCTGGAGGTACTGCGCCACGAACAGGAAGTAGCCGGCCATGACGAAGATCGACAGGAAGTTCGTGGCCAGCGCGGTGTTGAACGTCGGGATCCGGAACAGGTTCACGTCGATCATCGGATCGACCAGCCGCCGCTGGCGCCGGACGAAGACCACGCCGAGCGCGGCACCGCCGATCATCGGGCCGATGGCCAGGGGCGTGGCGCCGGCCACGGCCAGCTCCTTGAGACCGAAGATGACGGCCAGGATGGCGGCGATCGAGAGCCCGGCGCTCACCAGGTCGAGCCGCCCGGCATTCGGGTCGCGGTACTCCGGCAGCACGCGCGGGCCGAGGACCAGCAGCGCGACCATCACCGGCAGCGCGAGCAGGAAGACCGAGCCCCACCAGAACAGCTCCAGCATGATCCCGCCCAGCACGGGCCCGATGGCGCTGCCGGCGCTGAAGGACCCGATCCAGACGCCGATGGCGATGCGGCGCTCCCGCTCGTCGGTGAACATGTGGAAGATCAGGCTGAGCGTGGACGGCGCCAGCGTCGCGCCCGCGATGCCGAGCAGCGCACGGGCCACGATGAGCATCTCTGCGCTCACGCTGAAGGCGGCCATCAGGGACACCAGGCCGAATGCCGCGGCCCCGATCATCAGCAGCTTCCGCCGCCCGATCCGGTCGCCGAGCGTGCCCATCGTGATCAGGGAGCCCGCCACGAGGAAGCCGTAGATGTCGATGATCCACAGCAGCTGCGAGCTGGACGGCTGCAGGTCGGCGGAGAGGGCGGGAACGGCGAGATGGAGCACGGTGAGGTCCATCACGTACAGCAGGCAGGCGAGGGCCAGCACGGACAGGCCGACCCATTCGCGGGCCGTGGCTCGGGCGGGCGGCATCGGGGACTGAGGCAGGGTCATCTGGAGTTCGTCTCGATCGGAATACGGGGGTTGGACGATGGCGTGGCCGGAAACTCATCGGCCGGCCGCGTGACGGCCGGGGGCCGGTCAGCCGGCCTGGCCACGGGCGACTTCGCGGCGCCCGAAGAGCCGACGGCGCCCGTACCGCGTGTTGACGAGCGCCACGCCGCCGATGATCAGCACGGTGCCGGCGACCATGCGCAGGTCGATCGGCTCGGCGGCGACGGCCACCCCGAGCACGATGCCGACGACCGGCATCAGGTACGCGACCATCGAGGTCCGCGTGGCGCCGAAGGTGCCGAGCAGCCGGAAGAAGGCGAGGTACGCCAGTCCCGATCCGAACACGCCCAGCCACAGGATGGAGAGCCAGGCGGCGCCATCGGGCCGGAGGTCGAGCGGCCGTTCGAAGGCGAAGGCGAGCGCCGTGCTGATGGCGAAGCCGAAGACGACCTGGATCACCGACGGCACCATCGGCCGCAGGTGATGGACCGTGCGCCGAGCGTAGACCCCGCCCGCCCCGTAGGATGCGGCCGCGCCCAGCAGGGCAAGCACCGGCAGCAGTCCACCGTCCGACGACATCGGTCCGCGGCCGGTGAGGAGGACCACGCCGGCGAAGCCGATGGCCAGCCCGGCCACGCCGTTCAGCGTCATCGGCTCGTCGCGAAGGAAGCCGGCGGCGATGACGATCACGAACAGCGGAACCGTGGCCACCAGGATGGAGGCGACCGACGACGCCACCGCGAGCTCGGCCCAGGTGATGAGCGAGAACGGCAGCACGATGCTCAGCACCGACAGCACGACGAGGTGGCCGTAGGTCCCGAGGTCGCGCGGGAGGCGCTCGCGGGCGACGGCGATCACCGCGACGAGCAGCGCCGCCCCGACCGCCAGCCGCAGCGCGACGAGCGTGAACGGGGTGAGCGTGTCGAGCCCGATCATGATGAACAGGTAGCTGCTGCCCCACATCACGCCGAGCGCGACGAAGATCAGCCAGTCGGCGAGGGTTCCGCGGTTCGATGCCATGTCGCGCATGATGACGCCGGTCTGGTCCAGTGGTAAGGTCCAGTTCCATGGTGGAATCGAGGACCAGTTCGGCGCCCGAGCTGCTCCTGCCGCTGCGGCGCGGGACTGGCGAGCCACTCGGGCGACAGCTGGAGCGCCAGCTGCGCGATGCGATCCGCGACGGGCGCCTGGCACCTGCCGGGGTGCTGCCCTCCACGCGGGCGCTCGCGCGACAGCTCGGGGTGGCACGCGGGGTGGTGGTCGCGGCCTACGAGCAGCTCGTGGCCGAGGGCTATCTCGTCAGCCGGCCCGGGGCCACGACCAGCGTGGCGCGGGTCCCCCGCCCCGCCCCACCCGCCGCCACCGAGAGCCTGGACGAGCCGTTCCCCATCGACTTCCGACCGGGACGGCCCGATGTCCGCGAGTTTCCGCGCGACGCCTGGCTCCGGTCTCTGCGGCGCGCGCTCGACGCGGCGCCGGCGACGGCGTTCGGCTACCTCGATGGGCGTGGGGCGCCGGAGCTCCGAACGACGCTGGCGAGCTACCTCAACCGGGCGCGGGGGACGTGCATCGCGCCCGGCGACATGGTGATCTCGACCGGGTTCGCCCAGGGCATCCAGCTCGTGAGCCGGGCGCTGGCCGGCACGGGCCGGCGACGGATCGGCGTCGAGGACCCGTACCACCCCGAGTACCGGGCCATGATCGCCGCGTCCGGCCTCGAGGTGGTGGGCGTGCCGGTTGACCGCCATGGTCTCGAGCTCGACCATCTCGACCGACTGGATCTCGACGCCGTGGTGGTCACGCCCGCGCACCAGTTCCCGACCGGCGGCGTCCTCCCGCCCGAGCGGCGAGCCCGGCTGGTGGCCTGGGCCGCCCGGCGCGACGCGATCATCGTCGAGGACGATTACGACGCCGAGTTCCGGTACGACCGCGATCCGATCGGCGCCGTGCAGGGCCTCTGCTCGGATCGGGTCGTGTACGCCGGGACCGCCTCGAAGATGCTCGCACCGGGCATCCGGCTCGGCTGGCTGGCGATCCCGCGCCGCCTGGTGGAGGCGGTCGCGGCGGCCAAGACGGCAGCCGACCACGGATCGGCGGTGATGGACCAGCTGGCCCTCGCCGACTTCATCGAGCGCGGCGAGCTCGACCGGCACCTGCGCCGGATGCGTCCGATCTATCGCAGGAGGCGCGACGCGCTGCTCGATGCGCTCGCGGAGCACCTCCCGGCGCTCGAGCCGACCGGCGCGTCGGCCGGACTCCACGTCCTGGCCTGGCTGCCGGAGGGCATCGATGAGCGCCTCGTCGTGGCGCAGGCCGAGTCGGCCGGGATCGGGCTCACCGGAGTGGCGTGGTGCTGCCAGGCGCGGCCGGTGCGCAGGGGCATCGTCTTCGGATACGCGGCGATGGACGAACGGCGGATCGTGGAGGGGGTGAAGCGGCTTGCCGGGCTGGTGAGCGCGGCACGCGGGTGAGCCAGTCGCGGGCCGATGAGTTCCGGTCCGACCGACCGTCCTTAGAGCACCGAACCCGAACCCGAGAGCGAGAGTGACCCGCATGACGAGCTCCATCTCCCCCATCTCCCTGGATCAGCTGCGCAGTGGCCTGGAAGGCCGAGTCGTCGGGCCGGACGATCCCGACTTCGACGAGCTCCGCCGCGTCCTGGCCGGCGGCGTGACCGCCCGACCGGCGGCGGTGGTGCGGGTCGCGAACGCCGAGGATGTCGCGAGGATCGTCAGCTATGCGCGCGCGACCGGCACCGAGCTGGCGGTTCGGTGCGGCGGCCATTCGGGCGCCGGGCACGGCACGACCGACGGCGGCATCGTCATCGACCTGCGGGAGCTGAAGCGCATCGACATCGACGGGGAGGCACGCATCGCCTGGGCCGATGCCGGGCTGACGGCCATCGAAGTGGCGCAGGCGACCGCCGAGCACGGCCTCGCCATCGGCTTCGGAGACACGGGGAGCGTCGGGATCGGCGGCATCACGCTCGGCGGCGGCATCGGCTACCTGGTGCGCAAGCACGGGCTGACCATCGACTCGCTCATCGGCGCCGAGATCGTGACCGCGGACGGTCGGATCCGTTCCGTCGACGCCGACCACGAGCCGGACCTGTTCTGGGCCATCCGTGGCGGAGGCGGCAACTTCGGGGTGGTGACGAGGTTCCGGTTCCGGCTCCATCCGCTCGAGCGAATCATCGGCGGCATGCTCGTCCAGCCGCTCTCACCGGAGGGCCTCGTCGCCCTCATGGAGGCCGCGGCCGCCGCGCCGGACGAGCTGTCGGCGATCGTGAACGTCATGGGCTGCCCGCCGATGCCGATGATCCCGGAGGAGCTTCACGGCACGCCCGTCCTGTTCAGCCTGGTGTGCTGGTCGGGCGACCTCGAGGAGGGCGAGCGGGTCCTCGGCACGCTCCGAGAGATCGCCGAGCCGATCGCGGACCTGGTCGCCCCCATCACCTACCCGGAGCTCTTTCCGCCGGAAGAGATGGCGGAGGAGTACCCGGTCGTGGTGGGCCAGACGCTGTTCATGGACCGCATCGGACTGCAGGAGGCGCGCGCCATCGCCGAGGCCATCGAGGCGTCCGATGCGCCGATGCGGGCGGTCCAGCTGCGGCCGCTGGGGGGTGCCATGGCTCGGGTCGCGGCGGACGCGACCGCGTTCGCCCATCGGTCCAGCGCGATCATGGCAATCGTCGTCTCGTTCGTCGAAGGGTCCGATGCCCACGAGCGGCGTGCACGCTGGGTCCACGACCTGGCCGGCACCCTGCGCCAGGAGGACCCGGGCGCGTACGTGAACTTCCTCGAGGCCGATGATCCCGACGGCGTGCACGCCGCCTATCCGCCGCCGACGTGGGAACGCCTGGCCCGGATCAAGGCCGAGGTCGACCCGACGAACCTGTTCCACCGCAACCACAACATCCCGCCAGCGACGAATTCGGCAGCGTGACATGACCGCGGACGAGGCCGGGTTCCTCACCCGGCCCGACCTTCCGGAGGCGTTCGAGCGCTGGGAGGTCATCGTGCCGGCACGCTCCACTCGACCGACGACCGCGGGCGAGTGGGCGGGGGCGCTGGTGCGCGTCCTGGCCGGCACGCTCCAGGTCGGCTGCGAGCTGGGTGGATCGGAGACGTTTCGGGCCGGCGACCTGCTGGCCCTGGGATGGCTGCCGATCGTCGAGCTTCGCAATCACGGCGAGGTGCCGGTCCGGCTCGTCGCCGTCCGCCGGCGCGGCGCGACTCCACGCACGGCGTATCTTCACGTGACCAGATCGACAGGGGAACCGCAGGCATGAAGTTCAGAACCGTCATCGAGCTCGGCGGGAAGACCGCCACCGGCTTCGAGGTGCCGGCCGAGGTCGTCGAGAGCCTGGGCCGCGGCAAGCGGCCGCCGGTGCAGGTCACCATCGGCCCGCACACCTACCCGAGCACCGTGGCCGTCATGGACGGCCGCTACCTCGTCCCGCTGTCCGCCGAGAATCGCGAGGCGGCGGGCGTCGCCGCCGGGGACGAGGTGCAGGTTGAGCTGATCATCGACGAGGCGCCGCGGAGCGTGGAGGTCCCCGACGACCTCGGCGCGGCACTCGACGCCGAGCCCGAGGCGCGCCGCACCTTCGACGCGCTGTCGAACTCGAACCGCAAGTGGCACGTGCTCCAGGTCACCGGCGCCAAGACCGACGAGACGCGTGCCCGGCGCATCGAACGGTCGGTGGCGATGCTGCGCGAGGGCCGAGCGCGCTGAGGGAACCTGGCACTGGATGTCAGGTATCAGCGCCAGGCTGACCTTCCAATTCCGAGCGAGTACGATGCCGATGATGACCGAGACCACCACCCGCGCCGCCGGAGCCGGGCCTGATGCCGCCGACCTCGAGCCGTTCCGGACCGAGCTGACCGGCTACGCGTACCGCATGCTCGGCTCCGCCTTCGAGGCCGAGGATGCCGTGCAGGACACCATGGTCCGGGCCTGGAAGGCGCTCGACCGGTTCGAGGGCCGGTCGCAGCTGCGCTCCTGGCTGTACCGGATCTGCACGAACGTCTGCCTGGACATGCTCTCCTCGCGGCAGCGCCGCGCACGGCCGATGGACCTGAAGCCCGCCGGCAACGCCGACATGCCGCTCCCGCCGCCGATCGAGGAGAACGCCTGGATCGAGCCGGTGCCCGATTCGGCGGTCGTGCCGTCCGGCGCCGACCCCGCCGCGACCGCCATCGCGCGCGAATCCATCCGGCTGGCCTTCATGGCTGCCCTGCAGCACCTCCCGCCGAAACAGCGCGCGGTGCTCATCCTGTGCGAGGTCCTGCGATGGCGGGCGAAGGAGGTCGCCGAGCTGCTCGACACGTCGGTGGCGTCGGTGAACTCGGCGCTGCAGCGCGCCCGTGCCACGCTGGAGGCACAGGGGGTCGACGCCGAAGCGCCCGTGGCGCCCGACCTCGACGATGATGCCCGGGAGCTCCTGGGCCGCTACGTCGAGGCCTTCGAGTCGTACGACATGGATCGGCTCACGGCGCTCCTCGCCGAGGACGCGACGTGGAACATGCCGCCCTACGACCTGTGGCTCCAGACGCACGAGGACGTGGCCAAGTGGTGCCTGGGGCCGGGCATCGGCTGCCAGGGTTCGCGGCTCCTGCCGACGGTCGCGAACGGCTCGCCGGCCTTCGCCCAGTACAAGCCCGATCCGGCCGGGGGGTGGTCGCCGTGGTCGCTCCAGGTGCTCGAGCTGGCGCCCGACGGCCGCGAGATCAACGGCATCACCTTCTTCCTCGACACCGATCGCTGGTTCCCGCTCTTCGGAATGCCCCCGCACCTCGACTGAGCGACGTCCGCCCTCAGCGGCCCAGGAGCGCCTCCAGCACCTCGCCCCAGCGGTCGTCGCGGGCCAGCGTGCGATGGCCATCGCCCTCCCACACGACGGTGCGGGCGCCGGGGATGTCCGAGCGGAAGTGATCGAAGGCCGCCGGCCCGAGCACGTCGTCGCGGTCGCCAGTCCACACCACCGTCTCCGTCCGCAGGTCGGCGGCGGAGAATCCCCACGGGGTGTCGAGGCAGACCCGATCCCACGCGGCGCCGTCGAGGCCCTGCCGTCGCGCCTCGTCGAGCTCGGCCCTGAGCGCGGACCGTGCCTGGGGATCATCGACGATCCAGCGCTCGATCTCCGGGAACGCCTCCGGACTGGTGAGCTGCTCCAACGGCAGCGAGAGCCACGACGCACGCTCGCGAAACGCCTGGAACGCGGCCTCGCGGTCGTGCGCGGCCAGCTCCACGATCGCCCGGTGCTCGGGAGGGAGCCGGTCCCACAGCAGATCGATGGGCGCCATGCTGCACACCAGCCCGAGGCGGGTCACGCGCTCGGGGAACGCGACGCCGAACGAGATCGCGTGCGGCCCCCCGCCGGAGATGCCGACGATCCCGACCCGGCCGAGCGCCAGCGCATCGAGCAGACCGGCCACGTCATCGGCCCAGCCACGGAGGGTCCGGCCGGGATGGACGTCCGACCGACCGAAGCCGGGGCGGTCGACGGTGACAACGCGCGCGCCGATGTCCGCGCTCGTCCGCTCGATGGGGTAGTTGTCGGGACAGTAGAGGCGACATCCGGGCGTCGGATGCATGAGAACCACGGGTGACCCGTCGGGGTCACCGTACTCGGCATAGGCGAGGGTTCTGCCGTCGGCCAGCGTGACCGCGTCGTCGACGCGCGGCGTGATCTGCATCGGCTCCATGGGTGCCGAAATGGTGACAGACGCGGTCGGTCCTAGGCGCGCAGATATGCCAGGACGGCCCGCACGCGACGGTCGAGATCCGCTCCGGGGAAGAGCTCGAGCTTGCTGAAGATGGTGCCGATGTGGGTCTCGACCGTCTTCTGGCCGATGAACAGCCGCTCCCCGATGGCGGTGTTCGAGTGGCCCTCGGCCATGAGCCCCAGGACCTCGCGCTCGCGCGGCGTGAGGTCGGCCAGCGCGTCGTGATCCTCGCGCTTGGCCAGCAGGCGCTGCACGACCTCCGAATCAATGACCGTCCCGCCCGCCGCGACCCGCCGAATGGCATCGGCAAGGGCGTCGAGGTCGCTGACCCGATCCTTGAGCAGGTAGCCGACGCCGCGCCCGTCCTCCGCGAGGAGCCGGGAGGCCTGGCTGCTCTCGACGTACTGCGACAGGACGAGGACGCCGAGCTCGGGATGCGCCGCGCGAAGCTGTCGGGCGGCGACGATTCCCTCGTTCGTGAAGCTCGGCGGCATGCGGACGTCGACGATCACCACGTCCGGTGGAGCCTGCTCGATGGCCTGCTCCATGTCGGCGACGGATCCGGCCTGGAACGCGACCTCGAAGCCCAGCTCCGTCACGAGTCGGGCCAGGCCCTCCCGGAACAGGAGCGAGTCATCGGTCAGGCCGACGCGCACGGGATCTCCGCCTCGAGCCGGGTGCCTCCCTCCGGAGGGTCGATGATGCGAAGGCTGCCACCGATGGCCGCCAGGCGGTCGGTCAGGCCGCGAATCCCGGTTCCGTGCTTCGGATCCGCGCCGCCGTCGCCGTTGTCGGCGACGAGGATCTTGAGCGTTCCGTCGGACACGCTGGCATGCACCGTGGCGGCCGTCGCCGCGGCGTGCTTCGCCACGTTCGTCAGCGCTTCGGCCACGACGAAGTAGGCGGTCGCTTCCACCAGAGGCGGGAGTCGGCCCTTCAGTCGAGTCTCCACCTCGACCGGCAGCGAGGCATGGTCGGCCAGGCTCTCGAGTGCCGGGCCCAGACCGGCCTCCGTCAGGATCGCCGGGTGGATCCCCCGGGCCAGCGTGCGCAGCTCCCCGATGGCATGCTTCAGCTCCGCCTCGGCATCGGCCAGCGTGGCCGCGACCTCCGGCGATGCATCGGTCGCCTTCGACTGCGCCATGCGCAGGGCCATCGACAGGCTGACCAATCGCTGCTGCGCGCCGTCGTGGATGTTCCGTTCGACGCGCCGGCGCTCCTCGTCGGCGGCGCTCACGATCCGCTCTCGCGAGGCGCGCACCTCCTCGAGCTGGGACTTCACCTCCGCGTGAAGGCGCTCATTCTCGATCGCGAGCTGCGCAACGGCGGCGACCCCGCTGATGAGTTGACGCTGCTCGACCAGCGCCCGGTCATGGATGATCGCGGCCAGGGGACCCTCGTCACCCTGGAGGCGTGTCACCGTCACACCGGAATCATCGTCGGGAAGTTCCGCCGCGAAACCGGCCGGCGTCACATACGCCTGAATCGGCCGCGACCAGAAGACAAGATCAAGCGACCGATCGCCGAGCGCACGCCGCAGGCTGTTGACGAGAGGCAGGCGAGCATGCGCCGGGCGTCCGAGTTCGATCGCCAGGGCACTGACCGCCGCCTGGCTCAAGTGCGAGCGGAGGAGGCCCCACAGCAGCGCCATGGGGACCAGGAGCATCGAGGCGGACACGATCCACGGCAGCAGGCCCTGGACCATGATGGGAACCCGGCCGATGAGGAAGTCGCCCAGGCTGGGCACGATGGCGTACGCGACAAAGGATGACTCGAAGCGGATGGACGCGATCAGGATCAACGATGAGGCGGCCACCACGGCCACCACCAGACCGGCCAGCCAGATCGGCGCCATGAGCCGGCGCGCGGGGTGCGACGCCCGGTTCCAGCGTCTCGCAATGAGGACGACGAGGGCGACGGCCAGGCCCGCGAAGATGAGCATGCTCAGGTTCCGCAGGTTCAAGCGAACGTAGTCGTTGTAGCCGAGGATGAGGGCAGGGTGAGGGAAGCATTCACCGCACTTGGTCGAGTCGCGCGTACTGGGCGTGAACAGCGTCCAGGCCAATTGCACCGTGGAGAAATACATCACCGCTGATGCGGCCCACCATCGGTCAATCCTCGAGCTGAAGTGGCCCGTCGGATAGACGAGGACGAGGACGCCGAGGAGAAGCGCAGGCAGGACCGCCGGCGCGATGCTCACCCAGATGCCGACGCTCACGAGAGGTGGAACCGGAACGCCCTGGAACCCCTTCAGCAGGATCGCCACGCCGATGATGACCATGAGCGGGCCGATGCCGTTCCGTGGCCGCCGCAGCCATGCCACCAGCCCGGCGATGCCGAAGGCCAGGGCAGGCAGCATCTCCCGGGCGATATCGGGATCATTGAACCCGTAGCGGTCGACGGTGACGTAGGCCGGATCAGGCGGCATGTTCCGGTAGCCGACGAGGGATACGGCTGCGATGACCACGAATGCTCCTGCCGCCAGGACGACACGAGTGCGATCGCCCCCCAGTCCGTCCATCACATCGCTCCGGGCGCCACATGCGGCTCGAGCCGCGCGAAGGGGATCTCGGCCTCGATGCGCGTGCCGCCATCCGGGCTGTCGGCCACGTGGAGGAAGCCGCCGAGGGCGGCCACCCGGTCCGCCAGGCCCCGGATGCCGCTGCCACGATCCGGATCGGCGCCTCCGCGACCGTTGTCCTGGACCACGACCTGGAGAAGCTCATCGTGCACGCTCGCCCGGAGCGTCGCGGCCGTCGCTTGGGCGTGCTTCGCGACATTCGTGAGCGCCTCGGCGGCGACAAAGTACGCCGTCGCCTCGACCACCGGCGGCAGCCGGCCGTTCAGCCGGGTGTCCACCGCCACCGGAACGGGGGCATGCTCGGCCAGGCTCTCGAGGGCGGGGCCCAAACCGGCTTCCGTCAGGATCGCCGGGTGAATGCCGCGTGCCAGCTCGCGGAGCTCGCCGATGGCCTGCTTGAGCTCGGCCTCGGCATCGGCCAGGGTGGCGGCCACCTCGGGCGAGGCATCGGCGGCCTTGGCCTGGGCCATGCGCAGCGCCATCGACAGGCTGACCAGCCGCTGCTGCGCGCCGTCGTGGATGTTCCGCTCCACCCGGCGCCGCTCGTCGTCCGCGGCGCTCACGATCCGCTGGCGGGAGGCGCGCACCTCCTCGAGCTGCGACTTCACCTCGGCGTGGAGCCGCTCGTTCTCGATCGCCAGCTGCGCCACCGCCGATACCCCGTCGATGAGCTGCCGCTGCTCCGACAGGGCGGGGTCGTGGATGATCGCCGCGAGCGGTCCATCCTCCCCGTCGAGGCGCGTCACGACGCGGTCGGGCGACACCGGGACCGCGAGCGGGAGGCCCTCCGGGGTCACGTACGCCCGAGCGGGTCGAGACCAGAGGGCAAGGTCGAGCGACGGATCGCCGAGCGCGCGACGCAGGCTCTCGATGAGCGGCTGCCGGCCGTCGGCGCGGCTGAGCTCGACGGCGAGGGCGCTGACCGCCACCTGCCCCCATCGGAGCCGGATCTGGCCCCAGCCCAGGGCGAGTGGGATGAGGAACAGCGCCGCCGCCGCAATCCACGGCATGCTCGTCCACACCACCGGCGGGACCTGAAGCCGCAGGGCGCCGATAACGTTTGGCAGCGTGCTGAACAGGTTGGGCAGATATCCGCTCGTGCTCACGATCACGTCGGCCAGCATGATGGCGACAAATGCCACGCCCGAGATCCAGAGCGGAGTCATCAGCCGGCGCGTCGGCGTTGATGCGCGAAGCCAGCGTCGAGCCAGGAGGGCTGCCAGCACGAGACCCCATACGGCGAGCAGCTGAACCTTCACGAGCCAGATGTCATTCGAGACGTTCTCGTCGTACGAGAGAACGATCCACGAGTGGCAATCTGGGCAGTTCCACTTCCCGAGAGGCGTGACGAACGCGTGGGCGACCCCCAGGATCAGCAGGGCGCCGGCACCGACGAGCCATGCGAGCTCGGCCCGGGATCGTGTTCTCCCGCTGGGGTACAGCAACAGCAGGGCACCGATGAGGACCGACGGCACTCCCCACGACAGCTGGCCCAGGGTCACCAGCGGGGGCGCCGGCACCCATTCCAGGATCGGGCTCATGAGGGCGGCGCCGATGAGCACCATGAGCGGGCCGGTCGCGTTCCCCGGACGCCGCCACCAGACAGCAAATCCGACGAGCGCGAAGGTCAGTCCCCCGCCCACGTCGTAGATGATGTTGACGAGTTCCGGGCCGGGGCGGTCACCGAATCCTACGGCGGCGAACGACAGCGCGTTGATCCAGCCCACGGCCGTAAGGGCGGCCAGGATGGTGAAGGCCGCCAGGGCCATCGCGTACCCGCGGCGGCGGCGAAGCTCGGCGAGATCCATCACTCCGCTCCGATGACGGCTCGCAGCACGCGGCCGGTGAGGTCGAGCTTCGAGATGAAGCCGATGGCCGAGCTGTGGCCGATG
>DATHTR010000059.1:0-9163 GCA_035463095.1 Candidatus Angelobacter sp. | reverse complement strand
GCCAAGGGCTCCGACGGCTTCGCGCCGATGGGCCCGGTCGTCGTCACCGCGGACGAGATCGGTGACCCGAGCGCGCTGCGGATGCGGTCGTCGGTGAACGGCGAGACCTGGCAGGATTCGACGACTGCCGAGATGGTGTTCGACGTGTTCACGATCGTCGCCTTCGCGTCGCGGACCATCACCCTCGAGCCGGGCGACGTGATCGCCACCGGCACCCCGGCGGGCGTGGGGCACTACCAGTCGCCACCGCGGTACCTGGCCGACGGCGACGTCATGCGCTGCGAGATCGAGGGCATCGGCGCCATCGAGAACCCGGTGGTGGACGCGACCCCGCGCGTCCACGACCACGCCACCGCGGCCGGGCTCGGCGTTCTGCAGGAGCGGCGCTGATGCGGGAGTCGATGCGCGCGCTGGCGAAGGTGCGTCCCGGCGCCGGCCTGGAGCTCGTCGAGCGGCCGATGCCAGCGCCGGGCGACGGTCAGGTCCTGCTTCGGATGAGCGCCGCGAGCATCTGCGGGACCGACTACCACCTCTTCACCTGGGACGAGTGGGCCCAGGAGAATCTCGTCCCGCCGAGGATCCTGGGCCACGAGCTGGCCGGGACCGTGGCGGCCATCGGGCCCGGCGTGACGCGCGTGACCGAAGGCGACCTCGTCGGCGTCGAATCGCACATCGTCGACTGGACCTGTGCCCAATGCCGCCGGGGGCAGATGCACCTGTGTGCGAACCTGAAGGTCATCGGAGTCCACGTCGACGGCGGATTCGCCGAGTACGTCGTGATTCCCGAGGCGAACGCGATCGAGTCCAACGGGTTGGATCCCGCGGTCGTCGCCCTCCAGGAGCCGATGGGAAATGCCGTCCATGCCGCCTTCGCCGAGCCGATCGAGGGCCGCAGCGTGCTGGTCACCGGCTGCGGCCCGATCGGCCTTTGTGCGGTGGGGATTGCCAAGGCCGCGGGAGCTGCGCTGGTGATCGCGACCGACACCGAGGCGTATCGGCTCGAGCTGGCGCGGACGATGGGGGCGGATCTCGTGCTCGACGCGGCCGATCCCGCGACGGAGGAGCGCATCGCTCAGGCAACCGGCGGGGACGGCGTTGAGGTCGTGCTCGAGATGAGCGGCGCCGGCCCGGCCCTTGACCAGGCGCTCCGGGCGGTCACCCGCGGCGGCTCGATCAGCCTGCTCGGCATCTTCGGCGAGCCGCCGACCGTCGACCTCTCCGAGCTCGTGATCATGAAGGGGCTGCGCCTGCACGGCATCTTCGGCCGTCGCATCTACGAGACCTGGGACCAGACGCAATCGCTCCTGCGCGGCGGGCTCGACGTCTCGCCGATCATCACCCACCGCCTCCCGCTCGACCGATGGTCGGAGGCGTTCGACCTCATCGCGTCGCGGCACGCCGGCAAGGTGGTCCTGCTGCCCCAGCGTTGAGCTGTTCGGCGCGTCGGGGCTTAACGGTCGCTGGCGGACGCGTGTGCCGGAGCGCGTCCCCGGATGGGGGCGGTTTGGTGCGTACCTGTCCCACCGCGACCAGCTACCGTGCGAAGTGCGGTCGGGCCGTGGACAGGCGTCCGCGGGAGGCAGGTAACCGCGAACGTGCGACCCGGCTGCTCGCCGGCCGTCGGTAAGCCACCGCTAATCGGCGGGGAACCCGTGAGCGTCAGCATGCCGGGATGCGATTCGTCGGCATCGGGCGGCTGTTGCGGATGGTCCGGATCCGCCGCGAGTGGCGCCAATCCGACGTGGCGTCGCGGGCGCGGATATCGGCCTCGGTCATCGCTCGGCATGAGCGGGGCATGGTCAACTCGCTGGCGATGCTTGATCGACACGCGGCCGCCCTGGATCTGCGGCTGGACATTCGCCTCCTGGGACGCACGGGCCAGTTGGCTCGGTTGGCCGACGAGGAGCACGCCGCCATCGTCGACGTGCTGGCCGACTGGCTTCGTCGGTCCGGGCTTCAGGTCGAGGCGGAGGCCAGCTTCAGCGAGTGGGGAGAGCGGGGAAGGATCGACCTGCTGGCGTACGACCCGCGCACGCGGACCGTTGTCATCGTCGAGGTGAAGACGCTGCTCCTGGATCTGCAGGAGCTGCTCGGCAGCCTGAACGTCCGCGAGCGCCTTGTCCCGGCCATCGCCCGCCGGCGCGGCTGGGCCATCGACCGTCGGATCACCGCGCTCGCGGTCGCCGGCACCGCCTCCAACCGGAAGATCGTTCGTGCGCATGCCGCACTCTTCGAGTCTTTTGCCGTTCGGCGTCTTGGTCAGGGCGCCCTCGCGACCGATCGTCGTGTCCTCGTGTGGGTCACCTCCCAGCGAACGGCGAGGCGGACGTGGGTGGCGGGACGAGAGCGGGTGCGTCCCCGTCCCGGGTCCGGGTGAGCGCGTAACGGTCTCTGACGGGCGCTTGGGCCGATGCCCGGCGGATCGGCGGGTGTTTCGCGTCATATTCGTTCCGGGAGCGGCAGATACGCCTCCACTTCCCCGCCGCGACAGAGCGAAGCGTCCCGGTGAGACCGTTACCACGCAGACACGCCGGCGGAGCGCTGCGCACCACTATCCTGTCCGCATGACCAGCACCGATGCCCGGGCGCGCAACCCGATGGCCTTCCTGGACGCCGAGATCGAGGAGCTCAAGGCGAAGGGCCTGTACCGGCGGCTGCGGGTGGTGGAGAGCGAGCAGAAGAGCCGATGCGTCATCGATGGTCGTGAGGTCATCACGCTCAGTTCGAATAACTACCTCGGCCTGAACACGCACCCGAAGCTGCGGCAGGCGGCGCTACGCGCGGTCGAGAGATTCGGCGCGGGCTCCGGGGCGGTCCGGACGATCGCCGGCACCATGAGCCTCCACGAGGAGCTCGAGGCGAAGCTCGCGACGTTCAAGCACGTCGAGGCCACGCTGACCTTCCAGTCCGGCTTCACCTGCAACACCGGCGTCATCCCGATCCTGGCGCCGGAGGGCGCGACGATCGTGTCCGACGCCCTGAACCACGCCAGCATCATCGACGGCATACGCCTCACGAAGGCGACGCGCAAGATCTTCCCGCACGCGGACATGGACGCCCTCGCGCAGGCCCTGCGCGAGGTTCGCGCGGCCGATGCGACCGGCACCATCCTGCTCATCACCGACGGCGTGTTCAGCATGGACGGCGACATCGCCAAGCTGCCGGAGATCGTGGCGCTCGCCGAGGAGCACGAGGCGATCGTCTATGTCGACGACGCGCACAGCTCCGGAGTGCTCGGACGGAACGGGCGGGGGAGCGTGGATCACTTCGACCTCAACGGACGGGTCCACGTCCAGGTCGGGACGTTGAGCAAGGCGATCGGCGTGCTCGGCGGCTACGTCGCCGGCCCGCAGAGCCTGCGCACCGTCCTCGAGCACAGGGCGCGCCCGTTCCTCTTCTCCACCTCTCACCCACCGGCGGTGGCGGCGGCATGCATCGCGGCGATCGAGGTGCTGGAGGATGAGCCGGAGCTCATCGAGCGGCTGTGGGAGAACGCGCGGCACTTCAAGGCCGGTCTCGAGCGCCTCGGCTTCGACACGGGCCACTCCGAGACGCCCATCACCCCGGTCATCGTGGGGGCCGGCGCCCTGGCGCATCGGTTCAGCGATCGGCTCTTCGAGGAGGGCGTGTTCGCAATGGGCATCGGTTTCCCGACCGTGCCGGAGGACAAGAGTCGGGTCCGGACGATCGTCACCGCCGAGCATTCGCGGGATGAGCTCGACACCTGCCTGCAGGCCTTCGAGCGGGTGGGCCGGGAGCTCGCCATCATCTGACGGCCGATGCGGTGCACCTGCGCACCGCCGAGGGCTGTTCCGGCACGCCCACGGGTGGTACGGTGCGATCGAACCCGAGCCAGACGTCGCTGCCCGATGCCCGACCGCCCCTTCAGCGCGACCCTCCGACCGACGCTCGTCGATGGCGCGCGCCGCGCTCGGACCGGCGTCTCGTCACGCATCGGCGAGGACGCCTCCGTCGACGAGCTGGCGAAGGCCGCCACCGACGGGGATACCGAGGCGCTGGGGCGCCTGTACGACGCGCTCATCGATCCCATCTATCGCTACGTGGCGGTGCGGATCCGGCGTCGCGAGGATGCGGAGGACGTGACCCAGCTCGTCTTCGAGCGGATGGTCGGTGCGCTGCCGCGCTACCGCCACAATGGCAAGCCGTTCGCCGCGTGGGCATTCCGAATCGCGCGCAACGCCGTCATCGACCATCAGCGGCGGTTGCGGCCGGTCGAGCCGCTCGGCGCCATCGCGGAGCCGATGGACCGGCTGCAGCTCGAGGATCACGCCCTCCACGACGAGGAGATCCGGGAGCTCCGCGCGGCGATCCGGCGCTTGACTCCGGACCAGCAGGAGGCGCTCGCTCTCCGCTATGCCGCGGGCCTGTCGGCGGAGGAGGCGGCGCGGGTCATGGGCCGCCAGGCCGGCACGATCCGGGGGCTCACCTTCCGCGCCATCGAATCGCTGCGCCGCCACCTGGACCGGCCGGTTCGATGAGCCTGTTCCGCACCACCATCCGGCCGCCCGCACCGATCTCCGACGAGGCCATCGAGCGCTATCTCGCGGCGATTCGCGCGGACCTCGAGCCCGACGCGCTGTTCCGCCGCCGCCTGCGAGGCAGCCTGGTCAACCGATACGTGGCCGCTCGCGAAGGGCTGGCCACGCGCCGCTCGCCCGTGCGCGAGATGACACGGATCGGGCGCGCGGTCCTGGTCGCCAGCTTCGTGCTCGGGATCAGCGTCACCGGCGCGATGGCCGCCTCGCAGCACGCGATTCCGGGCGACGTGCTGTATACCTTGAAACTGGACGTCGAGGAGCTGCGCTACCGGGTCGTGCCCGGGCACCTGCACGACGAGCTCGCGGCGCACGCCCTCGCCGAGCGCATCGTGGAGCTCGATCGGCTCGCCGACACCGGCGACTCCCACGCTGTGGCGGCTCATGCTCGCGCCGTGGAGGCGGCCTACGAGAAGGTCGTCGCCCTCGGCGGCGACTCGGCAGGCGTGGAGGATCGACTGGCACTCTTTGCCGCGGTCCTCGATCGATTGCCGGACCGGGCGCGTGCCGTGGTGGAGGCGGCACTCGGGGACGCGATCGGCGACGACGGACAGCTCACCGATCCCTCCGGCGTGGACACCGGCGCTGGTCCGGCCGGCGGGGGAGGCCGCGGCGAGACCGGACGGCCGGATGGGCCGCCCGGGCGTGGATCGTCGAGCAGCCACCCCCACTCGAGCCTGATGGTCGACGACAACGACGAGGATTCCTCGACGCCGTTCGCCAGCCCGAGCCCGGTCGAGAGCCCGAGCCCGGAGCCACGGGCCTCCGAGAAGCCGAAGCCGACTCCTGCCGGCCAGCCGGCACAGCCGACGCGACCGCCGCACCCACACTCGTCGCCATCGGCGACCGCTCCGTAACTCCGGGCGCACCGGGAGGTGGGCAGCTTCAACGTCGCCGGAGCCCATCGAAATCGTCGCAGCCGGCCCGGACGTCAGAAGACGGGGTGGAGGTCACCCTCCACCCCGTCCCTGCCAGGGGGCTGGATGTATGCGCGGACCGGTGAGCGGCACCGGCCCGCGATCGGTCAGCGGCGCGAGCTCCGCACTGCGCGGGCATTCGCAACGGCCAGCATCGAGAGCGAGCCGAGGAAGAGCGCCACGAGCAGCTCCACCGGTACGGTGACCGGACGGCCATCGGGGCTCAGGCCCATGGCCGTGTCCGGCAGCCGTGGAGTCGGGGTCGGCGTCGGATTGCCGCCCAGCTCCTGCTCGACCGTGACCCGCACCTCGTCGGATCCCTCGTCATCGGGCGTCTGGTCCGACCCGATCACCGCGACGTTCACCGTCGGCGCGGTCCGCGAGATCGTCTCGGGATCGACCGATGTCTGGAACGTCACGCTGCCGCTCTCGGTCAGCTCCGCGAAGGCCCAGCTGATCGTCCGTGTGGCGGCGTCGTACGCGCCACCGTCGCTGGCGCTGCCGTCGACGTAGACGAGACCCGCAGGCAGCTCGTCGCTGATCACCGCGTTCGTGACCGGGCCGTTGGTCAGCGTCCAGGTCAACGTCCACGTCACGGCCTCCGGCTCGACGGTGATCTCGTCGCCGTCGATCGTGATCGTGATGAGGTCCGCGTCGGCCTCCTTGTCCAGGACGAGGGTCGGCACGCGCACGACCACCGTCGAGGTGTCCTGGCACTCGGGCTCGATCGACTCGAGATCCGGGCACTGGGTGTTCGGGCTCGTGGCCGCGGCGGCATTGACGAGCTCCTCACCGTGCTCGACGTCGTCGGCGACCGTGGCCTGGTAGCTCAACGTGTACTGGCCATCGGTGAGATCGCCCAGACTCCAGGTGATCGTCCCGGCGACCGCGTCGAACACGCCGCCGTCGCTGATGTTGGTCGGGGCCTCGAGGCCATCGGGCAGGAGGTCAACCACCTCGACGTCCTCCGCCGGGCCGTCGTCGACGGTCAGCGTCAGGGTGTAGGTGACGGTCGACCCCGGCAGCACCGGACCCTCCGTGTCGTTCGCCTTGGCGAGCGCGATCGTCGGGCAGGTGACGGTGATCGTCGCCGTGCTGTCGAGCTCGTCATTGCTGTTCGACGCGCTGGCGAACGCGGTGTTCGACAGCAGCCCGCAGTCATCGCGGGTGGTCGGACCGGAGACGTGGATCTGGATCCCGCCCGCCATGTCGCTCACGCCGAGCGAATGGATGGTGCAGCTCCAGGCTTCGTCGCCGCCCTCCGTCGAGCTGGCGAGCTCGTCGCAGGCCGACCCGTCGAAGGTCCAGCCGGCCGGGATCGTGTCCTCGACGAGGACGTCGAAGGCCGTGCCGGGGCCGGTGTTCCACACGGTGATCGTGTAGCTCGCCGTCTCACCGGCCTGGATCGGATCGGCATCCGCCGTCTTCACCAGGTTGAGTCCCGGGCATTCGACCACCACCGTGGCGATCAGGGAGGCGATCTCGGCGTGGTTGGAGGCCGATCCGAGGGCCGCATTCGGATAGGCGGCGCACGAGCTCGCATCGGTCTGGCTCTCGACCTTGACCGCCACGCCCTCGCCGGTACCGAGGTCGCCGACCTCGCAGTCGAGCTCCTGGTCGGGGGCGTCGCTCAGCGAGCAGACCTCGCCGATGTCGATCTGGTCGACCTGGTCACCCCGGACCCACAGCTCGGCGATGGCCCACGCGATGCCGTCGCCGTTCGGCAGGGCATCGGTCAGCGTGACGTCGAAGGCGGTGCCGTCACCGGCATTGCCCAGCGTGATCCAGAAGCTGATCGGCTGACCGGCGCTCACGACGTCCGCGTTCGCCTCCTTGCCGATCTCGAGCTCGGGGCACTCCACGTCGATCGTGGCGGTGCTCGAGTTGTTGGTCACGTTCGAGTCGCCGTCGGCGCTCACCGTCGCCGTGTTCGAGATCGTCAGATCGCACGTCGTGGCGAGGGTCGCGGCAGTCAAAGTGATGGTGCGCTCGGCATTCGGGCCGAGCGGGCCGAAGTTGCAGCTCAGCGCCGAGCCGCCCGCCAGGACGTCACCGGCTTCGAGGCCGCAGTCCTCGATGTCGGGCCCGCCGACGGTCCAGCTGAAGCCGGCCGGCACGATGTCGCTCAGCGTCACGTCGCTCGCCGTCCCCAGCGCGCCACCGTTGACGGTGATGCTGAAGGCCGCGGTCTCGGTGCTGCTGATGTCCGGGTCGGTGGCCGTCTTCGTCACCGACACGTCGGGGCAGTCGACACTGACCTGCACGGAATCCTGGTTGTTCTCGCCGAGGCCGGCCGGCTCGTTGTCGGCCGCGACGCTGGCGGTGTTCGCCAGGTCGTCGGCGCACGCGGCGTCGGACACCTGGACGGTGATGCTGACGCTGACGCTGGCGCCGGCGGCAAGATCGCCGATCTCGCACTCAATGACATTGCCGGCCGAGACGGCGCAGGTCCCGTCGGTCGAACCGTCATCGCCGAGGTCGTACTCGACGTTCCCGACGATGGTCAGATCGTCATCGAGGTCATCAAGGATCACCACGCCGTGCGCGGTGGCATCGCCCTCGTTCGTGACGAGCAGCGTATAGATCAGGGTATCGGGCGCCAGGATCGACAGCGACGACGCGGACTTGTCGATCGCGACGTCCGGGCACTCCACGTCGATGGTGGCGGTGCTCGAATTGTTCGCCGTGTTCGTGTCGCCCGCGACGGCGATCGTCGCGGTATTGCTGATCTCGGCTCCGCACGAATCCAGCGTGGTGCTGGCGCTGATCGAGACGGTCTTCGTCTCGTTCGGGTCGAGCGGGCCGAAGTTGCAGGTGAGGGTCGCGCCTCCGGTCAGGGTGTCACCCGCGCTGAGGCCGCAGTCGCCGATATCGGCACCGCCGACCGTCCAGCTGTAGCCGGTCGGGACGACATCGGTCAGGGTCACGTCGCTCGCGGTCCCGAGAGTTCCTCCACCGACCGTGATGCTGAACGCGGCCGCCTGGCCCCCGAGGATGACCGGGCTCGTCGCGGTCTTCTGCACCGATGCATCCGGGCAGTTCACCGTCACGTTGACGGTGTTGCTCGTGTTGTCCGCGGCTTCGGCGGTCCCCTCGTTGGTGGCCGAGACGGTGGCGACGTTCGAGATGGTGCCGCAGGCCTCGGTCGGGACGTCGACGGTGATGGTGGCGGTGGCCACGTCCGGCTCGGCGCCGGTTGTGTTGCCGTCGGAGGCCGCGAGGCTGCCGACCGAGCAGGTCACCAGGTTCGCGGCGGACACCGAGCAGCTGCCCGTCCCGCCGGCGGTGCCCGGGTCGTTGTCCCAGGTCGCCGACACGATGTCGAGATCGGTGTCGACCTGGTCGCTGATGACGACGCCGTCCGCCGCGGCATTGCCGGTGTTCGTGGCCGTCAGCGTGAAGGCGAGGTTTGTGAATGGTGCCAGCACCGTGCTGTGCGACGCCGACTTCGTGACGGACACGTTCGGCAGGGCGCGCGTGTTGACGAAGGTGTGGGACGCCTGCTCGCCGCCGCCCTGGATGGTCAGCGTGGTGCTGTTCGCGGGCGGGGCCGGTGGCAGGTAGCCGCTGGGCGCAGCCGTCTCGGTGAAGGTGCAGACGGTGCCGTTGGGGCCGTTCACACCGATGGCGCCGTCCGAGCCGGTCACCACGGTTCGCGCGAAGGAGCCGTCAACGATCGAGTCGATCGTC